>NZ_BDCR01000004.1:743835-1115753 GCF_001618385.1 Paludibacter jiangxiensis | reverse complement strand
CTGTTCCTGAAGCTGCTACGCTGACTGCTACCGATAATTGTGATGTAGCTCCCGTGGTAACTTACAAGGAAGTACGTACCGACGGCGTTTGCCCGAGCACATACACCCTGACTCGCACATGGACAGCAACCGACGCCTGCAGTAACAGTGCATCGAAGACACAGGTGATCAAGGTACAGGATACCACCGCTCCGGTTTTGAGCGAGGCTCCTGCTGACGCTACCGTGGAATGCAATGCCGTACCTGTAGCTGCAACACTAACAGCTACCGATAACTGCGACGCAGCTCCTGTGGTTACTTACAAGGAAGTGAGCACCGACGGCGCTTGCCCGAGCAATTACACCCTGACCCGCATCTGGACAGCCACCGACGCCTGCAGTAACAGTTCTTCAAAGACACAGGTAATCACCGTTCAGGACAAAAAAGCTCCGGTTTTGAGCGAAGCACCGACAGATATTACCGTAGAAAGCAATGCTGTTCCAACCGCGGCTACACTGACAGCGACAGACAATTGTGATGCAGCTCCAGTGGTAACTTACACAGAAGTAAGAACTGATGGCAATTGTCCAAATAATTACACACTAACACGCACTTGGACGGCCACCGACGCTTGCGGTAACAGTTCTTCAAAAACACAAATAATTAAAGTACAGGATACGGCAGCCCCTGTACTGAGTGATGCTCCTGCTGATGTTACCGTAGAATGCAACGTAATACCAGATGCAGCAACACTTACAGCTTCAGATTACAATAGCACGGTCATACCTGTAACTTACACAGAAGTAAGAACTAACGGCGTTTGCCCGAGTACCTACACTCTGACCCGCACATGGACAGCAACCGACGCTTGTGGAAACAGCTCTTCGAAAGTTCAGGTGATCAAGGTACAGGATACCACCGCTCCTATTTTGAGCGAAGCTCCTGCCGACGTTACTGTAGAATGCAATGCAGTACCTGTAGCTGCAACGCTGACAGCTACCGATAATTGTGACGTGGCTCCTGTGGTAACTTACAGTGAAGTACGTACCGATGGCGTTTGCCCGAGTACCTACACTCTGACTCGTACCTGGACAGCTACCGACGCTTGCGGAAACAGCGCATCGAAAGTTCAGGTGATCAAAGTTCAGGATACCACCGCTCCTATTTTGAGCGAAGCTCCTGCCGACGTTACCGTTGAATGCAATGCTGTTCCTGAAGCTGCTACGCTGACTGCTACCGATAATTGTGATGTAGCTCCCGTGGTAACTTACAAGGAAGTACGTACCGACGGCGTTTGCCCGAGCACATACTCCCTGACCCGCACATGGACAGCTACCGACGCTTGCGGTAACAGTGCATCGAAGACACAGGTTATCAAGGTTCAGGATACAAAAGCTCCTATTTTGAGCGAAGCTCCTGCCGACGTTACCGTGGAATGCAATGCCGTACCTGTGGCCGCAACGCTGACCGCTACCGATAATTGCGACGCAGCTCCTGTGGTTACTTACAAGGAAGTCCGTACAGACGGCGTTTGCCCAAGTACCTACACTCTGACTCGTACATGGACAGCTACCGATGCTTGCAACAACAGTGCATCGAAGACACAGGTGATCAAGGTACAGGATACCACCGCTCCGGTTTTGAGTTGTCCTCCATCTCAAACCGTATTTGTCGATGTGGATAAGAACTTTGCTACGGTTACCATTGCATCACCAACTGTAACCGACAATTGTGGTCAAGTTAAGTACAGCAACGATTTCAACCACACGATGAATGCCAGCGGTCAATATCCGATAGGAACAACCACCGTGACCTGGACGGCAACCGATGAATGTGGCAATACCACCTCGTGCAAACAAACAATAACAGTGGTGGATAATCAGAATCCGCTGTTTACAAAATGTTTCACAGGTCAGAATGTAAGCTTCACCTCTCAGAGTGGCGTTTACACCTACACCATTAAAGGTACAGGATGGGATGCAACTGCAACCGACAATGATGCTCTTGCTTCGTTGACATACGACATGACTGGCGCAACAACCGGTTCCGGAACGACTCTTGACAATGCGATACTTAATGTAGGCCTTACCAACATTAAATGGACAGCAACGGATAAATCCGGCAATACGACAGTTTGTGAATATGCGATCACGGTTATCTACGGCAATGTTCCGCCGATAGCAGTTGATGATAATGTATCAACTCCGGAAGACATAACCGCTACAGGTAATGTTCTCGCAAACGACACCGATCCGGACGTAACGAATGTCCTCACGGTAACAGGCTTTGTATGGAATGGTACCACTTATTCGCCGGGGACAGCCACTTCGGCAGAAGGGACGCTGACCCTCAATGCAAATGGCGGATTCACCTTCGTACCGACGTTGAATTACAACGGTACAGTTCCGGCTATCACTTACATGATAAGTGACGGCGTGGGCGGCACAGCTTCTGCAAAACTGATTATCACGGTAACGGCGGTCAATGACGCACCGGTAGCCAGACCTGACGTATACACCACACCGGAAGACACACCGGTAAGCGGTAATGTATTGGCAAATGACTCTGACGTGGATGGTGATCCGCTTTCGGTAGCCAACATCGTTGTAGGCGAAAAAGTCTACACAACGCCGGCTTCTGTCAACGTCTCTTCAACGGGTACTCTTGTGGCTGCTGCCAATGGAGCATTCACATTTACACCGGCTCTTAATTTCAACGGAAAAGTACCGACTGTCTTCTATCGTGCAACTGATGGTTCGGCTGTTGTTTCTTCAACACTCGACATTACGGTAACGGCAGCGAATGACAATCCTGTTGCCAATGCAGATGTGAAAAGTACACCGGAAGACACTCCGTTAAACGATAACGTACTGACCAATGATGCCGATGTGGATGGCGATCCGCTGACAGTGACCGGATTTACAATCGGAGGTACTGCTTATAGCGCCGGAGCTACAGCTACAATGACAGGTATTGGCACAATAATTATCAATACCAATGGTAGCTACACCTTTACTCCGATGGCTAACTACAATGGTTCTGTTCCTGTTATCACTTACAACATCAGCGATGGCAATGGTGGCACAGCTTCCGGCACGTTGACAATTACTGTCACCTCGGTTTCTGATCCTCCTGTTGCAGTCAATGACAATGTGACGATGATTCAGAATACAAGTACAACCATCAACGTATTGTCCAATGACAGCTTTGGCCCGGATGGACCATCCACCACTGCAATCACAGCCACAAGCGCGGCTCACGGAACGGTAACGGTAAATAACGGCGGAACGCCGAACAATCCGACAGACGACAAGATTGTTTACACTCCGACAACCGGATACACAGGTTCCGACTCGTTTACCTATACGATAGCTGCAAGCAACGGTCTGACATCGACGGCTACGGTAACCATTACGGTGAGACCATATACAGATATGATGACCTTCAACAAGAGGTCAACCTCACCGGTAAACAACGGAGATGGCACTGTTAACTGGAAATACACCATATCGGTAACCAACAAATTAACCACTGACTCAATTACCTCGATACATATTACCGATGACCTGAGCAGGGTAATTTTAAGTCCGATGGAATTCCGGGTGGTTGGTATTACGGCAACCGGCAAGTTGAAAGCAAACGGGCTCTTTGACGGCGTTACCCGCACCAACGTATTGCTCGATGGCAGTGCAGTGGCACCTAACAGCACGGAAGAGATCACCATTGAAGTGCACACCACATTGAACCGGTTCTTTGGAACAGTCTACAATCAGGCTGTGCTTGACGGATCGTCCAGGACTACCGGAGCCATCTCCAATGTCTTATCTGATGACCCATCGAACACTGAAGGTGCATTCCCGAGACCGACAAAGACGGAGATACCTGAGATTCTGATTATCCCGGATGCGTTTACGCCTAACCAGGATGGTCATAATGATAAATTCACAATCATTCACTCCTCACGAATCACTATCTCTCTGGAAGTCTTCAACCGTTGGGGTAATAAGGTTTACGAGAGCAACGATTATCAAAACGACTGGGACGGTAAGGGCAGCGGACATCTGTTGGGTCAGAATCTGCCAAGCGGAACATATTATTACATCATAGTGATCCGCAATACAGAAACGAATAAGGTTGAAAAACTAGCAAGCTATATCACATTGAGACGTTAACAGCAATACCGGCAAAGTGGAGTTGTCTTTTAGTAAACGAAAGCACTCCACGATACCGGGAAACGTTAACTATGAAAATGGCAGAGACAGGCATGAATAACCATTAAAATTTACGACAATGTTACATACTCTGACTTCCAAATTATCATTGATTCTTACCACAGGTTTGCTGCTGCTTTGCGGCACCCTGAAGGGTCAACAAGAGCCGATGTATTCTCAATACATGTTCAATATGATCCATATTAACCCGGCTTATACAGGTAATCGCGCAGTTGACAATATAACAGCCTTGTATCGGGCTCAGTGGATAGGTATTACCGGAGCACCCAGAACCGGGTCCATCACATGGGACAGACGCATTGAAGGCAGCAATGAAGGCATTGGCCTGCAGGTCTACAATGACCAAATGGGCATTGAAAAGACAACCGGCGTACAGGCATTCTATTCGCACCGTATTCCTTTCAACGACGCATTCCTGTCTTTGGGTGTAAGCGGAGGTCTTTTAAACTACAGGGCAAACCTTTCAGAAACCAATCCGCTGGATCAAACCGATCCACTGTTGCAAAACGATGTGAGCGGATGGTTGCCCACTGCCGGATTCGGGATGTTATTTGCCACCGAAAAATGGTATGTTGGTCTTTCTGTTCCGGCCTTGTTGCACACAAAAATAGAAGCCGAAAACCAGTTGAACCAAAAGAGTTTCGGAGCCAACAATCACTATTTTCTCACCGGCGGTTATCTCTTTACGCTTTCACCGGTCATCAAACTCAAACCGTCTGTTTTGATCAAGGCCGTAAAAGGGGCTACCGTTCAATACGATTTTAACCTCAACGGGTGGTTCCATGATATACTGGGTGTGGGAGTCAGTTACCGGACAGGCGATGCTTTCGTGGGCATGGTGGAATTTCAGGTACTTCCGCAACTGCGTATCGGATACTCATACGACTATACGATTTCCGATCTGAAAAGTTACAACAAAGGAACGCATGAAATTATGCTCAGACTCGAACTGGGTGGAGCCAGCAAAGAAGTTCAGTCTCCCAGATACTACTAACCGGCTCGTGTCATAATAATGCGTCCTAAAATAGGTGAAAGCCAAAGTAATACAGATCAAGTTTATAAACCAGATAATTAGCACAACTATGAAAACTATTACCCAAATATCCAACCGCATATTGACATCATTATTACTTTTGCTGGCGATGGGTAGTTTTACCTTGTTTGCCCAAAGCGGAATGAACATTACTGCAGATATCAGTCAGGGTGATGCGGCTTATGTGGCAAAAAAATATGTTTTAGCTGCCGGTTATTACGAAAAGAGTATTGCCAGGGGGAATGTTTTAACACCGGTATACTGGACAAAACTTGCTGACTGTTACTGGCAAACCAGATCGTACGATAAATGCAAAAAAGCATACGACCACCTACTCGCAAAAAATTCAGGTTCTCTTTCCAATACGGATCGTATCCGTTTGGCTGAGATTGCGGCACGCGCCCACCAATACAAGAAAGCAGGCGAATGGCTCAAAGGTATTCCGGGATTCGAACAAAAAGCCGAAGCTTTCATGGATGCCGGCAAACTGGCAGAAATGGAAAAAGACTCCGCCGACTGGCAAATGAGTTTTCCGGACATGAACACTCCCTACAGGGAATTTGCACCACTACTCAACAGCAATACATTATTATTCAGCAGCAACCGTCCTTACGCATCCAAAACAAGAGCTTTCGACTGGGACGGAGGAAACTATTCGCGCCTGTGGCAGGTAGATAAGAACACATTGAGCACTCAGCCGGTATCCTCATTAACCGGCAAACAAATTACTGACCTTTCAGCAATACCAACCAAATCTAAAGAGAAGAGGATAGCGGGCGTCTATGAAGGAGCAGATACAAAGGCTTCTGCGCCCGCTTTATCGGTAGCTTTTCCACGCAATTACCTGCAGGGAAATACTTTTGTGGGTTCTCTTGTGGAAGGGTTGGACAATGTGCCTTACAATGCAGGCGGTGTTTCAATCGACAAAAACAATACCATTTATTTCTCGGCCAACTATGACCACCCCGATGCGAATAAAATCAACCGTATCCGACTGATGCAGGGATCATACGACGGCAAAAAGATAACCAACATCAAGGCTTTGCCATTTGGCGATCCCAATCAGTATTCGGCAATGCATCCTGCGGTAAATCCGGAAGGAACATTGTTGGTATTCAGCAGTGATATGCCAAACGGAAAAGGTGGTTACGACCTGTATGTTAGCAAAAGAAACGACAGCTCTCAATCGTGGGGCGAACCCCAAAAACTGGATGTGATCAATACTGCCGGAAACGAAGTGTTCCCGTCCATTACCGAAGACGGCTACCTGTACTACAGCAGTGATGGACGTCCCGGTCTGGGAGGACTGGATATTTACCGCATCCCGTTGAAAGACCTTCTTGCCGGAAATGATAGTTCGGAACACCTGAGCTATCCTATCAACAGCAATACCGACGATTTCGGATGGACACAGGGAGCGAGCGCCTCAACAGGATTTTTCACCTCCGATCGTATCGGTGGCAACGACAATATCTTCGGATTCAACTACGAAAAGAAAATCTATTCTTCTCTGATAGAAGGTTATGTAAAAGACAAAAGAACGCTCCAGCCAATCAGCGACGTATCGGTTTTTGTTTTCGACCCGAAAGAACGAAAAGTATATGTGCTGAAAACGGATGCTAACGGTAAATACAGCATGGAAGTCAAACATCCGTCCGATATAATTGTGAAGGCTGTTGCCAATCCGTGCAATTACGCCATCGAAGGAGTGAAGCAAAACTGCAACTGCGACTGTCTCGCCATGCAGGTGGTTAACCCCTCGAAAGCTACAATGGTTCAGCCGGCACCACGCGATTTGCTGCTCGACAAGTTTGCCATCGGCATGAAATGGAAACTGGACAACATCCATTACGATTTCGACAAATGGAATATCCGCGCCGATGCACGTCCGATTCTTGACAGTCTGGTTACCATCATGAAAATCTATCCGATCGACATAGAACTCAGCGCCCACACAGACTGTCGCGGTTCCTACAGCTACAACGACACACTGTCTGACAAGCGGGCCAGATCGGCTGTTGCATACATTGTATCAAAGGGCATTAACCAAAATCGAATAATAGCAAAAGGTTATGGAGAACATCAACTGCTAAACCGTTGTGATAACGGCGTTTGGTGCAGTGAAGCAGATCATCAGCTTAATCGTCGAACAGAGATTAAGGTGTTAAGTTACAGCTCAGACAAAGAAACACCGGGAGCTTTCGACCCGAATAAATTCAAAGCGGGAGAACAGCTCGATCCAACTATACTTCCGGCCAATTTCTTCGAACAATGCAAGTAGAATTTTAATCAACAAAATGATCTGCGGAAGTTAGGGAGTGCTTCTCTTTGGGAAAAGAGAAGCCTCCTGTTGTGCTATATAATATCACTTCTCCAAAGCTTAAATGCTCCTTTCGGAGTAATTCCTGGTGATTATCGGAAGGTATTGATTATTAGTTTCATGGACTAAAAACTCTGTAGGAGCAATAGTATAAAAAGTCAAGATGACCTCATTAAATCTGAATCCTAAATAAGCAAATATCCGACAAAAAAAACATTGGTTTACGAAAACGTTTCTGAATCGACATATAGACTAAAGTACCTGACAACAAACACAGAATGCACCATTTTTCATATAGAATGCATTAGAACAGAAAAATAATCAAAGACAAAAAGCACATCTATGCAAAATTTATGCTTTTAGCAACTAAAGCGTTGACATTAATGCGTTATTCAGGTGGAATAAATATTTGAGAACAAGACTCAAACAACCCGACGCTCCTTCATCACAGACTAACAAGCAAGTCATTAAATAAAGAGAACGGGTTGCGGTTAAAATCATTTTCAGTGCAAAAAAGAGATGCACCGCTTGTTTCTCACTCTCAGCCGGCAATCGTTACGGGAAGTCTGTCTTCTAAAAATCTAAAGAGAAAATTAATCGCACATGAAGTCTACTTTTACCCACATCCTTCTTGCGCATATAGGGACATCACAGACAGCTCCTCCACAATCATGTAAAGAAAGAGGGGCCACCCGTAAGATTGTTGCGCTTACCACAATATTGTTTTTCTTTTCCATAAACAGTCTCCTTGCCGTAATCGCACAACGCGGCACCGCTACAACAGCTACTTCAACCACAACATCTATCACTATCGCTAAACCCACAGGTATAAAAGCAGGTGATGTAATGATTGTGAATATTTCAAAAAATGGCAATGACACTCAAGATCCTTCTCTTGCCGGATGGACACTCATCGCCGGCGCTGACTTAGGCGGAGGAACGGCACGCCGGGGATCTGTTTTATACCGTATTGCAGATGCTTCTGATGAGAACATTTCGACCATTACCTATACCTTTGCTTTAGGAGCTAATACAAACGAAGCAATCGGTTCAATAGTCGCATTTTCAGGCGTTGATGTAACCGGTGGCTATAAAGTTGACGGTACTGCAGGAGGACCTTTCGATGTTGATCTGGGAACAATAACTGTCAATCAAGACGATAACATCACGGCAACCGGCATTATAACCGCAACTCCAAATGCCGCTATTATTATGTTTGGAATGGTTGGCAGCAGTCCTGACAACTATTCAAACTGGCACACAAATTCTCCGGGAAACCTAACCGAATTGTATGATAACGACAATAATAATCATGTTTCGGTGGGTGCTGCCTGGGCACTTAAAAGCACGGGGGGAAATACAGGTGACGGTACAGCTGCAATCTTAAATTCTTCCCGCAACGGAGCTATTCTAATTGCTCTTAAACCAATATGTATAACTCCGACGACACAAGCTATCATCGGTTCATTCACTTCTATTGGCAATAATAGTGTTACCGTCAACTGGACAAGAGGAGATGGGAGTCGCATATTGGTAGTTGCACGATTAACCTCCACAACAGCAGCCGATCCTGTCAATGGCACATCTTATACTGCAAACGCAAATTTTGGATCGGGAAATACTACTACCGGATCCGGTAACTATGTGGTATATAACGGCACTGGCAATAATGTTACAGTCAATAATCTATCTTCTGTTTCCGATTACACTTTTACTGTTTACGAATTTAATACTACAAACAACTGTTATCTTACACCCGGCTCCTCCGGCTCTGTAACCACAACATGCTCGGCTCCTGCCAATCAAGCTTCTATAGGAATATATACCAACAACACCACCGGAACATCCCTCACAGTCAACTGGACAAGAGGAAACGGAAACCGGGTTATTGTCGTTGCCCGCATATCCGGCACACCTGGCATTGATCCGACAAGTGGAACAACATATACGGCAAATTCCGTCTTTGGTTCAGGCCAAACAACCGGCACAGGAAACTATGTGGTTTATGCAGGTCCTGGTTCATCTGTCAACATCACAGGTTTAACCAGCTCAACATCTTACGACTTTACTGTTTACGAATTTAACAACACGGGACCATGCTATACTTTTCCCGGCTCAGCTTCTACAGTTACAACTCCCTGTATTCAACCTTCCAATCCGGCTACCATTGGCACATTTACCAATAACATCACCGGCACTTCTCTCACTGTAAACTGGACAAGAGGAAACGGGAATGGAGGCGTTATCGTCGTAGCACGGTTAACCGGCGCTCCGGCCGTTGCTCCATACAGTGGCATTTCATATACAGCGAATAATTCCTTTGGCTCCGGCTCAACAACCGGGAGTGGAAATTTTGTTGTTTATAAGGGTGCGGGCTCCAGTGTTGACATAACAGATCTAGCTGCTTCAACAAGCTATACATTCACTGTATACGAATATAATTCCGCCGGACCATGCTATAACCTGTCGGGATCATCCGCATCAGTTATCACGCCATGCATTCCTCCTACAACACAGGCAACAATGAATGCCTTTACAAACATTGCAGCTACATCACTTACGGTCAATTGGAGCAGGGGTAGCGGTACCGGTGGTGTTATAGTAGTAGCCCGACTTACAAGTACAACGGCGGTTAATCCAACAAGCGGAATATCCTATACGGCAAATTCAGCCTTTGGCGCAGGTAACACCACAGGAACTGGAAATTGCGTTGTTTACGCCGGCACTGGAACATCTGCCAATATCACAGGTTTATCAGCTTCGAATTCATATACCTTTACCGTATATGAATTTAATTCATCCGATAAATGTTATCTAATCCCGGGTGCATCTTCGGGAGTCATTACAGATTGTATTCCGCCTTCAAACCAAGCCTCAATTGGGGCTTTTACAAACAACACCACCGGCACATCCCTCACTGTCAACTGGACGCGGGGTAATGGAACTGCCGGCGTAATAGTAGTGGCACGGGTATCAAGCACGACATCTGTAGATCCGGTTTCCGGAACAACCTATACAGCCAATGCTGCATTTGGTTCGGGCAGTACAACAGGAGCCGGTAATTTTGTCGTTTATCGAGGCAATGGCACAAGTGTAAACGTCACCGGTCTCACTTCAAATGTAAATTATACGTTTACTGTATACGAATACAATACAACCGGCAATTGTTACAACATTCCGGGATCCGCTTCTGCTGTTTCAACGCCATTGATTTATTGCACTCCATCAGCAACCAATTTCTGGGGTGATGGTATTACAAGAGTGGTATTTAATACAATAGATAATTCATCCGGTGCCAATGGTTATACTGACTACACATCTACACAATCGACAACAGTATCATTGGGTGCAGCTTATAATTTAAGCGTATATGTAAATACGGCCGGTAATTATACCAACAGCCAAAAAGTATGGATTGACTGGAATCAGGATGGCGTTTTCTACACCATTCCCGGAACTCCCGGCGGAATGGGCGAAGAATATGATTTGGGGACAGCAACGAATGTAACCAGTGGCATCAGCAGTCTTTGTCCGTTAACTATAACCGTACCTCCGGGAGCAACTATCGGCAATATCCGGATGAGAATTTCATCAAAATATAATGGCTATACCACCCCTTGTGCAAACGGTATTGATGGAGAATTCGAAGATTATAAAATAATTATCACCAATTCCCCGCCTACGATAACAAGCTTCACGCCCACCAGCGCTTGCGCAGGAAGTGGAGCTATAATCACAATTAACGGGACTAATTTTGTTGCTGGCAACACCTCCGTAACTATCAACGGTACGCCCGCTGTGCCGGTTACATTCATAAGCAGCACCCAGATAACAGTTCCGTTACCGGCGGCAGCAAGCGGAACTGGAAATATTGTAGTCACAGTAAATGGGAATTCTGCTACCAGCGTATCTACTTTCACCGTAAATACCATCCCGTCTCCAGCTTTGACCAGCAGCGACGCTGACAATACTTTCTGTGAAGGAACCTCTGTCACTTTCACTGCAAATGGAGGAACAAATTACAATTTCAGAGTGAACGGAGCAACAGTTCAGAATGGACCGTCCAACGCTTATACTACACCTTCTCTGACAAACGGGCAGATTGTTGATGTTGTAGTAACAAACGCTTCTGGATGTGCAGCAACCAGTACTGGTACTTCCAATATGGTTCTTGCCAAACCCATACCTTCGTTGACAAGTTCAGATGCCGACAATACCTTTTGTGCAGGCACTCCGGTCACTTTCACAGCAAGCGGCGGCAATATGTATGATTTTCGGGTGGATGGAGTTAGTGTGCAAAATCAGGCATCAAACTCATATACCACCACTACACTAACAAACGGACAGGTTGTTGACGTAATTGTCACTAATGCATCAGGCTGTGCATCAATCAGTATTAGTATTACCAACACGGTACTGGCAACTCCACTTCCCTCATTAACAAGTTCAGATCCGGACAATACTTTCTGCGCGGGAACATCGGTTACTTTCACTGCCGGTGGTGGCTCAAATTATAATTTCAGAGTAAACGGAACTACTGTTCAGAATAGCTCTTCAAACAAGTATACTACCTCATCGTTAATCAATGGACAAATAGTAGACGTGATTGTCACCAACGCATCGGGTTGTTCAGCGATTAGCGCGGGCATAACAAATACGGTTATTGCTAATCCCGTGCCTGTTTTGACGAGCTCTGATCCGGATAACACTTTTTGTGAAGGATCTGCCATAACGTTTACAGCAAGCGGAGGCTCTATGTACAACTTCAGAGTGAACGGAATCAGCGTACAGAGCGGAGCATCATCAACCTACACAACATCAGCACTAACCAACGGACAGAGCGTTGTTGTGATTGCAAGCAACGCATCCGGTTGCTCAACCACATCATCAACCATCATCAACAATGTCAATGCAAAACCAACCGCGATCATAAGCGGAACAACCTCTGTTTGCGCGGGCAATTCCACCAACCTTACACTGGCTTTAACCGGCACGGCTCCCTGGGGTATTACTTACACTGATGGTTCAAACTCAGAAATATTAAACGACATAACCAGCACCCCGACAGTTATAAACATTGCGCCAACCGACACAAAAACATATACGCTTACAGCAGTAACCGATGCAAATTGTTCCGGAACTTATTCTGGCAATCCGACGGTAACCGTTATTCCCAACTTAAATACTGTAACGCTTACTTCGGATGTCACTACTACCAATCAGTCCGTTTGTATTTCGTCTCCGATAACAACCATCGCCTATTCAACTACCGGATATACTGACGCCACATTCACAGGCTTGCCTTTCGGTGTAACCGGAGACTGGAATCCGGTGACCAATAGCATTACCATCAGCGGTGCTCCTTCCATGTCAGGGACATTCAACTACCAAATACTATTTAGTGGAGGTATCGGATCGTGTGGCGCAATGACAGTGCCCGGCACTATAACCGTTAACGCATTGCCAATTGCCATTGCAGGTGGCAGCCAGAATATTTGTCCCAACGGAGTAGCTTTTATAACCGGAACTACAGCAAGCAATGGTTCGATTCTTTGGACTCACAACGGAGCTGGAGCCCTTTCAGACCCAACAACATTAACCCCGTCTTATACAGTAGCACCCGAAGATGCCGGTAATACCATTACTTTGGCAATGACGGTTACCAACACAACATGTCCGGCGGCAACAGCAAACTACACATTAAATGTTTATCCGACACCTCCCGTGCCTACTATCTCCGGGTCGTCTTCTGTTTGTGCAAACTCGGTCGGAAATATTTATACGACAGAATCTGGACAAGACAACTATATTTGGTCTGTAGATGGAGGAACCCTCACCAGTGGACAAAGTACCAATTCTGTTACGATAACGTGGAACAATCCCGGTTCAAGATCAATCAGCGTCAATTATTCAGATGCGAATGGCTGTATGGCACTAAATCCGGTATCATATCCGGTCACCGTCATCCCGATGCCGACCGCATCAATCACATACAATGGAAATCCGTTCTGCGGATCTGCAAGTGACGGCCAACCCGTTACGCTAGCCGGAACCGAAGCATATACCGGAGGAAGCTATACTGCTTCTCCATCGGGGTTAACCATTGATGGAGTTACCGGGGCGATTAATCCACAAGGGAGCTTACCCGGGACATATACGGTTACATACACGGCAGCACCCGCCAATGGTTGCGGATCTGTTTCAGCAACGACGACTGTATTAATTACTCCCGTTCCGTCAGCTACCATCAATTATATTGGGAATCCGTTCTGTAAATCGATTGTTAGTACCCAGCCGGTTACCCGCATTGGAACTACAGGCGGCACATACTCCTCATCTCCCGCAGGATTGAC
This sequence comes from Paludibacter jiangxiensis, assembly GCF_001618385.1. Classification (NCBI taxonomy): domain Bacteria; kingdom Pseudomonadati; phylum Bacteroidota; class Bacteroidia; order Bacteroidales; family Paludibacteraceae; genus Paludibacter; species Paludibacter jiangxiensis. The sequence continues at coordinate 1,101,836 of NZ_BDCR01000004.1, read as the reverse complement.
CCTTAATACAATTACCGGAGAAATTACGCCGTCAACGAGTAATGCCGGAAGTTACACCACAACCTACACAATACCGGCATCGGGAGGTTGCGATGTCTTCCAAACCTCAAAATCAATAACCATCACGGCTCAGCCCGTGGCCACGTTCAGTTATTCGGGATCTCCCTATTGTTCAAATGCCTCAAATCCATTGCCAACGTTTAATGGTGGTGGCGTTGCGGGCAAATTCACGGCATCTCCCGCAGGGTTGATATTCAACAGCTCTTCAACCGGTGAAATTAATATTGCCGCCAGCAACCCCGGAACCTATACGGTTACAAATACAATTAACCCCATAGGAGGGTGTGGAGCCGTAACCGCTACCAATACTGTCACAATAACTCCGCTACCAATTGCAACATTCAGTTATTCCGGCAGTCCCTATTGTACAAATGGCACAAACCCTTCACCAACCCTAAGTTCAGGTGCTGTTGCGGGAACATTCACGGCAAATTCTTCCGGATTATCCATCAATGCAACAACTGGGGTTGTCAACCTTTCTGCGAGCAACCCGGGAACTTACACGGTAACCAATACGGTTACGGCGGCAGGAGGATGCTCTCAGGTTAGTGCTGCAAACACAATTACCATTACAGCTTTACCAATTACCACATTCAGTTACGCAGGGAGTCCTTATTGCGCAGATGCTGCCAATCCGCTACCAATCTTTAGCGGAGGGGGAACTGCCGGCACTTTCACAGCCTCATCAGCAGGTTTGGTAGTGAATCCAGTAACCGGAGAAATTAATATATCTTCAAGCACAGCGGGTACTTATACCGTAACCAACACAATACCGGCGGCCAACGGATGCGGTGCGGTAACTTCAACTTATTCGGTAACTATTTTGCCCAAACCGGCCATCACTGCTGAATATTGTAGTCCATCTTCACCCAAAATAAAACTTAGAGCCAGCGGCGGAGGAACTTATCAATGGTTAGCCCCCAATTCAGGCACTTCAGATAATGTGGATGTGGATATAGCGGGTGTTTATGGAGTTACAGTCACCAACGGATCGTGCGTACAGACTGTTTATTCCACTGTGTCTGATGAGATGATCGTAAATGGAGATTTTTCGAATGGGAATACCGGTTTTATCTGTGATTACAATTACAAACAGGATGTACCGGGTCTGGTTCCTGCCCGACAAGGAGAATTGTATGATGACACCGGAAATAATGGTTATTCAATAACCAACAATGGTCAGAATGTCCATATTAATTTCTGGGGCGCAGATCACACAAACAATCCATCAGGCAACCGAAATTTTATGGTTGTAAATGGCCATGGCTCCCTTGTTGTATGGAAACAAGGGCCTTTGACTGTAGTTCCCGGGACTACTTACTATTTCTCGGCATGGGCAACCAGCCTGAATAGTGTAGGCCCCTTTGCCAACCTGCAATTCAACATTAATGGCTCAACTAACGGAATGACTCAAAGTTCGACCGGTGTATTGCCTGCGCGTCCTGAAAACAATAATACTGCTCCTTGGACACGTTTTTACGGATTTTGGACGGCTCCTGCCGGTGTAACTTCGGCGACCCTTTCAATTGTTGATCTTCAAACTTCAGCAGGGGGCAACGATTTTGGAATAGATGATATTTCATTTGGTACGCTTGAGCCGCCGCCTTCCACTCTGCTTTCTGCTGTAGGAAGCGATGCTCAAACCGTATGTATAAATACTCGAATTACCGATATTAAATACTCTACATACAAAGCATCATCAGCTGTTGTAACCGGTTTACCAGCCGGCGTCACAGCTTCTGCCATCATATCTAATACCATTACCATAAGTGGCATACCGACACAAAGCGCAGTCTTTTCTTACACAATTACCCTAGCCGGATGTGGACCTGATATTATTAAAATCGGCACAATTACGGTAACCCCAGCAGCCTCTATTGCTTCTGTCACCGGCACTTCTCCTTTGTGCATTGGCAGTTCCGCACCTTATTCTGCTAACTCTGTTGTTCTCAGCGGAGGCACAGGCACATGGAGCAGCAGCAATACAGCCATAGCAACGGTTGATGCCAGCGGAAACGTCACGGGAGTTAACGCCGGAACCTGCAATATTATCTATGCAATTTCAGGAGGTTGTGGAGGAGTAATATCTTCTCAAAAATCAGTAACGATCAATCCAAATGCAAGCATTGCTTCTGTAACAGGATCAAATGATCCGATTTGTATCGGAAGCATGACATTATTCAAGGCTACCGGAGTTGTAACCGGTGGCGGCACGGGAGCATGGAGCAGCAGCAATACAGCCATAGCAACTGTGGATGGCACAGGTCTGGTTACCGGCATTGCAGAGGGAACATGTACCATTACCTATACAATAACAGGAGGTTGCGGTGGAAACGTATCAAAATCCAAAAACGTATCGGTATATCCGAATACAAGCATTGCTTCGGTAACAGGAGCAACTCCTTTGTGCATCAATTCAACAGCAGCTTACGCTGCAAACACTGTTGTGTTGAGTGGTGGTACGGGAGCGTGGAGCAGCAGCAATACAGCGGTTGCGATTGTTGATGTAACCGGTCTGGTGACAGCTACCGGAGCCGGAACCTGTAACATTACATATACCGTCACGAGCGGTTGTGGTGGTACTGTATCTGCACAACAAACTCTGACGGTTAATCCAAACGCCAATGCAGGTGTGATTAGCGGAGCAACTCCTGTTTGTATAGGATCGACATCCCAATATACCACCAGCGGCACAACCGGAGGCACATGGACATCCACTAATACGGCCATAGCCACTGTAAATTCGTCCACCGGAGTTGTTACTGCAGTAGGTGCCGGCTCGTGTAATATTGTCTATACTCTGACCGGAGTCTGCGGAACCGCTTTGGTTTCCATGAAATCAATTACTGTGAATCCGAATGCAAGTATTGCTTCCGTAACTGGCAATACCCCACTTTGCATTAATTCCACAGCAAATTATTCAGCCAATAGTGTTAATCTTGGAGGAAGCGGCAGCGGAACCTGGAGCAGCAGCAACAGTGCCATTGCTACAGTAGACGCTACTGGGCTAGTCAAAGGTATCAGCGCCGGAACATGCAATATAATCTATACCATCACAGGCGGGTGCAACAGCCCGGTCTTTGCACAACAAGCGGTAACTATTTATCCCAATGCGAGCATTTCTTCTGTTAGTGGAAACACTCCTATGTGTGCGTCTGAAACAGCCACATACACCGCCAGTGGCGTTGTCCTGGGTGGAGGCAGCGGAGCATGGAGCAGTAGTAATACTGCTGTAGCCACGGTTGATCCGTCAACAGGAGTAGTAACAGCCATAAGCGATGGCACCTGCAATATCAGCTATAAGATAACCGGTGGCTGTAGCGGTGTGAAAAGCGCCCAGCAAACGTTAACCGTCAGAGCTCATGAATGGACAGGAACGATTGACCGTGCCTGGGAAAAAGACGGCAATTGGTGTGGAAAAGTTCCAACCGCATCCACAGATGTGAGAATTTCTGCATCAGCACCCAACCAGCCGTTAATCAGCGCGGGAATAACTGCCGTATGTCGTTCGATTACTATCGACGCCGGAGCATCAGTAACCATTGCTGCCGGTTTGCCATCTCCTCTTACTGCCGGTGGGTCGTTAGCTGTGGGTAATACTATAACCAACAAAGCAGGCATTGCGGGTTTGTGGATCCAAAGTGCGCCCAATAGTCCCAACGGAACGCTGATATTTCACAATTTGCCGTCATCACCTGTTTTGGGTACTGTTGAAATGTACACGAAGGCATATTATGATCCGGCAGGGCCAACAGGATATAAATATAAATGGCAGTTCTTCGGAATTCCGTTGCAAGGTCCTGTGCCGCCTTCCCCAACCTGCGACGGTTCATATGTACGTGAAAACGATGAATCGCAGCAAACTTCATCGCACACCGCAGTGTGGACCAATGCGTCTTCGCTGAATTCGTTCAGAGGATATGAAATAACGCAGACGTCGCCTAAGACCCTCTATTTTCAGGGGCAATTGACAAACAGCAATTATGCATACCCGATTACCAACAGTCCGTCGGGAGCATATCCGGGCAATAATATCCTTGGGAACTCCTATACGGCAGCTATTGACATACGAAACATGACTTTTGGAGCCAATACGGAAGCAGCTGTATACCTGTACAATACCGGTTCTTTTGCAGACTGGCAATCAAATAGCGGAGGAACAGTTAATGGAACCAATCCGGGGCAATACACTGCTTCTACCCCCGGCACTGCTGGTACTGGCGGCATTCCTATAGAGATTCCTTCCATGCAGGGATTTATGGTTAAGTGTACCACAAACAGCACTTTCACGTTCAATTATTCGTGGGTGAAGAGCAATGCTACCGTTCAACGTGTCAAAGCTTTCAGAACAAATGGGCAACCCAAAATATTCACCATCATCGACGTGCAAGGCAAGCGATATGGCGACCGCATGTGGATATTCACAGATCCTCTTTGTAGTCATACGTTTAACAACGGTTGGGACGGAAGAAAATTTCTTGGCTCCGGACTTACTCCTCAACTGTATGCAGTAGAGCCGGATGGAAGCTATCAGATAGAAGCTGTTGATGATATGAACAATACTTATCTGGGATTTAAGCCGGGAGAGGATGCCTCATACACGCTGACATTTACCCATACAGCCAACACCAATGACCGGTACCCGAAAGGTATTTATCTGATTGATTTGGTCTCCGACAAGGTCACCAATATTAGTCAAAGCGGATCTCAGTATGCGTTTACGACCTCTTCAACCGATCCGGAAAAACGGTTTAAGATCGTTACAAGCAACACTTCCGTCAATAACATTCCGACCGATGTACCAACGATTTCGGATAAATCCGGTATTTCCGTCTTCAACAACGACAAAATAATTTTTGTTACCAATCACAGTAGTACATCAGGACAATTGTCTGTTTATGACATGACAGGCAGGCTGGTAGAACAAGTTGCTTTCGGAGCAATGGAAGAGAAGGTCGTTCACACGCAACTCCCTGTTGGAATTTATATCGCCAAAGCAACAACAAATACTCTTGAGATTACAAAGCGCTTAATCATACGAAAATAGCATGAACTCAAATCATAAAACATAAATCATAACAGAAATATCAGACATGGATTCCTAACCAGACGGCATTGAAGAGGGTTTTGAGGATAAATAATGAGTAATCGGCCTATTCAAAATGAAAACGGAAAACTATAAATATCAAATCTACACTGTAATTCTGCTTCTGCTATTATCATTTTCGACAATAGAGGGAGCAGTATACAGAGGAGATGTGCCAGGTTCTCTGCTTCCCCGTTTCTTTCATTCGCTGTTTTCCAAAAAATCAGGCTCTTTAACATCGTTCACTCACCCGAACGGTGCCTCTTATAATTTCTCATACCTTCAACAGGGCCATATCACAACCAAAGCCAGCAAAAACACCGATAACACTGGCGACCAAACTGATATTTGGTCTATCAGGACTGCTTCAAAACATCATTTCAGTGTAACATTCAAAGGGTTAAAAACAGAATCGCCACAACAATCGCACAATTATGTCTATGCAATTGTTTCAACGAAGCAGGAAGAGTATCTAAGTTTCACGTTTTTAGCATCAGCTATGACTGTTTCTTTATCTTCCTCCCGTGGAGGTGCGAGTTCCGAAAGTCCGGCATCATCAGGCATCTCCCCTTTTGCAAAACCTTTGGACAAAGTGAACATATTAACGTATGCTCTATATGACGGGGGGGCTGACCCTGGTGGAGATCCCGAAGGTCCTCCCTTAGCCGTAGGTGACGGCTTCGGTATATTGTTCCTGTTATCCGTTTTGTATACGCTGCTTAAGAGAAAACAATTTTGCTTTCATAATGACGACTCTCTTGCTAGCAAACAAGACAAGCATCACGCGTCAGAGGTATCGTCTATCCATTATTTTATACACAAGAGCTTACACTGGTGTTTTTATGTATTCACTAAAACAACAAAGCATTTCCATGTTTCCGGTAAGGATTATGCATTAAATAAAAAGACAAGCAGAACTTAAGGACTTAATGAAAGTTGGGTGCTGATTTGCTCCTTTTTAGAGCGAAGAGGGCTTGGTCTTGTTTTTTTTGTTACCTATAATACTCAAGTACAATGGTGCAAATCCATCTTTTCCTGTTTTGGAAGATGTAACTAAGAATTACAAAGCAAAGGTTTGATACATAATAACTAACTATTTGAGAGTGATAAATTAGTCCTATGTATTTTCTTCTGATTGCTTTAATATACGTTTAGGAAGCATTTGCAAAAATTCAGGAAGTGTATTTAGAAGCAAATTGTCGCTACAATATTGTTTTCATCAATAAATTGTCATCATAGTCTATAACAACAATTGCACATCAACAATATTTAATAAAAAGCAGATTTGCATTAGATACGCAGGAATGGATGGAATCGTGGGAATAAGTCTTGGGTATAAAACAAAAAAGAGCAAGCCAAATCGGCTCGCTCTTTTGCAACTAATGGCGGTATGGACGGGACGATTGTAAAGCGAAGGTATTCAGCCATATATAGCGTATTTTGTGGTATCGGTACAAATCCAGTATAAAAATTGTGAATATCACCAAATACACTTTTATAACCATGTATGCTTATTATTCTGCTGTAATTTCTTTTACATTAAACATATCAATAACGTTACTATTAATGGTTATTGTTGCTGTGTCTTTTTCTAAAGTATTAAAATGTACGTCAATAATCTGACCCATTATTTTTGATTCGTCAAATGTTAAGACGTTTACGTTAGCTTTTGAAAGCATAAAATCAAAAGCCGTTCTCAATAATTCATGTGTTTTTGATGTTGAGTTCATAAGTTTTTATTTTAATAGATGCAAATATACTGTTTTTTATATTTGAATAAGTATTTCATTTTAATAAATATCTTTGTCGCCGGATATGGCTTGACTATCTCTCTGTGAGGGCTATATGCCCACGCCCCCAGATGGACACCTTAAGTGCCTTTTTTATTTAATTCCTATGTTCCCGGTATGGTCTGTTATGGTCTGTCCGGGTGATGGTGATTCTTTCCCGGATGATAGCCGCCGGACGGGTGTTCCCTCTGTGATTTTGTCTGTTTTCTGCCTATCGTTATGTTCCCGGTATGTTCTGTTGTGGTCTGTCCGGGTGATGGTGATTCTTTCCCGGATGATAGCCGCCGGATGTTCCCGCTTTGATATTGTCTGCTTTCTGCCTATCGCTATGCTCCCGGCCTTTATTGTTAATGTGTTGGTAATTAGCCTGTTGAGGTGTTAAATATTTTAACGTGATTTTTGTCCTTTGGTAAATAGGGTTTAACCTGTATGTTCGCATTGCGAACGGGGCTGTTTGAAATTTTTTTCAAACTCCCAAATTATGTATTTATCAAAATTTTTCGCAGTAAACAGAAACTTAGATTTCGTTTTTGTAAATCATGTTTTCAACCATTTTGTAAAAGAAGCTACCGAGAGCATTTTAATTGAACTTGCAATTGACTATGTATGTCATTTTGTTGGCTTTGATTATCCTTTGTTGATGAATAGTATAGTGCATCTATTACTATGGTTACAGCTTTTCTATGGTAGTAAAGTGCAGTATATAAAACGAATAATTAAATGTTGTTTGTATGTGGTGGTAAAAATACACATTTGAAAGTGTCAACATTAAATGTTGCTCTTTCGCAGTGGTTGCCAAAGCATTAACCTCCGCAATCATACTCTCAAATGTGTAATAAAGACAAAAGCGCAATCGAAGTCCTGTTAAGGATATTGTTGTCTCGAAGTGGTTGCTAAAGCATTAACCGCCGCTACAAACTCTTATCTTTTATTTTACAAAGGTATTCATTTTTTGAGGCTTTGAAATGTCTCGTTTTATGGCCTTTTTATACTAAAGTTGTACCAATGTATACAAACATCTGTTATATAGTGGTGTTTTTAGGTATGGTAGAGACTATCCCGGTTTTATGATGTTTATTTTGTACCCTATTCCGGGTTTGTGTCTCTAATGTCTTTAATCAGCCTTTGAAACTCGTTTAATTTCTCTTTAAGGCTCTTTTTTCGTAGTGGTATCGGTTTTTGTCCGTTTTCTTTCCTGTACTCGTTTATCTCCCGTATTATTTGCGTTTTGGTTTTTGGTTTCGGCTTGAAGTCCTTAACACTCAAAAATCCCGCTTCTTTGTCTCGCAAAATTTCACCTGCTAAAAGGTTGATAAATTTGTTTATTACGTTGCTGCAATCGCTTTCATACAAGCCCAATTCTTTTGCGACCCGTGCCCGGCTATTGGTAAAGCCTTTCATGTATTGCATAAAAATCTCTATTCCTTTGGCCTGTGCGTGTTCGAGATAAAACCGCCGTTTCAGTATAATATCATTCAGATAAAACCGGGTTAAAATATGGTCATTGACATTGTAACGGCGGGGAACTTCAAAATAACAACGGATTGCAGACTTTAGATTTTCGCCGTTTATTTCGATTTTAAGCCCTTTTTCGGGGCGGTCTATGTATTTCAGGTTTTCCGGCGTTAGATTGTTGCTATTGCCGTCTATTCTTTTCACATGGCGTTTTCTTTGTATTGGTTCTTTCTTGAATGCGTTTAGAATGAGTTTCGCAACGTCAAATTGTTTTCCGGCCAAAATAATTTTGTTTGTCCGGGTTGGGTTTAACTCTTTGCCAGCTTCAAATCTGTACACTTTCCCGGTTGTTGTTACGTACAAATCGGGCATGTCCGGCACTTGCTTAAATTTGTTGACCCGCAAATATTTACGCTTTGCCCGGGCTTTTGCTTCCCGGATTAAATCAAATGCTTTTTGTTGGCGTTCGTTACGTTCCATATGGTTTAATTTACATTTTATCCGTTGATTTAGCTTGTTTTAGGTATCTCCATACTGTTGTGCGGTTTATGCTCAACGTTTCCGCTATCTCTGTGTATGACTTCCCGGCGGCTTGTAAAGACAACGCCCGGGCTTTTATTGGTTCTATTTCACGAAGTGCCGCCCATTGTTCCTTAATTTGCCACTTTTCGATCGTTCTTACTGGTGCGTTGTCAAGTAATATGCTTATTTCTTGTAAATTAAGCCCCATTAAATAATATCTTCGGGCTTTCGCTCGTTGGTCGGCTGTGTATGTATTTCGTTGTATAACAGCTTTTTTCTTTGATTTTCTTTTTGTCGTTTCCATCGCTTTAGGGTGTTTTTGCAACATATCTTTTTATACACCATGAAAATACCAGTCTTTAACCGTTTTTCGGTGGGTGTTTCGGTGGGTGTTTCTTGTAACTTTCAGCAACCATACCCCCCGGATGGTTGCTTTATTCTCAAAATGCCGTTTGGTAGGATTCTACAGCCGTTTTTGTGCTTTTTTCCGGCTTTCTTCCGTGTCGAATACCCTTAACATGCTTTTTGTTGGCGTTTTTGGGCATTTCTTGCAACTTTATCACTTTACAGCCTTTAATTTTGGTCTAAAACTGGTGTTTTATTGGATATTCGGGGGCGGCTTTTTCTTTCAAAATAATATAAGTGTCAGTTTTATAGTATGTTAAGTGTGTTTCGTGTGTTTGCCCATTAAAAACTAATCAAATAAATCATCGTTCGGGGTGGGTTCTTCGGTTGCATTTTGTTCTACTACTACACCCTCATAGCTTTGCAATGCTTCGGCCAGCTCTTTTTTGGCCGGAATTGATAAGTAGTTGCTAAACGTTGTCATTGATATGTTGAACTGCTTTTTGATTACATTTTTGTAAATCCATCGTTGAGTAGCTCCGTTTTGCATGTGTGTGTCTGCAATCTCGCATACTTCGATAACTCTTTTCAAAAAACTAATTTTCCGGCCTAATTGCATTCTTTGCTGTTGGGTTGTGTTCATGCTTCTTTATTTTAGTGGGTTGTTAAGTCAACGTTTCTGATCTTGCAGTTCTTTACATTCGTACTCTATCTTATTCCAAATGTCTGCATGTTTATCCGTGTTATTCTGCATCGTTGTACAAAGCATGTTTTTTCTTATAGCAATTTCACTACTATAAATTTTATGTGGGAGAGTGATTCGCTTTCTCATATTGTTTTTAGTTGCTTCCCTTGTATGTCCGTGCCGGACTTCCTACGGGAAGTATAGGACAAGTTACCCAATAATATATAGGTACATATACCCTCCCCAAAAACACTATTTTCATGCTCATTCGTACCCATTCTTTTTTTTGCTTGCTTGTAACTGTTTGATATTTAGTTGTGTGTGTTGTGCGTTTTTATGTCTATATCGTCATTGCTTTATAATGTACTGATATTCAGACTTGTGATAATGAAAACCAATGTTTTAGCTTATGCCTGTATTCTGTTTCTTGTTTGGTCGGTAACATTCTGTATTTGTGTTTGTTGCTGTCCCAATCCCGTATGAATTCGCGTACCGTTCGGTATTGCCGTTCGGTTAATAACCCGCTGTCAAATTCTGCTTTTACTTTTGATAAATAAGCCTCCCGGCCTAAAGTCAGTATGTTTTTTGCGTTTTCTTTCTCTGATTTTCGTACGCCGTTATCGGCTTCAATGTATCGTTCAAACTCTATGCTTATCCAATCTTTGTAAAATGCAGATGTTAAGCGTTGTATGTTTGCTTTGCTGAAAAAATCTGGTAAAGCTATGTTTTGCCTACGGTACATGGTTTCTATCCTTAGAATATGGTTGCCGGTTGGCTGTGTCCGCTTCTTTTCTGCGGCCTCAAATTCTTTATCGTATATCTTGAAAACCTTTTTGATGGTTTTGTGTTTCTCCGTTGTTTTCTGCCGGAATTTCCGGTAGTTTGCATCCTGAAACATCTCTTTTTCTGTCTGCATCTTTCCGGTTGTTATTGATTTCACCAGCTCTATGTATTCCAGTGGTTCGTGTTCGGTTGGTATGTTCAACCCAATTTCAAAGTATGTTATCTTTGCCCGGGCTTTGTCTATCCCTATACTATCAAAAAGCATGTTTAGGGCTTTGTCTGCCTGTGATAGTGTAAATAGTTGGCTGTTGTCCAGTATGCCGTACATCAGCTTGAAATATAGCTTGTGTAGGCTGCATTTTATTTGCAACTTCTTTTCTTTGATAGTGATGTTTATCCCGTCCACATTTGCAATCATGGGGCTTTTGTATTCTGTTTTTCCTCCGTTTGTCCATGTTTCCAACTTATTGCGGTCGGCTATTGTCATGGCTTCCGTATCCATGTCTACAATTACATTAAATATCATTTTATCAAACATTTATAAGTGTCTTTTAGCAGCAAAACAACCCCCTGTTTATTGGGGTTGTTTTAGTATGTTGTATCTCCTACGTGTTTTGCCGTTTCTGTGCAAAACCGGATTATCTGATAGCTGGGGCGTTCTTTTGGGGCTATGCTTTTCAAAACATAACCCCTCATGTGAACGGCTGGCGGTGTGTCGCTCTCTTTGTATACTTTCCCGGAGATTGTCCGGGTTTCGCCTGTGCGGGTGTGTTGTACAACAACATCACCGAAATAAATCTTTTGCATACTCTTATCTGCATAACATTAAAAAAAGGTTGTATTTGTTCCCCGGCTGATAGTTTGCTGGTACATTTTTATTTCTCGCTAAACTGTATTATCTTTGTTGCTCGTTTTCAGATACTCTTATCTGCAAAACATTAAAAAAAGGTTTGGCCTTTCACGCTGTGAAGTGTGAAAGGCTATTTTATTTTGTAGTTTAATGTACATTTCCGGCTGTAACCATCGGTGTCGTTGTATGTTATATCTACTTTCTCCACTAAAAATTTGCCTTCCCTGTCTTTGTTTTCTTTGTCGAATATTGTGAGGCTATCCCCGGCGTGAACTGTCGGGAATCCAAACCCGGTAATACTCCCCGTATAGCCATCAAAAACCAGTTTCTTAAGCGTTCCTAATGCTAAATCACGAAGCTGTGCTTCTGTCATTTGTCCAGCAAAATGCAATGTTCTTTCAGATGCGTTTTTTTCCTTACTTCCCACGGTTACAGTTATACTTTTTCCTGTCCCGGCCATCGCTATTGCTTTTATACGTATGTCGTAATCCTCTGCCCGTTTATATTTTAATTCGTTTTTCTTTATGTTTCCACGCTCTGGGTCATTCAAATAGTAGGTGTATGATTTAAGGGCTTTTTCTCCGAAGTCAAACGCTAATCCCACCCGTAAATGTCCATTTTGTAAATGGCAGTAAAGCCCGAAATGCTGTATTAAATCCTGCAACACTGCAAATGCACTGGCGTTGTCAATCTGATATTTCCCTAAATGCACATCCGGGCAGCTAAACGTTAGCGGCTTTGGTATAATATCCGTTAGTAGTTGTCTCAGGGTTACGCTTTTATAGCTCTTTACTAACGGTGGTTTGCGCAAAACATAGGTTTCATCGTCGCACTCAATTGTTATCGGTGCATCTGCCCCAATTTCACGGATATACCCTATAAATTCCGTGTAAAGTTCCCCATTGTATCCGGCTTGTATTTCAACCCGTTGGCCTACTTTCAAGTAATCCAATACCGATTTACCGGCCAGTTTTCCGTATTCTTTTGGAATGATAATTTTTGCCGTGTTGCTCATTTCCAAAATGTTTTCGGATATTTCAAAACTGCAAACACCCGGCAACAGTAAGTTGCCGAGTGTGGTCTGTGAGATCATATTTAAGTACAATAGCATACTTTTATTTGCACTTATTCATTACAAACTGTCCGTCAACTTCATATCTTTTGGCGTGGTGATTAGGTTTTAATCCGGCCAGTTCCGGCAAAAAACTTCCGCTGTAAGATAATTTTTCAATATGGGCGTTTAGTGCATCTTTTGTGTTGGTGAGGAAATTGTACAAATCAATCTGCTTTTGAGTCTCGGCATATCTCGAATATGCAGTTTCAATCAGTTGTTTGTAGTCTGGTTTCAAAGCTATATTGCCAGTGGTAACGACTAAATACGGCTTAATTGTAGTTATCGGCTGCGGTAATTGCTTGACCAGCGAAAGAATGGTATCAAAATTCGGTATTTCGATAATGTCCTTTAGCTTGTTTTTGCTAAGTGATAAACCGCCTATTGTTGGCGTTTCTCCCATTAGTTCGATGACCAATAAGCGGATATTATCCGCTATTTCGCCAGTGGTATATTGGTCTGTATTGTAATGTGTACGGTTGATTGTATTCAATATCTTGTTAACGTCAATCGTGCAGCCTAATGTTTGTAACTCGCTACATATTTGTTGCAATGTACCGATAGATGTTGAGCACCTTACTGTAATGTCGTTTATTGCAGTGTCGTTTTTGTATAGTAAAATACGTGTATCCATTGTTTTTGTGGGTTAAATTGTTAATACTTTGGGGCGTGTCCGTACTCTGCCTTATACAGACGTGCGTACTCTGCTGGTTGTTTCTCTCTGAACTGTGCTAAAAAGGCTTCCCCGCATTGCATAAGGTCTGAAAATGTGGTTGGAGTATCTTTCGGCGCAACGTCATACGGCACTGCCGCCGCACTGGGTGCCGGTGTTGCCGCCGCTGCATTCGGGTATAGCTGTTTGTGTGTTTTTGGGGCGTATTTTGCTAAAAACAAATCTTGAAAAAGCTCCGGGTTTGTGTTATTTAACTCTGCTTTTGCCGTTTCGTCTAAATTATTATATTCGGCGATTGTTTTTGGTAATGCTCTGTGCTCAAATGTATTTCCCATAATTATAAATATTAAAATGTTGCTTAGTGAAGAAATACACCGTTCAAATCTTTGTGTGCCTGAGAAAACAAATCTTATCCCGGTGTATCTCGTTTATTGCGCCCCGGTAAGCCTATCGTTATAGGGTGGACAATACCCAATACGGTGAGAGTGTATGACTATCCGGGGCGTTTGTTGTGTGCTATGCTGTTAGCATGTTTTCAATGTCTGCACGCTTCACGTACACCATCTTTTTGCCCTCAATTTTGGTTATCTGGATTGTTCCGGCGTTTTTCATTCTCTCAAATGTAGACCGCCCTATTTTTAAAATCCCGCAAACCTCCTTTGGGGTTAGCAGTTCCTTTTTTTCGGGGGCGGCTAATGCTAAAACCTTATCCCGGGTATCCTTTACAACGGCTAACATTTCCTGCCATTCGGTTTGAGGAACTGTGATAACTGCAATCGGTTGAGTTTCCATATATCAAAGATTTATTTGGTTTTGAGTGCTTTTGATAACTGTATAACATCAGGTTCTAATACTTGCAATATTTGCGCTAAATAAAAGTACGTTTCCCGATCTGTATCATCCGGCAAAAATTGTATTGCATCTATAATAGCAGTTTTCCATGCTATTATAGTTTCAATAGCGGAATTGTCGTTGTGCTCTATGATTATCGTGTTGTCTTTAATTCGTATCATGTAACTGGCCGTTATTTGGTTATACCTAATATTTTTCCCATTTGTTCCGGTGTGGCTGATATATTATTCAAAATATCCAGCAAATCACATATTACACAGTCTCCGCTTATTTCATCGTACTTAAAAAACTTCAATGCTTGCATGATTGACGTTTTCCAATCCTGCAAAGTTTCTGCGGGTACGTCTGTGTCTACCTCGATAATCAGTTTGTTGTTTTCTACTCTTACCATAACATTAAAAAATAGGTTGTTAATAATTAGTTCTTTATCTCTTATGATTGCAACGCCTTTTCTAACACTGCGTTGATGTTCTTTTCTTTCTCCTTTACCTCCGCTAAATATTCGGCGGTACACGTTACAATGCGTTCCATTTGTGGGCTGGGGAACCCGTTTAACACCCTGCAAACTGTCGGGATTGATACGTTAGCCTTTTGGGCTATTACTTTCATGCCTCCATGTGGAAGCAGTTCCTTTACTTGCTTTAATCGTTCGTTCATAGGTTTATATTTTTAGTGTTTCGAGTTTTGAAATGACTTTGCAAATCTATATACAAAAATTGGAATAACCCAATTATTATTCCAATTTTTTGAATAAAAAAAACAGGAATTTTTTCAAGTTCCTGTTTTTTAGCTGTATATCTTTGTATTTATTAGAAATCTGTTGTTCGTCTGCTTTTTGCTATTTGTATGTAATCATCTGCGTTTACAATATTGTCTATTATTGATATGTATTTTTCTATTAGGGCTTTATCAATTGAAAATCCATCTTTTATGTAATATTCCGATTTTCGTCTATACGTTTCTAAAAATGCTTTTAATTCGCCTTGTATTAGATTTTCTTTCCAGTCTATTAATGGAATGTCGTACCCTGTTTTATTGGCATATGTAGCTAAAAAGCTTTTTAATCTTTCCCGCAACACAAGATATTCTATACTTTCCCGGCTTAAATTCTTGTAGATAAAATCCGCTTCCTCTATTGGATTCTGATAGCTAAAAAATCTTTGAGCCTCTGTCTTATCTGCAAAATTAAATACTGTTTTTAGCCTTTCAAAAACCTCGTTTTCTATCTTACTACTACATTGATTGTAAACAGCTTCATAAATGGAATGACTATAAAAATCAATATAGGCATTTAGTAGGTTTATAAAATTGTCCTTGCTGTTATATCCTTTTAGATCGAAAAATGACACCAGATTATTTTTTATGGCTCTATTGTCTATGTCTGAAATGTATAGCCTTATAATTCTTGTTATCAAATCCGCTTCATAGTCTAAGTGTGTTTTTATTTGCGGCATATCTACAAAATCATTTTCCAGTTCCTTTGCAGACACAAATTCTGTTATGTGGCTTTTTCTCTTTATGTTTTTACTATTTACTGTGATAGTCAAGTAAATAGGGAAACAAATATAATTGTCATTACAAACCTCGGGTTTTAATTTAGTATTCAAATAATGCCTTACCGTTATCTTTCCCATATGCCAGTTTTTTAGTTATTTACAAACTGTATCAGTTTTCCTGTCGTTTCTGATGGTGTGTTAAAATCTGATTCCCTGCAAAGATACAATTTTGTTACCCAAAATTAACCGTTTGCAGTTCGTTGAGCAGGGTTTTATCCATCACCTTGCTGTAAATTTGTGTCGTTTGTAGTTTTTTGTGCCCTAACAGCTTTTGCACGCTGGTAATGCTTACGCCTTTGTAAAGCAGATATGTTGCCTGTGTGTGCCGGGCGGTGTGGAATGTAACGCACTTTTTTATCTTTGCCAATGAGGCAATGTCTTTTAAGCTCCGGTTTACATATTGGTTGGTGTAGGCATCAAAGAAGTATTTCCGGTCGGGTAGGGTGTAGCGGTTCAATATCTCCACGCCACGCCCGGCAAACAGCATGTAAAGCGGTATCCTTATCGGTTCGCTGGTTTTCTGCATTTTCAGGATTAGCCATGTTTCCCCGTCTATGGTGTGTACATTATCCTTGTTTAGTGCCGAAATGTCGGAAAACCGCAAACCGCAATAACATGAAAATATAAACATGTCCCGTATCTTTTCAAGATGGGCGTTTTCGGTGGTAAATGTCAGGTTCTCGATTGCCTGCAATTCTTCCGGGGTGAGGTATTCCCGTTCGGTTGTTTCGCTTTTTAGCTTGAATTTTCGGAACGGGTATTTATTCAGTTCTAAATAATCCTTGTTTATGGCAAGGTTTACAAATTTGCGAATGTGCCGAAAATACTTGTGTACCGTGTTTACGTGCAGTTTCTTTCCGAGCAAATAACGCTCAAAATCGCTCATAAGTTCAAATGTCAATTCGTCAAAGGTTATTGATTTTCGGAACTCACAAAGGGCGTTGAAAGTGGTTGTTTGCATTACCTTTGTAGCCGGGGCGGCTGTGCGGTCGGCTTTTATCTCCATTTCCATAAATTGGGTGAAACTCTCCGGGCGGTTTCCGGTTATCGCTTCGCTCAAAATGTCGAGTGTAAAAGGCTTTTTTGCGTTACGGCGGGTTAGTTCAATATCTTCTAATTTCGTGAGGAAATCAGAAATTTGTTTATTGAGCCGTAAAGCGTTGGTGTGGTTTTTTACTTTGGAGTGCTTTTTATCCCATTGGTCGGGGGTAATTTTAATACCAGTACCGAAATACTTTGAGCATCCGTTTAAGTACGTGCGTACTTGAATTAAGGCCGTGCCGTTTTTGGACAACTGACCTTTGCGGTTATAAATAACCGTCAAAATCATTTTTTCCATACTCTAATCTGCAAAACATTAAAAAAAGGTTCTGCAAAGTAAAGTATATTTTTTTCAAAAAACAAATGTGGGTATCAAAAAGCGGTACAAAACCGGTACAATTTTTCTGGTTATCTGTGAGTATGTAAATTTTGCCTAAGTGTTTGTAAGTTGCTGATATTCAGTATTTGAATTTGGGTTTAGGCAAAAAAAAAGAGCCTTAAAAAGGCTCTTTTGCGGTATGGACGGGACTCGAACCCGCGACCCCCTGCGTGACAGGCAGGTATTCTAACCAGCTGAACTACCACACCATTTTGTTGTTATTGCTATTGCTCTCAATTGCCCTGCAAAGGTACGACAATTTTTGGAATCTGCAAGTGCTGCGGCGAAAAAAATGACTGTTTTTTTTGTTTGTTGTTTTAACCTTTTGTTTCTGAATAATGTAGAATTCTACTTTTTTTGTCGACTCATCAGAAAAGATGAATTTTACACCATACAAAGAGGCAAATGAAGATTAGTGCCGGGAGCATATTGGTTACTTTTACCTTTTTTATATCTAAAATGGAAAAAGCAATGCCAATTAAAAGGATTCCGCCCACTGCCGTCAGTTCAGTAATAATGGTCATTGAGATGTTTGCGCCAAAGAACATGGCAAGCAAAGTAAGTCCTCCCTGGAACAAAAAGAGCGGGATGGCTGTTACTGCAACACCGGCTCCAAAGGTGGTGGCCAATATCAATGAGGAAAATCCATCCATTAAGGCTTTCGTGAGTAACAATTCATGCCCTTGTCCAAGTCCTTCCTGGATAGAACCCAGAATGGTCATCGAACCGGAACAGAACAACAGAAATGAAGTGATAAGGCCTTCGCTAAACTTTTCGTTATTGCCTTTAAGCCGTTTTTTACACCAGTCGCCGAAATATTCAATGCGTTTATCCAGTTTTAGCCACTCACCGACGAATGAACCGGCGATCAGCGAAAAGATGATCAAAAGAATTTCGTGTCCTTCCAATACCATTTTGATCCCGAGGACAAGAGTAAATAAACCTACTGCCTGAAAAAAAATACCGGCAAAACGTTTTGAAATATGATTTTTGAATACAACTCCCAAAGTGCCTCCAAGAAGGACGGTTGCGGTATTTACTATTGTGCCGATCATAAAGCAGAAAACGGTTTATTGTTTTGAAAGGAATTTACGTACAGAGTTTGCTATGCCGTTAACGTCAAGGTCTACTTCGTGGTAGAGTTCTTCCGGCGTTCCATGTTCAATGAACCGGTCGGGAAGCCCAATGCGTTTCACGCTTGCCTGATAGCCGTTTTCAGCCAGGAATTCCAGTACAGCACTACCAAATCCTCCGCTAATTACGCCGTCTTCAATGGTGACGATACGGTTGAATTTTTTTGCAACAGTGTGCAGCAATTCCTCATCAATAGGTTTTAGAAAGCGCATATCATAATGAGCCACAGACCAACCTTCTTCTTCCAGTATTTTAATGGCTTTAGTTGCCGTATTGCCAATGGATCCGAGCGAAAGAACAGCGAAGTCATTACCTGGTTTTAAGCAACGTCCCTTTCCTACGGGTAGTTCGTTGAACGGTTGTTCCCACTCGCAATGGCAAAAAACGCCTTTCCCTTTCGGATACCGGATAACAAAAGATCCTTTGCCGGGAAGCTGTGCCGTATACATAAGGTTGCGCAATTCCAGCTCGTTCAGAGGTGCGGCAATGGTTAAGTTGGGAATACAGCGGAAATATGCCAAATCAAACATGCCATGGTGGGTGGCGCCATCGGGACCAACCAATCCGGCCCGGTCAATACAAAATACCACCGGCAGCTTTTGCAGTGCTACATCATGGATAACATTGTCGTAGGCTCGCTGCATGAATGAAGAGTAGATATTGCAAAACGGAATCATTCCTTCGGAAGCCATTCCGGCCGAAAAAGTAACGGCATGTCCTTCAGCAATACCCACGTCGAATGCACGTCGAGGCATCTTTTCCATCAGAAAATTGAGAGAACAGCCACTCACCATGGCGGGGGTTACTCCCACAATTTTGTCGTTTTTTTCAGCCAGTTCCAATAACGTTTTGCCAAATACATCCTGATAAAGTGATGGTTGGCCGCAAGGATCGCTGATAATCCGTTCTCCGGTTTCTTTGTTGAACTTGCCGGGAGCATGCCATTCGGTGGCCGATTCTTCTGCCGGTTTATAGCCTTTCCCTTTCTTGGTGACAATATGCAAAACCTTTGGGCCGTTGTAATCTTTAATCTCATTCAGAATTCGGGCAAGGTTCATACAGTCGTGCCCATCCACGGGGCCGAAATAGCGAATGTTCATGCCCTCAAAGATATTACTCTGGCGGGCAAACGATGCTTTGATCTGATTCGTTATTTGAGTGATCTTGCGCTTTTTACCTGAAGTCAGAATGTTGAAATCGGTAAATAGTTTTGACAAGCGGAATCGTACCTGATTGTACGTCCTGGATGTTGTGATGTTGACCAGATAATGGTGCATTCCGCCTCGTATCGGATCAATGGCAATCTGGTTGTCGTTGAGTATAATAAGCAGGTTATTCGGGTTGATAGAGGCATTGTTCAATCCTTCGAAAGCTAATCCGCCTGTCATTGAACCGTCTCCGATTACGGCAACGATATGGCGGTCTTTTTCTTGTTTGAGATTGGCAGCTACAGACATACCCAGTCCGGCAGAAATAGAAGTGGAAGCATGTCCGACTCCGAAAGCATCGTATTCGCTCTCTTCCGGTTTCGGAAAACCGCTGATGCCTTTGTATTGCCGGTTGGTGTGAAATTGCGCTCTTCTGCCGGTAAGGATTTTGTGTATGTAGGCCTGATGCCCGACATCCCATACGATACGGTCGTAGGGAGTTTTCATGATGTAATGGAGTGCTACGGTTATTTCCACTACACCTAAACTTGCAGCAAAGTGTCCCGGATGTTCCGACAATTCGTCAATAATAAAGCTCCGCAGTTCTTCACAAACTTTCGGTAGTTCAGTTATTGGAATTTTCTTCAGATCATCGGGTGTATTTATGGTGTCAAGTAGCGGATATATATTTTTCGACATGTGACTTTCTAATATTAGTTACAAAAATAATGCTGTGAGGGAATTGGGTCAGGATAAATATTTGCTGATACCCTCATCGCATTTTACAATTTTCTGTTTCTGAGCCTCTTTTAGTAATTGATTATTCCGTTCAAGCCTCCGGTTGTTGATCTTTAATTTGTGATGGAGGTGATAGCAGACGGCTCCGAATTTTATGACTTTGAGTTTGATTCCTGAATTATAGAGACGGACGGCCAGCTCTTTGTCTTCACTGCCCCAACCGACAAATAATTCATTATAGCCATTTACATTAATCAGATCTTCTTTCCAGAATGATGCATTACAACCCCGTATTCTTCTTACGCTTTGAGTTCTGATTTTAGTAAAAAGCTTTGCCAGAAAAGGAGACGAGATTGTGTTGTGCCGGTTGTATATGGCCGGATTAAAATAAGATACATGGGTGTCTCCGTTTCTGAGAATCTTTTTAGAGGCTGCCTCGAACAGAATAACGCGCCCTCCCTGTATAAAGCATCCTTTTTCAGCAAATGCCTTATGATCTCTCACGAAATGTTGATGCAAAATGATATCTCCGTCGATAGAAATCAGGTAATCGTATTTTGCCAGAGCGACCGCTTTGTTGCGGATATGTGCTAAACGGAATCCTTCGTCGGGTTGCCATACATGTATCAAAGGAACCGGAAACAGAATCTCTTCTTTGAGAATGAGCTCTTTGGTCGCTTCTCCGGAACCGTCATCAGCCACAATTACCTCTTCCGGTAAAACGGACTGCAGTCGCACGCTCTTGAGCAGTAACGCCAGAGCTTCCGTATTATTGTAGGTGGAGATGATTAATGATGTTTTAGGTTCCATAAATGAATCACTGCTTTGTGGTGTACAATGTTTGTAATTCGCTTGCTTGTCGGAAACAACGTCCGTTATGTTTGTCGATTAGTCTCGGATCAAGTTTGGGGATTTTCAGTTTTGTGCCCGGAGGCAAAACTCCGGGATTGTGTATCTTGTCTTTGTTGGCTTCGTAAATATAAACCCAGAATAGCTTGTGCCCGTAATATTTCAACGATAACATGGTTAGCCATGTTCCTTCAGAAGTTGTTTCGGTTGTGATAAATTCCTTATACACCCGTGGTGTTTCAAACACATCTTTAGGTGGAGCAGGAGCGGGATCCGGGGCCTTTTCTTTCACGCTTTCATGTACAGGTTTTGCCTTTGGCTTTTCCACAGAATCGTTTGGGCTGTTTACCGGAGTCTGAACCGTAGGTTGAGGTTTAACGGCGTTTTTTACAACAACTGCTTTTTGAACCGGTTGTTGCGGAAACAATGCAGGATAATAATAGTAAAATGCAAAAGCGACTCCTGAAAGTAAAATTATGATTGCCAGGCTAATGTATAACCATTTAAAACTTCTTTTCTCGGGCTGAGAAGCCATTTGTTCTATCAATTTTGCTTCTGTTTCAATAGAAGATGCCACCGGTTCGCGATGGTTTTCGGCTTCTTTTGCAACGACTTCGGTTACAGTTGCAGAAGGAATTGTTGGCTCAGGTTCTTTCTGTTTCGGTGTTTCCTGAATTATTGTTTCGGATTTACGTGCCTCTGGTGCCGGCTGAAGCGGCTCTTCGATTTTCTCGGTAGTTGTAGCTACAGGCTCAGAGACAACGTCAGCTTCTGTAGAGGCGGCCGGTTGAGGTTCTTCTTCTTTTATAGGTTCCGGTTCAATTGCAGGTGTAGCTATAATTTCAGCTGCCGGTTCAATGGATTGTGGTTCCTGAACGGGCTCTGGTTTTGCTTTCTTTTTTGGCTTGAAGGCCTGCATGTCGGCAATCAGGTTGACGATTTCTGATGCCTGTTCGGAAAAGCGCTTCATGTGCGGATCTTCTTCCGGCAGTTCGGCTGCTTTTTCGGTAAAATTTCCATCCAGATCCATCGGTTCCAGATGAGCATAAGGACGGTTCACTATGTCCGATACTTCATCGTCAGGAGTGAACGTTAATTTATTGTGCCCTGCAATTTCGTAACGTTCGCCGGTATTCACATTGATACTTGAACGGCTTTCGTTCCAGGTAATTTTATATGTTCCAAAGCCTTTGATCTTTACAATGCCGTCGCGCAACAAAGCTTCTTCAACAGTTTCAGACAACTGTCGCATGAAAGCAGTGGCTACCTTTTTGGTCGTGCCGCTCTGCTCCGAAATAGCCGATATCAGCTCAAGGGATGAAATCTTTTCGTTACTCATGAAGGTTGCTTTGCTTTACTTTGTCTTTTAATGAATTACTGGGCTTGAAAACTACTACCTGTTTCGGTGGAATAAGTGTCCGGATTTTGGTGCGGGGATTGACAGAAACCCGCTCATCTTTCCGCCTTGATTCGAAAACTCCAAATCCCTGCATATTTACAGAGTTCCCTTTGCTTAATTCTTCAGCCATCGCTTTCGCTGTAGCATCAAGCAGTGCGCTGATTTTTTCTTTGGGCAAGTCCAGACTGCGCGCTAATTCTGTAATTAATTCTTTATTGTTCATCTTGCTGTGGATTTGAAATTTCACCAAACAGGTCGTAATCGTCAAAGGTAGTGATTTTTACCGGATAAAAATGGCCGGTTTTTACTTTATGTTTTTTGGAAATTAGAACTTCCGGATCAACTTCTGGTGAATCAAATTCCGTACGTCCGACGTAATATTCGTTTTCTTCACGGTCGATAATGACTTTGAACGTTTGTCCCACCTTCTTTTCGTTGTGTTTGGCCGAGATGGGGCGTTGCAACTCCATGATGTCGTCGACGCGCTGTTGTTTTACTTCGTCCGGAATGTTGTCCTTGTAATGTTTGTGAGCGTAAGTGCTTTCTTCGTGCGAATAGGCGAACACTCCGAGTCGCTCGAACTGCTGCTCTCTGACAAATTCTTTCAGTTGCTCAACGTCTTCTTCCGTCTCTTCGGGATGGCCCACCAAAAGTGTCGTGCGAAGATGAATTCCGGGCACCTCGCTGCGAATGCGGGCTAGTAAGTCTTTTGTTTCGGCTGTCGTTACATTCCGGCGCATCAGTTTTAGCATGTGATCGCTACTGTGCTGCAAAGCAATATCCAGATAGTTGCACACGTTGTCGCGTTCGTGTATAACAGGCAAAATATCGAATGGGAAATGTGCCGGATAGGCATAATGCAATCGTATCCATTCCACTCCTTTGATGTCCGATAAACGTTGTGTCAGCTCTGCCAGTTTCGATTTTTTGTAAAGATCATAACCGTAGTAGGAGAGATCCTGCGCGATGAGTTGAAACTCTTTTACGCCCTGACTTACAAGCCATTTTCCTTCGTCCACAATCTCTTCGATGGGGCGCGACTGATGCTTACCTGTTATTATAGGGATAGCACAGTATGAACAGGTGCGATCGCAACCTTCCGAAATTTTCACATAGGCATAATGCGGAGGTGTGGTTAATGTTCTTTCGAGTTCAAGATCAGGACGGTAGGCTTTGCCCAGGTCGTTGATGATCGATTTGAAATCGAACTTGCCATAAAAATGATCCACTTCCGGTAATTCAAGCTTTAGTTCTTCCAGATAACGTTGAGAAAGACAGCCCATCACAATCAGCTTGTCGATCTTTTTTGCTTGCTTCAGTTCTGCAAACTGTAATATAGTATTGATGGATTCTTCTTTGGCATCACCTATAAAACCGCAGGTGTTGATGATGACAATGCCACCTTCCGGATTGTTCGAGTCGTGCTTTACGCGATACCCGTTCGATTCGAGTTGGCGCATCACATGCTCCGTGTCCACAAGGTTTTTGGAGCAGCCCATAGTGATTATATCTACAAGATTGGATTTCTTCATACTTTTAATGACACGAATTACACAAATAAATAATTATGACACAAATGACTCTACACAAATTGTGTAATGGGTGTCTACAAATTTTTTAGCTTCATCTCCAGGTTATACTCGTCGGAAATTAGTACCTGACGTGGTTTGCTGCCGTCGGGCGGACCGATAATACCGGCGGCTTCGAGCTGGTCGGCCAGGCGTCCGGCACGGTTGTACCCGATAGAGAATTTGCGCTGAATCAGCGAGGTTGATCCCTGTTGGCTTGCAACAATCAGGCGTGCTGCTTCCTCGAACAATGGGTCTCGTTTCGAAAGATCCACATCCGACAGGTCGTTGCCTTCACTTTCGCCGCCCACGTATTCGGGCAGATAGAATGCCGTTGGGTAGGATTGCTGTTGCGAAATATATTTGACAATATTCTCAACTTCAGGAGTATCCACAAATGCACACTGTACGCGAACCAGATCGCCGCCTTGCGAGAAGAGCATGTCTCCACGTCCGATCAGTTGGTTGGCACCCGGCGTGTCGAGGATAGTACGCGAATCGACCATTGCCATTACGCGGAAAGCCACACGGGCAGGGAAGTTTGCTTTGATCACCCCGGTGATGATGTTGGTTGATGGACGTTGGGTGGCAATCACCATGTGAATACCCACGGCACGAGCCAGCTGAGCAATACGTGCAATCGGCAATTCCACCTCTTTGCCGGCCTGCATAATCAGGTCACCAAACTCGTCGATGATTACAACGATGTATGGCAGGAACTTATGCCCTTTTTCGGGGTTGAGGTGGCGCGAAACGAATTTTGCGTTGTATTCCTTGATGTTTCGTACATGCGCTTTCTTGAGCAATTCGTAACGGTCGTCCATCTCTTTTGTGAGCGAGTTGAGCGTTTGAACCACCTTGGAAACGTCGGTAATGATAGCTTCTTCTCCGTCAGGTAGTTTGGCAAGAAAATGCTTTTCGATACCCGAATAGATATTGAACTCTACTTTTTTCGGGTCGACCAGTACAAACTTCAGCGTCGACGGGTGTTTTTTGTAGAGCAACGATGCGATGATGGCATTCAGACCCACCGACTTTCCTTGTCCTGTAGCTCCGGCTACCAGTAAGTGAGGCATTTTGCACAAGTCGAGCATGAAGATCTCGTTGGTGATCGTGCTTCCGAATGCTACCGGCAAATCGTAGCGTGATTCCTGGAATTTTTTGGAACTGATGACAGAACGCATCGAAACGATCTGTGGATCACGGTTCGGTACTTCAATACCGATGGTGCCTTTGCCAGGAATCGGAGCGATGATACGGATGCCGAGAGCTGCCAGACTTAACGCGATGTCGTCTTCCAGATTCTTGATTTTGGAGATACGAACACCCGGTTTCGGAACTATTTCGTAAAGTGTAATGGTTGGGCCGACGGTTGCTTTGATGCTGTCAATCTCAATGCCGTAGTTCTTGAGTGTGTTGATGATTTTGTGCTTGTTGGCGTTTTGCTCGTCCATGTCGACGGAGGTGATGCCGTTGTTGTACTCTTTCAGCAGCTCTAGAACCGGGAATTTATAGTGCGATAGGTCGATAGTCGGGTCGTATTCGCCCAGCGATGACTGGTCGTATTCATCTTCATTATCAAGTGGTTTATTGTTGTCGAACAGATGATGAGCCTCGGCAGTGCTTAAAGCCGGTTGGTAAGTCTCGGGTTGAGGAGCTACTACTTCAAAATCACTTTCCTCTTTCGGACTTTCCTCTTCCGTGCCGACAACAAAAGGATCTTCTTCATCCAAATCATCCACCTCGATGGTTAATGTGTTTTCTTTCGGATCGGCAATCATTTCAGTTTCAACTTCCATGCTGGCGGCAGAAACAGTTGCGGCTTCGGCGGCAAACGGTACTTCAGGCTTGGGCTTACGCTTGAACAAGCTGCGAAGGAATGGTAAAGTTCCGCTGAAAATAATGATGCAGAATATCAGGCAGGTAACGGCCAGCACGAGTACGGTGCCAGACCATCCGAATTTACTGCGCATCCATTCGCCGAGGTAATATCCGTGTTCTCCGCCAAGGAATAAGAATGTGTCTTTGTAAACGTATGACAGTGTTGTGCCTAAAAAGAGTGATAGCCAAACCATGATAAGCATGGGGTAGATAAATGCTTTCCAGAGTTCGATTGCGCGTACGGACATGAGCCGTAGGCCTACTACAATCGGAAAAATCAGCCAGGCAAACGCAGCCACACCAAACCCGCGGTTAATCATGGCTTCTGCGATGTGAGCTCCGATAGCCCCGGTCCAGTTCTCGATATTGGCATCATTTCCTCCCATGTTAATGTACCATGGATCCTGGATCTTGCTCTGATCAGCAGCTCCGGTGTAAAAAAAGGAAATGAGCGATAGTGCAACATAAATTACGCCTACCAAAACGATTAGTCCCAGAATAAAATGAGTGCGTTCGTCTTTCAGAAGCCTTATAAATCTATTGGGCATTGTATTTGATTGGTTGTCTTTTGATTGAGATTTCTTCTTGGAGGATTCGGTCTTCGCCATAAGTTTAATGCAAATTATCATACAAAGGTAATAATTTCACTTTGTTCTACCGATGAAATCTGCAAATTTTGTCAAACCTAAATCAAGACACGTTGTTTTGTTCTGACCAGCAGGGGTTCTTGTTTCGGGAGGTGTATTCAGGCTGCATTTTTGACAGATTCGGCAGATGCTTTTGAATCATAAAAACCTGCCGAATTATCGCTATTTTTGCCAAAAGTTATTATACAGTATGAACGGACAAAACAGAAGCGATATAAAGCCAGGCCTTGAGGTCGGAATTGTGCTGAAAGCAGATCAACGATCGGGGCATATAACAGAAGGAATAGTGCAGGATGTTCTGACCAATAGCATGTTTCATCCTCACGGCATTAAAGTAAGACTTACGTCGGGCGAAGTTGGCCGGGTTCAGTATATCAAATAAATTTTGAGCAATGAAAGCCTCCTCTCTCAAAGAAATTAAAACCGAACTTGATCTTTTGCATCCTTCGCAACTGAAAGAGCTGTGCACCCGCATGGCCAAGTTCAAAAAGGAAAATAAGGAACTGTTGACCTATCTTCTGTTCGAATCTCAGGACGAAGATGCTTATATCAAAGGTGTGAAAGAACAGATGGATGAACAATTCAGTGAGGTGAAAAAGGGTAGGGTATACGAAGCTAAAAAACAGGTTCGCAAAATTCTTACTTTTGTCAACAAACAGATAAAGTATTCCGGTTCAAAGCGTACAGAGGTGGAACTGCGCATCTATTTTTGTCAGGAACTGAAGAAAACCGGCATCACGTTATCGGCCAGCACTTTTCTGGGAAATCTCTATTTGAGGCAATATCTCAATATGCAAAAAGCCCTTGCAACTTTGCACGAAGACTTGCAGTTTGATTATTCGGAAGCAATCAGATCGCTGTAAAAAACTGGTAATGAAAATATATCTCGCTCCTTTACAGGGTTTGACCGACTGGATGTTTCGTGAGTCTTTTTCAAAACACGTTGGTTTGTTTGACAAAACGTTCACGCCATTTGTGCGGGTTCAAAACGGAGAATTTTACCGCCCCAATCAATGCAACGATCTGTTGCCTGAACATAACCGTTTCCAGAAGCCGGTACCGCAATTTTTGGGAAATGATGCAGCTTCCTTTTTTCGGTTCGAAGAGTTGTGCCGTTCGCACGGTTATACCGAGATCAATATCAACATGGGCTGTCCCTATCCGATGGTAACCGGACGGCGGATGGGAGCCGGATTGTTGCCATATCCAGAGGAGATCAAAAATCTGCTGGAAGTGATCTGTCACGATTCGACAATGAAAATATCGGTAAAATGCCGTTTGGGATTGGAACATATCTCTGAATTTGAAGCATTGATTCCTGTTTTTAATGCATTTCCTTTGGAAGAGATCATTATTCATCCGCGTGTGGGGAAACAACAGTACAAGGGAGATGTTGATTTTGACGCATTTCTAAATTATGCATCGGCTTTGAAAGCTCCGGTTTGCTATAATGGCGATATCAATAGCAACGAAGATGCGACTCGTATTTTGCAACAAGCGCCTGAAGTTAAGGCCTTGATGCTGGGTCGTGGCGTATTGCAGCATCCCTTTCTGCTATCGGAGTTGCGAAACGCGTCTCTGACGGCAGATGAAAAAGCGGCGAGACTGAAAAGTTTTCATAAAGAATTGATTACGCATTGTCAACAAAAATATTCGGGCGATCATCATTTCCTGAAACATCTGGAAGAGTTTTGGAGTTATCAGTCGGCAGAATTTGAAAATAGTCATAAGCTGTTTAAGCTGATAAAGAAATGTAAGTCGTTGGATCAATATGAGAGAGTTATTTTTTCGGCGATAAATGGAATACTTGGAGCTTAAGACACTGATTTTTGGCTCGATTTGCCAGAGAAAGAGCGGAATTGAGTAGCTTTGTAATGAATTTATAAACAATTGAGATGTTGTCACAAAACGAACGGGAAGAAATAGTGAAGTTGATCCGGCAGGAGGTTATTCCGGCTATCGGATGTACCGAACCGATGGCTGTTGCATTAGCCGTCGCTAAAGCGGTCGAAATTTTGGGCGTTGTGCCGCAAAGAATCGATGTTTTCCTTAGCGCCAACATGTTGAAAAATGCGATGGGCGTTGGAATCCCCGGAACCGGAATGGCAGGCTTGCCTATTGCCATTGCCATGGGGGCATTGGTCGGGAAATCGGAATACGGACTCGAAGTGTTGCGCGATATTACCCCGGGTGCTCTCGAAGAAGGCAAACGGATGATTGACCAGAAGATCATCACTGTTCATCTGAAGGAGAATATCAGCGAGAAACTTTATATTGAGGTTTTGGTTTCGACGGAAAAAAATGCTGCAAAAGCGATTATTAGTCATGAACATACCCGTTTTGTTCATTTGGAAAAAGATGGGGAAATACTGTTGGCCGAGAAGTGCGAAACAGAAGGTGAAGTGACTACCGAATCAGAATTGCAACTCTCGTTCGATAAAGTATGCGACTTTGCGCATGAAACACCTGTTGACGAACTCCGTTTTATTCTTAAAACCGCCGAAATGAACAAGGCAGCGGCTATTGAGTCGATGAAGGGTGATTATGGTCATGGCGTGTCGCACACATTGGCCAACGGGATGATGGGCAACAACGTTTTTACCCGCATGTTGTCGGTGACGGCTGCTGCCTGCGATGCACGTATGGCGGGTGCTATGTTTCCGGTGATGAGTAATTCCGGAAGTGGAAATCAGGGTATTGCCGCTACTCTGCCGGTGTCGGTGTATGCCGAAGAGAGCGGAAAAAGCGAAGAAGAGCTTGTGCGGGCGCTTACGTTGAGCCACCTGATGACGATCTATATCAAACAGAGCCTCGGTCGCTTGTCCGGCTTGTGCGGCGCTGTGGTTGCGGCCACCGGTTCGGCCTGCGGTATTACCTATTTGATGGGAGGAAGCCGCGAGCAAATCGGGTACGCGGTCAAGAACATGATTGGCAACATTACAGGCATGATTTGCGACGGAGCAAAGCCCAGTTGTGCGTTAAAAGTTTCAAACGGAGTTTCTACGGCAACGCTTTCGGCCATGATGGCCATGGAGAACAAAGTGGTATCGGCGGTGGAAGGTATTACCGATGAAAATGTGGACAAAACCATTCAAAACCTTACCAAAATAGGTCGCGACGGCATGTGCGAAACCGACCGCCTGATTCTGGAAATCATGACTAATAAATAGAAGCTGATTTCTAAACAGTTGCTAAATTCGGCAGTTGTGGTTAGGAATCACTTGCGTGACCGATTATCTTTGTGTTCAATTTATATTATTTAGACATCACCTAAGGCGAATTTAATAATGAGAAAATTCAGTGCATTATTCATAACATTGTTGTTTACAATCGTTGCTTTCGGACAAATTGAACGTCCGGTTACCTGGTCGTTCGATCAGAAAAATGGGAAAGGGCAGGATGTTCAGTTTGTTTTCAAAGCAGCTATCGATCATCCCTGGCATATTTACGGGATGAATATTCCGGCTGGTGGTCCCATATCAACCTCTATTCATTTCGATAAAACATCGGGAGTGAAACTTGTAGGTAAGCCAGTTCCTCAATCTAAACTGGTAGAGGAGTATGACAAATCGTTCGATATGAAACTCTCATGGTACGAAGGTCAGGCTGTTTTTGTACAGAAGGCTGTTGTTACCGATCCGAAATCGTTTGGAGTATCCGGTTATGTGGAATACATGACTTGTAATAATGAAAATTGTTTGCCACCAACCAAAGAGCCGTTTACGTTTGGAAAAGCTCCGGTAGCGGCGGTTGCAGCTCCTGTCAATACGGCTCAGCCGACAGCCACTCAGGCTATTGCTACGTTAAAAACTGATACGTCGGTTGCCGCAGTTGCTGTGCCAGCCTCGGTTTCTTCCAATCCGTCTTCTCAGACCTGGGCTCCCGTAATTGATCAGATGAAAGCTTTTGCTTCGGGTGGTGCCGAAAATAAAACGGGAGGCTCTTTGTTGTCTATTTTTCTGTGGGGTTTGCTGGGTGGTTTGCTTGCACTGTTTATGCCGTGCATCTGGCCAATTATTCCGATGACTGTCAGTTTCTTCCTGAAAAGAACCAGTGACCGGAAAAAAGCAGTGAAAGATGCCATTATGTATGGGTTGTCGATTATTGTGATTTATCTGACACTTGGCTTGCTGATTACAGCTATTTTCGGAGCCAGCTCGCTGAACAATCTGGCTACCAATGCTTTTTTCAACCTCTTTTTCTTTGCGTTACTGGTTGTATTTGCCATTTCGTTCTTTGGTGCATTTGAACTGGCTTTGCCTTCTTCCTGGTCGACAAAAATGGATGCCAAATCCGAATCTACTTCGGGGATTTTGAGCATTTTGTTGATGGCCTTTACGTTAGCATTGGTTTCTTTCTCCTGTACCGGTCCGCTGATCGGTTTGTTGCTGGTTGACGTTGCCGTGAAGGGATCTATTCTCGGACCGGCAGTCGGCATGTTTGGCTTTGCCGTAGCTCTGGCCATTCCTTTCATGCTGTTTGCTATCTTCCCAACGTGGTTGAAATCGCTTCCGAAATCGGGCGGCTGGCTCAACACAATTAAGGTGGTGCTTGGTTTTCTCGAACTTTTCTTTGCGCTGAAATTCCTGTCGGTTGCCGATTTGGCGTATGGTTGGAGAATCCTGGATCGTGAAGTATTTCTGGTAATCAGCATCGTGATTTTTGCTTTGCTGGGTGCTTACTTGCTCGGCAAAATCAAATTGCCGCACGATAGTGACGTGAAACATGTTTCGGTAACCCGCCTGTTCCTGTCGATCATATCTTTTGCTTTTGCCATCTACATGGTTCCGGGTTTGTGGGGTGCACCGTTGAAAGCTATCAGTGCTTTTGCACCGCCGCTCTATACGCAGGATTTTAAACCTAACGATACGAAAGAAATTCATGCTGAATATAAAGATTACGATCAGGCGATTGCTGCATCGGCACAGAGTGGAAAGCCTGTGCTGATCGACTTTACCGGTTTCGGGTGTGTGAATTGCCGTAAGATGGAGGCTTCTGTCTGGACCGATCCGCAGGTGAAAAGCCTGTTGACTGATAAGTTTATTTTGGTTTCACTTTTTGTGGACGATAAAACGGCCTTGCCGCAGTCGATGCAGGTGACTGAAAATGGACGGTCGACTTTGTTGACGACGATTGGCGATAAATGGAGCTACCTGCAACGTTATAAATTCGGAGCAAATGCGCAGCCATTTTATGTGGTGGTGGATGCTACCGGAAAGCCACTCAACGGTTCGTTCTCGTTTACTGAAGACCCAAAAAAATTTGTCAACTTCCTGGAAACAAGCTTAAAAAACAAGAAATAATAACTGGTATAAGCACACGGAATACACTGAAAGAACGGAGAGACACAACTATTCTTTTCCTATTGAACAGAATAGTTTTAAATGATCCGTATAATCTGTGTATTCCGTGTGCTTTTTTATACCTTGGTCTTTGAAAAAAAGACGGAGCCGATAATCATCGGAATCACCGCGTTTACAAACCAAACCAGCACTCCTGCCAACGCAATGCCCACGCTGTTGTCGGAGAACATTCCTACGAAAATAACCGCGTATGATCCTCGTATGGCCGCTTCGGAAAAAGCAATAGAAGGGGTGAAAGTGAGAAATAGGTAAAATGTTGAGATGGAAACCACCCCTTGCCACAAGTTGATGCCAATACTGCAAAACCGTAACATGCAGTAGAGTTGCAGGCAAAAAACAAGATAACGTCCGAAGGCTAACAGCAGAACATACGCCAGCTGTTTGGATCGGAAAGTACTGAGCCATTTAAGCAAGGTGTTCACTTTTACCGAAATATTCCAGCGGCTGAAGAAATGAGAAAGTTTTGGCAGTGAGAGGTAGATGGAAAAAGCAATGGTCATCTCCGCAATAAAAATTGCCATCAAAAGGGTTTTGTTTGCAAGAAATGGCATTTGTTGGTGTCCCATCAGCAGCATAAACGAGAAAAGGCCGAATAGAGAGATAATGATCGTTTGCGCCAGTGTTCCCACCATCCCGAAGGTGATGGCCTGCCAACGGTTGTTACTTTGAAGATAAACGGCTCTTCCGGGATATTCGCCTACACGGTTTGGGGTAAAAAAACCGGTGGCATAACCGCTCATTACCGATCTCAATGCTTTTCGGAAACTCAGATGTTCAAGGCTGGAAATGAGATAACGCCATTTGGTAGTCTCAATCAGGAAATTGATCGGCATAAACGCAACGGCTAATAACAGCCAACCCCACTTCCTCCACGACAAATCGCTCCAGCCGGAAGCCGAAGAGGGACTTTGAATAAACTCGTAAATTTTATACGCTAAAAACCCATACGAGAGTATCAAAATCAGCCATTTAATCACCGGGTAATATTTCTTCCACGCCGACATAATGGTTCTTTCAATGAAACGATTCAGAGTTCAAAGATAATGCCGGCAAAGTCCAAATTGTGCCGGAATCGACTGAAAAATTCATCCGGTTATGTTGATTATTTGCCGGTAATAATTTTCTTTATTTCATTGAGCTTGTTCAAAGCTTCAACCGGTGTCAGATTGTTGATGTCGGTGTTCTTTATCTCATCGCGGATTTGGGCCAATATCGGATCGTCCAACTGGAAAAAGCTCATCTGGAAGCCTTCGCGTGTAGAAGCTATTTTGTCGACTGGCTTGGCAATGCCCGATTTACGGTTGTCGCTTTCCAGCTGTTCCAGAATTTCGTCGGCACGTTTGACCACGCTTTGCGGCATACCTGCCATTTTGGCTACGTGGATACCAAAACTGTGTTCGCTGCCTCCGCGTACCAGTTTGCGCATGAAGATCACCTTTTTGTCTACCTCTTTTACTGAAACGTTGTAGTTCTTTACCCGTTTGAACGACTTTTCCATCTCGTTCAGTTCGTGGTAGTGGGTGGCAAACAGGGTTTTTGCATTAGCCGACGGATGTTCGTGGATGTATTCTACAATGGCCCAGGCAATGGAGATGCCGTCGTAAGTACTTGTTCCGCGACCGAGTTCGTCAAAGAGTACCAAACTCCGGTCGGAAATATTGTTCAGGATACTGGCCGCTTCGTTCATCTCCACCATAAAGGTCGATTCACCGACGGAAATGTTGTCGCTGGCACCCACACGGGTAAATATTTTGTCAACCAGGCCGATTGTGGCGCTTTCCACGGGAACGAAGCATCCTATTTGTGCCATCAGCACGATCAGAGCCGTTTGGCGCAGCAAGGCCGATTTACCGGCCATATTCGGACCGGTGATGATGATGACTTGCTGATGTTCGTTGTCGAGGCAAACGTCGTTGGCAATGTAACTCTCGCCGGCAGGTAACTGTTTTTCAATCACCGGGTGACGGCCTTGCTTGATGTCGATCACGTAGCCGTCGTTCATTTGCGGACGAACATATTTATTTTGTGCCGAAACCTTGGCAAACGACAGCAGACAGTCGAGTTGAGCTAAAAGGTTAGCATTGAGCTGGAATGCGGTGATGTAATCGGTCAGGCCGACAACCAGATTGTTGAAAAGTTCCGTTTCCAGTGCCAGAATTTTATCTTCGGCACCCAGAATTTTTTCTTCGTACTCTTTCAGTTCCTGCGTGATGTAACGTTCGGCACCCACCAACGTTTGCTTACGGATCCAGTTCTCGGGAACTTTGTCTTTGTGGGCGTTACGTACCTCGATATAATATCCGAAAACATTATTGAAACTGATCTTCAGGCTCGGAATGCCGGTGGTTTCGCTTTCGCGCTGCTGGATGTGGAGCAGGTAATCTTTGCCCGAGTAAGCAATCTCCCGCAATTTATCCAACTCGTCATTGACGCCGTTTTGAATTACCCCGCCACGGTTGACCGCATTGGGCGGATCGTTTTGTATCTCACTGGCAATGCGCTCGCGGATTTTTTCGCAGGGATTGAATTGTTCGCCGATTTTATGCAATGTGGCATTTTGTGTAGCCAGACAAGCCTCTTTGATGGGTTCGATCGACGAGAGTGCGACCTTTAGTTGCACCACTTCGCGGGGAGAGACGCGTCCGACGGCAATTTTCGAGACGATGCGTTCCAAATCGCCTACCAGTGCCAGTTGCTGACCGAGCATCTCTTTCATCTCAACGTCTTTGAAGAAATGCTCAACCACGTTGTGGCGTTCTTCTATTTGCTTCAGGTTCTTTAGAGGAAAAGAGACCCAACGTTTCAACAGGCGGCTACCCATCGGGGTAACAGTTTTGTCGAGTACGTCGGTTAGTGAAATAGCGCCTTCCTGTTGGCCGGAAAATAGTTCCAGATTGCGCACCGTGAAGCGGTCGAGCCAGACGAAGCGATCTTCTTCGATGCGGGCCAGGCGCGTAATGTGGCCGTTGTTGGTATGCTGGGTGTGATCGAGATAGTAAAGAATGGCTCCGGCAGCTATGATTCCGTTCGGTAGGTTATCTACCCCGAAACCTTTGAGATTGGAGGTCTCGAAATGTTTCAGCAGGCGGTCGTTGGCCGAATCGGCAGTGTAGATCCAGTCTTCCTGCTCGTAGGTATAAAGCTTGTTCCCGAAAATTTCGGCAAAATCTTTGCGTTTGTTGCGTTCGTGCAACACCTCCTTGGGCGAAAAGCTGTTGATTAGCTTATCAGCATATTCCGGTGTTCCTTCAGCGGTCAAAAATTCGCCGGTAGAGATGTCAAGGAAAGCCAGACCAACCGATTTTCCGTTGAGGTGTACGCTGGCGAGAAAGTTGTTTTCCTTGTGATTCAATACATTGTCGTTGATAGAAACACCCGGCGTAACCACTTCTGTAATTCCCCGTTTGACGATGGTCTTCGTCTTTTTTGGGTCTTCCAACTGGTCGCACACGGCCACGCGCATTCCGGCACGAACCAGTTTGGGCAGGTAGGTGTCGAGGGCATGATGCGGAAATCCGGCCAGTTCTACCGACTGTGCCGAACCGTTGGCCCGGCGGGTGAGGGTAATGCCCAGAATTTCGGATGCTTTGATAGCATCGTCTGAGAAGGTTTCGTAGAAGTCGCCTACCCGAAAGAGCAGGATGGCGTCGGGATGTTTTTCTTTTACCTGATAATATTGTTTCATCAAGGGTGTTTCCACCGCTTTCTTTTCCATGTATGAAGTGTGATTTATTGCTTAGTAATGAAATTGATAGACAAAGCGCAGAGGTCTTGCTATCAGTAATTCAAAGATACGAAAAATCTTAATCCAATAATAGATAAAATTTGATGGGTTTAATCTTGTGGAGAGTAATTTCTTAACTGGTGCGGAGATTCACGTTTTTACAAAGCGTATGTGTTACTGTTTCGCTTTTTAGAAAGGATGATCTTGTGTGTTGTTGTCTCTGTAAGCGGCAGCGCCGCGAAATATTTGTAGAAAATGCATGGAGAGAGGTTAGCTGAGGTGCAGCGCACCGGAAGAAGATTGTTTATTCAATTTCATGAAAATCGAATAGATAATCTTCTCTGAACTCAATATTGTTTTTGTTGAGAATTTCCAGATATTCTTCTTTAAAAGATCTTCTTGTATGATGCTGTTCTTGAGATAAAATGTAATTGATTACAGAGCTTAATTGTGAACGGGAATGAGAGAAAGCTCCATATCCTTTCTGCCATTCAAATTTGAATTTCGACAACTTATTCATTCTAATCCATTCGTTGCTTGAAGTTTTGATCTGCTCTACCAGTTCAGGAATGGTCTCATTTATATTGTATCCAATTAAAATATGAATATGGTCTGTCATTGTCCCAATGGCCAATAATTTGTGCTTTCTGTTTTGAATAATGCCGGTGATATATTGTTCAAGAATGTGTTGCCATTCCTTATGAATGAGAGCATCTCTGTTTTTGACTGCAAACACCAGATGAATGTAAATTTGCGTGTAGGTATTGGCCATAATGTGATCTTTAAAGGTACTTCTTTCGGTGCTCTGCACCTTATTGGTAAAAACGATTTCCTTTGCTACAGAGCTTATGCGGCGCTGCCGCGTAATGTTTGTAGTAGCAAGATTCGCTTTTTGAGAGCAAAAGGTGCAGTGCACAGTAAGATAATGTCATCCCCATTTGAAAAACCGTAATCCCAGAATAAAGCAGAGCACACCGAAGGCCGAAAGTGCCAGAGTAGGCGTGGCAACGTCCATCCAGCCGGCACCTTCATTGAAGATGCTTCGTACACCGTCGGTGAGCGCCGTGAGAGGTAGCAACTTAATTGCCTTGACAGCTAAGTCGGGGAAATTATGGTAGCTGAAGAAAATTCCGGAGAGAATCATCATCGGCATGGTAACGGCATTGATCCATCCCTGACCCACTTCGGTTTTGGCCGTGCGGCAGGCAACCAGTACGGAGATGCCGGCAAAGGCAATGTTTCCAGCAAGAAGCAGCGCTAACAAAGCTGGAATGTTTCCCTGAATAGTGATGTCGAAGAACAACCATGAGAAAAAGAATAGAATACCTGCTTCAAACAGGTTCATAACAAAACGAACCAGCATCATGGCGATCAGAAAGTTCGATTTTTTCATTGGGGTGGCTACCATGCGGCGCAATAGTTTTTGCGAACGGCGCTCGATGATGGCATAGCTGATTCCCCACATTAGGGCGTTGAGAATGCCGAGTGTGATCAATCCCGGAATCAGAAAATCGATGTAGCGGACACCTTTGAGCGTTAACGGTTCGATGCGTCCCTGATCAGCCGTGGCGATAGTTGTCGGGTGCTTCATCAGGTAGGAGAGTTTCATGTAGATAAGCTGTGCCTGCGAGTTATGCGGATCGAAACGGTAGCAAATCTGTCCCAAAGAGTCGGAAATGATAACGTCGGCCTCACCCCGTTTGAGCGAAATGATGGCATTTTTCCAGTCTGTATGCAAAAAGTTGAGCTCCGTATTGCCCATCGTTTTGTCGGTAACTTTCCAGGTTTGTACCGTCTGCCCTTTGTGCTGCGTGGGCTTTGCGTATATTTTGAGCAATGAATCCAATTGTGTCGGCTGCTTTTCGACTACGGCAATATGGAACTTCGATTCTGAGGTTTGCGTAAAGGCAAGTCCCAGTCCGATAGAAATTAGAATAGGGAAAACGATGCCCCAAAAGAGCACCGACGGTTCGCGCACCGTTTCCAGAAACTGTGTAAGTGTGAGCTGATATAGTTGGTTGGTTTTTATTGATTTCATGTGATAATTTGAAGATTTGAAAATGTGACAATTTGAAAATGAAGCCCAGGCTGCGTACTGTAGACTGCGTACTGTCTACTTGGCTTGTGGTTCTTCGTTCAGTTTTTTGCCGGTCAGGTTGATGAACAACTCGTCGAGGTTGCGGGAATTTTCGTCCAGCAACTCGTGTAGTTGACCTTCGCGGAGTATTTTGCCTTCGTCGAGAATGATGATGTGGTCGCACAACGATTCGGCCTCTTCCATGTAGTGAGTGGTAAGGATTAGCGTGGTTTTACCTGCGTCTTTCAGTCCTTTCAGGATGTTCCAGAGATCGAGGCGCGAGTGCGGATCGAGACCGGTGGTTGGCTCGTCGAGGAAGAGCACTTCGGGGTGGTTGAGCAACGCTACTGCCAGTGCCAACCGTTGTCGTTGTCCACCGGAAAGTGTTCCTGTATATGATTTTTCCTTGCTCTCGAGTTCGGTGAGGGCAATTACTTCGTTCACCCGGTCTTCTCCCAGCTTGAAGAAGCTGGCAAAAAGACGAAGCGTTTCGCGGATGGTCAGTTTTTCGGTGAAACGGGTCTCCTGCAACGAGAGTCCGATGATTTTTCGAAGCTCTTTTTCGTGTTTGTGCCAATTTTTACCCTGAATCAGGATTTCTCCTTTGTCGGGCTTTTTGAGTCCCTCCATCATTTCGACTAAAGTTGTTTTTCCTGCCCCGTTAGGACCAAGTAATGCCACAAATTCGCCGGGTTGTATGGTGAGTGATACGCCGCGTACGGCTTTAGTGTCTTTGAATGATTTTTCTACGTTTTTTACTTCTATCTGGTGCATGATTGTATTAATAATGAATATGATACGTTATTGCAGGTTGATATATCTCTCTGTGAAATACCGGAATCCTGCTGGTAGACGGTATTTCCTTAAAAAGGGAATACGTCCCAAATCGTGTTTTGTTATGGTGTTACATCTTTTCAAACATCGCTTTTGCGGCGCGACAAACCGGGCACTCCCAATCTTCTGGTAATTGTTCAAATGGGGTGTCGTTTTCGGCATTGTCATAAATATAACCGCATATCAGACAGCGATATTTCTCTGAAGTAGTTTCATCTGTGTGTTGTTTCGTTTCATCAACGTAAGTCGGTGCATTTTTCGGCGAGACTCCTTTTTTTATTTTTCGGTAGTAATCGTAGGTTATTGGGTTGGAATTGCTAAGGAGGGTCGCTTCAATTATTTCACAAATATAAATCAGGTGGGTCCCTACATCGATGGTTTGTTTGACTTTGCCTTCGATAGTGGCGACGGTTTCAGATAAAAGCACCGGCACATTATCTATGCCATAGCTCACATCAAAACCCTGCAATTTATCTTTGTCTCGACCGCTTTGATATCCGAAAGTGCCAATCAATTCAGACGAAACGTTCTCTGGGAGCACAGAAATGGACAATACGCCGCTGTGGGCGATGAATTCGGCTGTGTAATTGTTTTTGTTGCAACAAACTGCCAGTTGAACCGGGTCGGCGGTGACCTGCATTACTGTGTTGCAGATAAATCCGTTACCATGCTCTTTATTGCCAGAGCAAACTACGTACAAGCCGTACGAAATTTTGAAAAGTGCATCGAAGTTAATCATAGTTCAGAATTTAATTAGTACTAATGAACTAATGCCCAACAGGTGCAAAGATAGTGTAAAAGCAAAAAAAAGAAAAGAAGAACTTAAACGAGCACGCACAGTTTCTTCTTACAACAATGAGTTGAGAAGTAAATGTCAATCTAAATGGGCAATATTCCGATTAGAATTGACTGAGAAATAGCTCTGTTGATTAATATTTTCGATTGGGGTTTTTGGGAAACCAGCCTTTTTCTACCCGCTTTCGCTGCTCAAATATTTCAAGAATACTCCAAAGGGAGGAGAAACCTGTGACGGCAAGTATTGCCCGCACGACGAAATTCCCGGGAAACAAAGACGCTCCGCATAAGATTAAGCCGACAATAAGAAAGACCGGCCATATTTTTACTCCGAAATAATATTCTCCTTTAATCACTAACGGGTGAAATAACCCGATTATAAGAAATGAGGCTAAGCCTATGATAAGTCCGTCAAAAAGCATAAGTAAATTATTTTGAACATTGCCAGATTACATGCATATCGCATATTTTCGATCCGATTCTGCTGTAAGCTTCTATTTTATAGTCGACATCCGTCGAGCCTTCTTCCTGATCTGTCCATGTTGCACTGTAAGGGTTTTTAGTGGATGCATTTTCGGAACTATTGATCGTTGCAGAGAGTATATAATCGTTGTCGACTTTCTTTTTTTTGTAGATCTTAAACTGGTAATATTTTTCCTGATTTGGTATGTAAATCAGATTTGAAGCCGATTTGCCCTTTATTATAAAGGCAGGATTCCCTTGTTCATGCGTGTTTTGCCCATGAATAAAAGCGCTGCTAAGCATGATTATGGACATGACAAACAGAGCCCGATGGTTACGAACAGATTTTGGTTTCATTTTGGCTAGTTTAAGATAAATATTTACAAAGATAATGATGGATGACCAGAATTTCTAATTAAAAGATATTTATTTGTATTTTGTAAAACTGAAACATATTAATATAAATTAATTAATGAAACATAAAATTTGGGGCTTGTGTCTCTTGTTCGAATAAAAAGGCCGGAACAAAGATGTCCGGCCTTGATAAATATGGATGATGATGATTACAATTCAAGTGTTGTGCGGAGTGATGATACTGCACTTGCAATGTTGTTAGGCGATTGTTGTAATTCTTTGATAAACTGGCTGCCTATGATTCCTCCGCTGGCGTTGGTAAATGCTGTTTGGAGGGTTTTTGCGTTGGAGATTCCAAATCCAATCAGGAGTGGATTGCGGAGTTGCATGTCGTGAATGCGGCGGAAATAAGCCTGCTTGTCATCGTTGAAGTTGCTTTGTGCCCCGGTGGTTGAGGCGGATGAAACCATGTAAATGAAGCTGTTGGTTTGTTTGTCGATCAGCCTGATTCTTTCTTCTGATGTTTGCGGAGTGATCAGCATGACAATTGAGATTCCGTATTTGTCGGCAATAGGCTTAAATTCGCTTACGTACTCATTGAAAGGCAGGTCAGGAATGATGAGTCCGTCGATGCCGGTTTCCTTGCAGCTTTTGCAAAATGCCTCGAATCCATACTGCATGATTGGGTTAAGGTAGCCCATCATAATCAAAGGTATTTTGATACTCTTGCGGATGTCTTTCAGTTGTTCAAAAAGAACTTTGATTGACATGCCGTTATTGAGTGCTGTTTGGCTGCTTTGTTGAATTACAGGGCCATCCGCCATGGGGTCAGAAAATGGAATTCCTATTTCAACTAAATCAACGTCTTGTTTTTGTAGTTCTCTTAAAATTTCGGTCGTGTCATTCAGTTTTGGAAATCCGGCCGTGAAATATACGGAGAGAATGTTTTTTTGTTTGTTGAGGAAAAGGGTAGTTAAACGATTCATTTCTATATGTTCAGTATTAATAATCAGTGTTTTATTGTTCTTTTCTGATTTTATTCACAAAAGCAGCCAATGTTTTTGTATCTTTTCGTCCGGGTTCGGTTTCAAATCGACTATTGATATCAATAGCTTTCAATCGTGGATGGGAGAGGGTTTTTATGCGTTCAGCATCATCAGGTCCGATGCCTCCACTTAGAAAAAAAGGTACCCTTCCGGTGTAACTGTGAAGAATGCTCCAGTCGAATTGTTGTCCTGACCCTCCATGCAGAGGTGTCTTCGTGTCAAATAAAAGATAGTCGCAACATGTCTGATAATCCTCTGTTACAAGGAGATCGTCAGCTTTAGAAATGCTAAGGGCTTTGATTACCTTCAGTCGTTTGCGACGCAAAATCCGGCATGTTGCAGGGTTTTCTTTGCCATGTAACTGAACCGCATTGAGCCCGTAAGTTTGTACAATCCGAAAGATGTTTAGCGCATTTTCATTGACAAAAACTCCAACCTTGCAAATGCTTTCAGGGATTTGTTTCAGTGTTTCCGGATCGAGTTCCTCAACAAAGCGTTGTGATTTGGAATAAAATATAAATCCCATATAATCAGGGTGTAGTGAAATTACATCCCTGATGTTTTCAGGGTATTTCATTCCGCATACTTTTATTTGAATGTCCATTTTTGTTGTTAGGTTCGGGGTTGATATGCTTGTTTGTCAACAAGCTTAATCCAAAACGTTGATGAATTTAGCCAGTTCTTGTGCCGGATTATCGTCTTTCATAAAGGTTTCTCCGATAAGAAATCCTTTGAATCCTGCCGCCCGTAATTCCTTGATGGTGTGGGGATCACTGATTCCGCTTTCGGATATTTTCAGGTATCCGTCGGGTATTTTTTCTCCCAGTTGAAAAGAGGTTTCGACGTCGGTTACAAACGATTTTAGATTGCGGTTGTTGATGCCGACGATGTCAATATCGGGTGTAATATATTCGAGTTCTGGTTCTTCGTGAATTTCGAGCAAAACTTCCAGTCCGAGGCTTTTGGCTTCCTTGGCAAGTGAAGCGCACGATTTTTTGTCAAGCGCAGTTGCTATGAGAAGAATTACGTCTGCTCCAATGGTTTTGGCTACATGCAGCTGATACGGGTCAATGATGAAGTCTTTTCGAAGTATGGGGATGTTTACTAAAGGTCGAGCTGTTTGCAGATCTTTTAGTGAGCCTCCGAAAAACGACTCGTCAGTGAGAATGGATAACGCAGTGGCACCTGCTTTTTCATATCCAGAAGGTATTTCAGTTGCGTCTGCGTCCGGGTAAATCCATCCTTTTGAGGGAGATTTGCGTT
This sequence comes from Paludibacter jiangxiensis, assembly GCF_001618385.1. Classification (NCBI taxonomy): domain Bacteria; kingdom Pseudomonadati; phylum Bacteroidota; class Bacteroidia; order Bacteroidales; family Paludibacteraceae; genus Paludibacter; species Paludibacter jiangxiensis. Next base: position 1,059,366 of record NZ_BDCR01000004.1, on the reverse strand, counting down.
TGAATTCAGCAATAATGCCTGTTGATGAGGTCTCCAACGCTTTCTTTAGCGATAGGTGGGAACGGTTTATTTTATTCAGTGATTCAAGATAGCCGTTCTCTTTTCCGGTTGCGACTTCGAGTTGTTTCTTTGCGATGATAGTTTCCAGAATGTTCATAATCATAAGTGTTGGGTGTTTGTAGCTTGGTATAGATTTAGGTTGGTCTATTAGTTTTGGTTATAATTGTTATATTTGATAATTACAATATTAATCATTTAAATCATGTATTATAAATATAGAATGAAATCACAAAAAATCACAATTGAACAGTGATGATGTTTTAACTGTTCAAAGCTACAAATTTTTTCAATATTTTCAATGCTGCTCCACTTTCTACCGATTTTTTTGCCTGATCAATGCACTCTTCTATCGAAAGCTCAGGATTAATCGTCTGTATAGCGAATGCTGCGTTGACGATGACTGTGTTTTTCTGTGCCGGAGTAGCCGTGTTGTTAAGTACATTATCGAAAATTTGGGAGGCATTTTCGGGAGTTTTCCCTCCATCGAGCGCTTCTTGTGCAATTCGTTCAAAGCCGAGAGACTCTGGAGTGTACATTTTTTCTCCGGATTTGGTGATTACTTTGAAGTCACTGGTCAATGAAATTTCGTCATATCCGTCAAGACTGTGCACGATAGAGAAATCACCGCCGGTTTGCTGGTAGAGGTAATAGTAGAGACGTGCCATTTTCAGATTGAATACCCCCAACATGTTGCGTTTTGGTTGAATGGGGTTCACCAACGGGCCGAGTACGTTGAAAAAGCTGCGTACCTGTAAGGCTTTGCGCACCGGCGCCACGGTTTTCAGTGCCAGGTTAAACATTGGTGCATGAAGGTAGGCGATGTTCGTTTCTTCGATGGAACGTCGCAACCGGTCGTTGTCGTTGGTGAATTTTACTCCGTGTTGTTCCATTACGTTGGAGGCTCCGCTTACCGAGGTGGCTCCGAAGTTGCCGTGCTTGGCCACTTTGTAGCCGGCTCCGGCCACTACAAAGCAACTCAGTGTCGAAATGTTGAAGGTGTTGTGGTTATCGCCACCCGTACCTACGATGTCTATGGGGTTGTATTCGCTCAGGTCAACCGGGACGCGCATGTCAAGCAGGGCTTCGCGGAATCCGATCAGTTCGTCGACGGTGATGCTGCGCATTAGGTAAACGGTAACAAAGGCAGCAATCTGAGCTTCGCTGTATTTGCCTTCGGCCATGTTGGTCAGTACGGTTTTGGCCTCTTCGCGGCCAAGGTACTGGTGTTCAAAAAGGCGGTATAGAATTTCTTTCATTGCTTTAAGTTTAATGTTCAAAGTTTAATTTTGAACGTTCGATTGGCATATTTTTATATTGTCAGATTGTTAAATTGCGGGGCTTTCAACCAGTTGGCAATCAGAGTTTCTCCCAGCGGCGTGAGTACCGATTCGGGATGGAACTGAACGCCGCGAACATCGTACTCCTTGTGTCTTAATGCCATAATGGTTCCTTCGCTTGATTCAGCAGTTACGCGGATGCATTCGGGCAGACCGTCACGGCTCACAATCCACGAGTGATAACGCCCGGCATCGAAGGTGGTCGGCATATCGTCGAACAGCAGATCGGGATCGACCACGTGTACAGGCGTGCTTACTCCATGAAACACCTCTGAGGTGTTTTCGAGCGTTCCACCGAAGCTTTCGGCAATGGCCTGATGGCCCAGACAAACGCCCAGAATCGATTTGGTCGGTGCATATTTTTTTATCAATGGTAACAGAATTCCTGCTTCCGAAGGAATTCCGGGTCCCGGTGAGAGAAGGATTTTATCGAAACGATCCACCTCTTCGAGTGCGATTTTGTCGTTGCGGATTATCTCCATGTTGGTGTAGCCCAGTTTACGAACGGCATGTACCAGATTGTACGTGAACGAGTCGTAATTGTCAAATATCAGTAGTTTTTTCATTGCTTGTTTTTTTTAGAGCAAAGACTAAAGAATATTGCTTTTAATATGTTCTGCATGTTTTTGCAGATTAAATTTTCACATTCTCAAATCTTCAAATTTTCAAATTAATTTTTCAACGTTGCTGCCATGTCGATAGCGGTTTTCAGTGCGCCGAGTTTGTTGCTTACCTCCTGTCGTTCGCTTTCGGGTACCGATTTGGCAACGATTCCGGCTCCTGCCTGATAGTAAAGCGAATTGTTCTTGCTCAGGAACGTACGGATAGTAATTGCCTGGTTGATATCACCGTTAAGGCCGATGTAGCCAATACAACCTCCATAAATACCACGGGTGGTCGGTTCTATTTCGTTAATCAATTGCATGGCGCGTACTTTGGGTGCTCCCGAGAGCGTTCCGGCCGGAAATGTGTCGGCAAAAAGCTGTATCGGATTAACGCCTGGTAGCAGTTTTCCGCTCACACGCGAAACTAAATGAATGACATGCGAATAGAATTGTACCTCTTTGTAAATTTCCAGTCCGACTTCCGAGGTGTTGCGGCTCAGGTCGTTGCGGGCCAGATCTACCAGCATCACGTGCTCAGCGTTCTCTTTTGGATCTTTAAGTAGCGCTTCGGCCAACTGACGGTCTTTGTCGTCATCGCCCGTACGGCGGAAGGTGCCGGCGATGGGGTCGATATAGGCCTTGCCGTTTTTGATCTGAACGTGCGTTTCGGGCGAAGAGCCGAAGATACGGAACGATCCGAAATCGAAATAAAAGAGGTAGGGCGAGGGATTGATGGAGCGCAGTGCGCGATACACCTTGAAGTCGTCTCCGGCAAAAGGTTGGCTGAAGCGGCGAGAAAGGACAATCTGGAACGTATCGCCGCGTTTGCAGTGCTGAATCCCTTTTTCTACCGACTGGCGGTAATCTTCGTCACTCATATTCGAACTTTCGGTGCCGATCGGTTCGAAGTTGTACGATGCAAAATTGCGGTTGTCAAGCAATCCGGCTACGTCGTCTATCTCGCTTTGTTCACCATCGAAGAGGTTTTCGATAATTTCGAGTTCGTTCTTGAAGTGATTCACCACGATAATGTATTTGTAAAGAATGTAATACATGTCGGGAACCTGCGCTTCGTTTTTGTCGGGAACAATGTCTACTTTCTCGAAATAACGGACCGCGTCATAAGCCGTGAAACCGAAAAATCCGTTGAAAGGTAGATGGTTATTGTTCTCCTTGATCTCAAATGATTTGACGAAAGCATTCAGGTGTTCGGGCAGCGGATAGCTGTTATCGATTTCCTTGCGAACGATCGTTCCATTTGGATAATATTCCGAAATGGCTCCGTTTTCGACAATGAATTTCGCCGCGGCGCGCAGTCCGATAAACGAGTAGCTGTTTTCTCCTCCGTGGTAATCCGAGCTTTCGAGTAACACCGATTCCGGGTAAATATCCCTTATTTTCAGATAAATGGAAACCGGAGTGTGAAGATCACCCAACAGTCTCTTTGAATATGTTCTGATATTTGTTTGCATAAGTATGTCGTTATTTTTGATTGGCAATGTAAGTTTCCATATCCTTGTCTCCGCGTCCCGAAAGGTTGACTACCACCACATCGTCGGGTTTGAAGGTCAGTTTTTCGAGTGCCGCCAGGGCGTGAGCCGATTCCATTGCAGGAATGATGCCTTCTATTTTGGTGAGCAAAAATGCTGCTTCCAGCGCTTCGTCATCGGTAATGGCGAGTACAGTCGACCGTTTTGTCTTAGCCAGATAAGCGTGTATTGGTCCGATGCCCGGATAGTCAAGACCAGCCGAAATGGAGTAGGGCTCTTCGATCTGTCCGTCTTCGGATTGCATAATAAGCGTGCGGCAGCCGTGGATAATTCCTTCGCGTCCCAAATGAATGGTGGCGGCAGAGTAAGGTGTGTCGATCCCTTTGCCGGCAGCTTCTGCTTCGATCAATTTTACCTTGTCGTTGTGCAGGTAGTGATAAAATGCGCCGGCAGCGTTACTTCCACCTCCCACACAGGCAACGATATAGTCGGGATAGTCGCGTCCCTCGTGTTCCAGCAACTGTTTTTGCATCTCTTCGCTGATTACCGATTGCAGGCGGGCAACCATGTCGGGGTAGGGGTGCGGACCGATGGTGGAACCGATCACGTAGTAGGTATCCTCAGGGTTGCAGCACCAGTCGCGGATGGCCTCGTTGGTGGCATCTTTTAAGGTTTTGTTGCCACTGTGCACGGGTACTACCGTTGCTCCCAGCATCTCCATTTTCTGAACGTTGAGATGTTGGCGTTCCACATCGAGGGCGCCCATGTAGACAAAACAAGGCATGTTGAGCAGTGCACAAACTGTTGCGGTGGCCACCCCGTGCTGACCGGCACCGGTTTCGGCAATGATGCGGGTTTTACCCATGCGGCGGGCCAAAAGTACCTGACCCAGCGAGTTGTTGATTTTATGTGCCCCGGTATGGTTGAGGTCTTCACGTTTGAGGTAGATTTTTGCGCCGTACTTTTCCGACAACCGTTTTGCTAAGTAGAGTGGAGAAGGACGACCCACGTAGTCGCGCATCAGACCGTTGAACTCTTCCTGAAATGAGGGGTCGCTAAGAATTTTCAGATAGTTATTCCTCAGATTTTCAACATTGACATGGAGAATTTCGGGGATGTAAGCTCCGCCGAATTCGCCGTAGTAACCGTTTTCATTTACATCGTAGTTCATAGTTTTGAGTCTGTTTTGCATTCGAAATACACGGAATTTGCAGAAAGAAATTGATTGATAATTCTGGTTTTCGTTATGCTTGTATTTGTATTTTGAAATATTTTCAGGGTTTGTCTGTCAGTTCAGTGTTCTCTGTGTGCACCATTTTTGAAAACAAAAAAAGCCCGTCGTGATTGCGACGGGCTTTATCTTTTTACCTAATAATGATATTTAGTGTTCAAACAGATATGCGACGATGCTACTCACGACTTTTTTGAAGTTGTAAGCGCCACCACCAAAATTTATTTACTGCTTGAAATGACATACTTTCGTTGTTTCGTGAGGGCAAAGGTAGAGTTATTTTTTGAACCGACAAATAATTCGTCGGAAATTTTTCAAAAAAATTACTTTTTGCTGTTTTATTGCGTGTTTGGGTGTTGATTTGAAAGTCGTATGACATGTGGATAATACGACTGCCGATTTGCATTATTGCTTTTTTGCCTTTTCCGGTACGGCCAATACAGCTTCCAAAGCCGGTTTAGGAGTCTTGTCGCGCCTATAGAGCAGAGGATAATTGATGCGGCCTGGAACCGGGTAGTCGTTTTTCCACGACATGCCGTCGTGCAATCCCCACACGGTAACGCGGTCTATCTTGTCGCGTTTGTTGTAGAAGATGCCGAACAGTTCGGCATAGCGGTCGGCCAGTTGCTTCTCCACATCGGCGGGGAGGCCGTTGCGATACGGATCAAGGAATGCTTTGAACTCTTCGTGTTGCCATTGTGGGTCATTCATTATTTTGCCGATCAACTGTCCCTCTTTGGTGATGGGCAATACATCCACATCCAGTTCGGTTATCATCACCTTCACGCCCAGCGTGGCAAAGGTATCGATGGCCGCTTCGATGTATTCTTTTTTGGGGAAATTAAGTCCCCAGTGGCCCTGTATACCGATGCCGTCGATGCGGATTCCCTCTTTTTTGAGCATACGCACCATGCGGGCAATGCCGTCGCGCTTTGACGGGCGCCACACGTTGAAGTCGTTGTAATAGAGCTCGGCATCCGGCGCGTATTGGTGGGCAAATTTAAAGGCCAGTTTCATCAGCTCGTCTCCGTTACCGATGGCGTTTACCCAGGCAGTGGAACGGTAAGCTCCGTTTTCGTCTATCTGCTCGTTGACCACGTCCCACGCGTTGATGCGGTTTTTATATCTTCCTACTACCGTGGCAATGTAGCTGCGCATCTGTTCCACCATGACGTCGTGCGACCTCGGGTGTCCTGCTGCATCCTTGAAAAACCAGTCGGGCGTTTGGTTGTGCCAAATCAACGTGTGCCCCACAACAAACAGGTGATTGACTTCTCCCATCTTGACGAAGGCATCGCCCGGTGCAAAATTCCAGACATCCGGAGTTGGGTGCACGGTCTCGGCTTTCAGTACGTTTTCGGGGGTAATGGCGTTGAACTGCTGAAGTACCAACCGCCGTGAGATAGAGTCAGAACCCCTGACGATCGCATCGTTGACGGAGCAGCCGATTTTAAAAGCGCCTTTGTAGGCATCTTTCAATGTCGGAGTAGTTTTGGTGCCGGTTTGAGCGGTGATGGTATTGGCCAGCAATAGTGCGCAGGCGATGTACAGTAGCGTCTTTTTCATGAATGGGAGTGGATTTTCGGATGGTTGGAAATGAAAGTGTCTCCCTGCAAAAATACGAACTTATGCGACTATTGCCAAACGGAGTTCCGACTCGCATTGCTGCATCATCTTTTAGTCTTGCCTTTCAGGCAAATGAACCTGAGAATATGTACATCCGCAGGTCTTCGACCTACGGTTATGAAGATTCGACTTTTCAAGTCATTTGCTTCTGCGTTTGTAGCGCTGGCGAATGTTATTCCTATGGGGTGATACGAGTTTCGACTTTTCAAGTCGTTACCGTCTGTATGTTGCTGCAGGGTGTTTGTCTATGGTCTGAAAGACCGGATTTTCATAACCGCGGGTCGCAGACCTGCGGTAGAAGGCAACCCTCAATTTCTGCCTGTAAGGCAGGACTGCATCACTCTTTCAGAAAGTAACGCTCATCGATCTCCACACCGTTTTCTATCAAAAAACTGCGAAATTCTTCTTCGAATGAAACCGATTTGTGGTGTTCTTTCTGGTTTTTGATATAGTTTATGATAGTTTCCTTCTCCTTCAGATTGTATGTAAAGCCGGCAAAGCTAACCGCCCAGCCTTCAAAGTGAGGAAAGTTCGGGTTCTTAGCCATCCATTTACTGGAGTACTCTTTCAATTCTTTCATAAAATCGGATAGTGCAATGGTGGGATGCAGGTCTATCAGTAGATGGATGTGGTTGGCTGTGCCTCCAATACGATACAGCGTCGATTTTTTGTTGTTGATAATGCCCATAAGATAGGCGTATAACTCCTTCTCATGGGTTTCCGGGATGGTGTTTTTACTATCTTTTGTCCGAAATACGATGTGGTATAATAAACGTGTGTAACTCATGGGGTTAAATATTTGTCTTGCCTTTCAGGCAAATCAGTTTGGTATTCTGTTCTTCCGCAGGTCTTCGACCTACGGTTATGGAAATTCGACTTTTCAAGTCATTTGTGTCTGCTGCTGATGATAGATAATGTTTGATTTTCAAGTCATTCGCTTCTGTGTTTGTGTTGCTGACGAACGTTATTCCAAAGTCTGAAAGACTAGATTTTCATAACCGTGGGTCGTAGACCTACGGTAAAAGGCTGAAGCACGACTTCTGCCTGTAAGGCAGGACTTTATTCCGTACTTAGTTTCATGAAATGGGCACGCTCTAGAAAAGCGCGCCAGCAAAAATCTGAGCTGTCAGGGAATACGGTTTAACGGATGAAGCTATAAGCAGTTGGGGACTTCGTGGACGCTTTCCTATCAACCGAGCAGAAAGCATGCAAACGAGAGCGACGCGCGCCAAACCACTTAAACTCCAATTGTTTATGAGTATGTGTTGGCAACTGGCGTTTATTATTCAAATATTGGTTTTACATAATCAATCAGAGACATTCTTGCTCGCATAAATCTGAAAATTAGATTCATAATTACACCGTTACAGTCCTCAACTTGTACTGGTTTATTAAGTTCAAACATTACAGGTTGCTCCTTTCCTCCTTCAATTGCTATATTATCAGCATAAAAATATCTTCTAGGCGAATCAAGAATTGGGTTTAATCTACCTTGTAAACCGTTAATATAGCATGTGCTACTACAAATAATTGAACCAATATTTTCAACAGACTTTAATGTTATTTTCAAATCTTCAGTTGTATCAAATTGCTCTAATATTGCGGACGAATATTTAGGATGTGCCACTAGAACAGAATATAATCTCCTTGTTACAACATGAAAGTTAGCATTCCCTTCTTTATCAGTAGTCGCGTTTAAAGTTGTTCCATTATCTGCAATTAAACATACTTGGGCGCTCTCTACTGGATTATTATCAGACATTACAGTTAATCTTATGTTCTTCGGTTCTGTTTTGGGAATTGTAATGATTGTAGACAAGGCACTACGTATATTCTCGCTCGGTATAGTTCCTCCGCTGAATATGAGTTTTTTCTCAATAATGTAGACAAATTCTTCAGGAGTTTTATTTTGAAGACTTATATATCCAGTTGTTGGTAAAACTCCAGGTATTTCTGTATCATCAAATTTTGCAGGAAGTACATATTCTGAGCTTTCTTGAAAAGCTCTTGCTTGCATAGATTGCCTTTCATGATTTGGCCATAATTTTTTACTATAATCTTTGGAGATAAACATTATTGTATATCTCGCTTGATTCATGTAAACATCAGAAAGATAATCATATAAATTTTTACCCCATAGATTTGCTTCTTCAAATTTGTCATAGAAAGTTGATATTCCTTTTTGATTTAAAATATTAGCAACTTGGTCTACATATTCTCTTTGTTCTCCTGCAAATGAAAGGGCTATATCAAATTTGGTTTGTCTCATTATATATTAAATCTTATCATGTCTATTCTGCGGTTTCTTACGCTTGTTGCTAACAAAATATATGTGCAACTTACTCGTTATTTGTTGCACATATCTCTTATAGTGGATATATGCAATACGTGCATCAATTGCTATATATTCATAGTACAAATGTAGGAAATCTTTATGTAAAAATAGTTGAATTAACAGGTAGGGCAGCACGAAACGAATAAAAACAAAAAAGCGAACCATTTTCATGATTCGCTGATTGGGGATTGTGTAGAGACGTTGCATGCAACGTCTCTACGGTGTACGGTTGGTTGCGTAACGCTTACTGAATATTTTCCCGTACTTTTTTTAGGTAGGCCTTCATGCGGTCGGCGTCCTTGTGTTCGATAATGTCGAGCAGATTACCGAGCTCTTCGCGGATGTTGGTCAACTGTTCCGGCGTGTAGGGGTTGAAGAGTATCTCCTGCAGCAGGTAATCGTCTTCCGACAGCAGTCCGTGGGCAATGGCCAGATGGCGCTTGAAGGTGGTGCCCGGCGCTTCCTGGTGCTTCATCACCGAGGCGAATACCAGTGTGGAAGCAAACGGAATGGAGAGCGAGTAGGCCGTTGTTTCGTCGTGTTCGCGGAAGGTGTATTCAAAAATGTTCAGTTTCAATGAACTGTAGAGGTCTTTGAAGAATACCTTGCCCAGGTGGTCGGACTCGGCAATGATGATGGCGCTCTGCGTGGAGAGGTCGCTCAGGCTTGCAAAGGTGGGGCCGAACATGGGGTGCGACGACACGAAACGGAAACCGCAGTTCTGGTAAAATTCGGGCAGTCCGGTTTTTACCGAAGCAATATCGGACAGTATACAATTCTTAGAAAGAAAAGGCATGACGTTTTTAAATGCCTCCAGCGTGTGTTTGATGGTCACCGCATTGATAACCAGTTCGGGATCAAACTCTTTGATTTCCTCCAATTGCGACATGCGGATGGTGTTGTAGACAAAACGCAGGCGCTTAGGGTCGGCATCGTATACCGCCACTTCGTGCTGAAAACTCAGTACGTCAGTAAAGAAGGAGCCCATCTTTCCGGCTCCGAGAATCAAAATGCGCATGATAGTAGTGATAAGTGATAAGTTGTAAGTGATAAGTAAATCGGTTTGTAGACCGACTTATACCTTATCACTTACCACTTACAACTATGATTTTTATTTTTTATTGATCAGTTCGAGCTGTACCCGTACTGACTCTTCGTGGATGGCTTCGAGTACGGTTTTCATAAATTCGCCATTAATATCCATGCTTTCGGCCTGAGCGATACGGTCTTTCAGAATTTCGTCGTAACGAACTGTCTGTAGAACAGCCATGTTGTGCTCTTTCTTGTAAGTTCCGATTTCGCGCGACACACGGAAACGTTTTGCCAACACTTCCAGCAACTTGTTGTCCAAATCGTCGATCTGACGGCGGAGAATAGACAAGTCTTCGGTGGTCTGGTTGGTTTTGCGAACTACTAAGTGTGTGAGGATTTCGGCCAGTACGTCGGGTGTGATTTGCTGGTTTTTATCGCTCCATGCGTCGTCGGGCGTACAATGTGATTCGATGATCAAGCCCTCGAAGTTGAGGTCGAGCGCCTGTTGCGAGATGGAAGCGATCAGTTCGCGACGGCCACCAATATGGCTCGGGTCGCAAATGATGGGCACCTCGGGCAGACGACGGCGCAACTCGATGGGGATGTGCCATTGGGGTGTATTGCGGTAGATGGTTTTGTCGTAGGTGCTGAATCCGCGGTGGATAGCCCCCAGGCGGCGGATACCTGCGTTGTAGATACGTTCTAATCCCCCGATCCATAACTCAATATCAGGGTTGACCGGATTTTTAACTAATACAGGGACGTCCACTCCTTTCAATGTGTCGGCAACTTCCTGTACGGCAAACGGATTGGTGGTAGTGCGGGCTCCTACCCACAACAAGTCCACTCCGGCTTTGAGCGCTTCTTCCACATGTTTGGCGGTGGCTACTTCGGTGGCGGTCAACATGCCGGTTTCCTGTTTTACGGTTTGCAGCCAGGAAAGCCCCTCGCTGCCAATGCCTTCAAATCCACCCGGTTTAGTACGGGGTTTCCAAATGCCGGCACGAAATATTTTAATGCCTTTTGAGGCAAGTTGTTTAGCCGTTTCCACGGTTTGTTCTTCTGTTTCGGCGCTACAGGGGCCGGCAATCACCAAAGGACGGTTCTCTTCGGTAATCGGTTCGAAAATTGGTTGTAAATCCATATCGTTCAATTTATTATTATGATTCGTTATTTTAGGAAGTACTCAGTACGCAGTCAGCAGTACTCAGTAAATCTGCTTCTATAGTGTTTTTTGTTATCTGAATTTTTCGGGATGAGACATCATGTAGCCAATTAAATTGCCTACTTGTTCGTATTGCTCAATGTATTCTTTGAATTCTTCTTCCGTAATGTATTGAAAATCTTTTGCAAAATTAAGCCATATCAACGTTTCCGTACATTCGCCGTCCGCATCCGAAAGTTTTGATATAAAATGCTTTTCGTATAGTCGTTTGCGATACGCTTCGCCAATGTTTGTGCAAACAGAGCGGGAACTCCTTCGAATCTGATCGGTAAGAGAATATTGTTCCTCTTTTGGAAATTGTTTGCTTCGTTCATAAATATCTAAGGCTAAACGATATGCCATTTGATAGGCTTTCAACGATGTTAGATTTTTAAACATAAGTTGAGTGTTATGATGTCGGCACTGCGTACTGTTTACTGTGTACTGAGTACTTTGCAGATGCGTTCCAGCGATTCTTCCAGCATTTTTTCGGTGGCACAGAGTGACAATCGCACATAGCGATTGCCCTTATCGCCGAAGATAAATCCGGGTGTCACAAATACATGCGCATTGTACAGTACTTTGTCGGCCAGTTCGCCTGCATCTTTGTATTGGTCAGGGATTTTACCCCAAAGGAACATGCCCACCTGTTTGGGGTCAAAGGTACAACCCATTTGTTGCATTATCTTCTCTGCAATAACCCGGCGTTTTTGGTAAACCTCAATATTTTTTTCGCGGTGCCACTCTTCCGTATTTTTCAATGCTTCGGCAGCGGCCACCATCATGGGGCGGAACATGCCGGAGTCGATATTGCTCTTCACGCGCAGAATCCATTCGATAAACTGAGGATTGGAGGCCACCAGGCCCATACGCCAGCCCGACATGTTGTGCGATTTGCTCATGGAATTGAGTTCGATGCAAATATCTTTTGCCCCTTCGGCAGCCAACAGGCTTAGACGGTTTTCGTTGAGGATGAAGCTGTAGGGATTGTCGTTGCAAATAACGATGCTGTGCTTTTTGCCGAAGGCTACCAGCTTGTCGAACAGCTCTTTGGTGGCCGGTGCACCGGTCGGCATGTTGGGATAGTTCACCCACATCAGTTTTACATTGCTCAGATCGAGTTTTTCGAGCGCTTCAAAATCGGGTTGCCAGCCGTTGTTTTCGTCCAGATAGTAACTGATGACGTTGGCTTCGGCTAAGCGGCTTACCGACATGTAGGTCGGATAGCCCGGATTGGGAACCAGTACGCCGTCGCCCGGATTGAGAAATGCCAGCGAAATATGCAGAATGCCCTCCTTCGATCCGAAGAGCGGTTGGATTTCGTTTGCCGGATTCAACTCCACACCGAACCATTTTTGATACCAGTCGGCGAAGCCTTTGCGCAGCTCGGGAATACCGATGTAGCTCTGATAACCATGAACATCCGGTTTGAGCGACTCTTCATTCAACGCCTTGATGGTGTTTTCGGAAGGAGGCAGGTCGGGTTTTCCAATTCCCAGACTGATAACGTTCTTGCCTGCTTTGTTCATTTCGTCTATTTCGCGAAGCTTTTTCGAGAAATAGTATTCGCTGACGGTGTTTAACCGGTTGGCCGGCTTGATATTTAGTGACATATGTTGTTTATTTACAATTTATTCATTTACGATTTACAATTGAAATCGGGAGTTTCAAGATTTCAGACTACATTTCCAAATTTTCAAATCTCCAAATTCCTAAATTAGATTGTCTGTTCTCCTTCGGCGTATTCGCCCAAAATCCTCAGTTTCTTGGTCAGTGGAATAATGGCATCAAGCGATTGGCGGTATCGGACGAAGTCGTTGAACTTGACATCGATATAAAAGAGGTATTCCCATTCGTGACCGACAACCGGTAATGACTGTATTTTGGTAAGGTTGATGTTGTAAAAAGAGAGGATGGTGAGAATTTTGGAGAGGCTGCCCTCTTCGTGAGGCAATGAAAAAACGAGCGATGCTTTGTTCTTTTCACGGTCTCCGGCCAGTTTGTCGCGCATAATTTCGTTGCCGATAATCAGAAAACGGGTGAAATTATGCTTGTTGGTCTCAATCCCTTTTGCCAGAATCTCCAGTCCGAACAGTTCGGCGGCATATTTGCTACAGATAGCGGCTTGTCCCATTGCCTTTTCCTCCGATATGCGGAGCCCTTCGGCAGCAGTATCTTCGGCTTCCACGTGCTTGATATGTGGATGAGCTGCCAGAAACTCTTCGCATTGCAACAATGCCATGTAGTGAGAATGAACCTCTTTGATGTCGTCGATGGTTTGTCCCGGCATAGCCACCAGATTGTGGCGGATGCGAAGCTTGTGTTCGCCGATAATGGTCAGTCTGCTTTCTCTCAGTAAATTGTAGTTTGGAAGCAAGCTGCCTGCAATAGTATTCTCAATTGCCACGATGCCCACCATGGATGCGTTTTCTGTCAGACAGGCAAACAGATCCTTGAATGTGGTGCAGGGTACCAACTCGATGTTTTCTTTACCGAAATAACATTGTGCGGCAATGTCGTGAAACGAACCTGCAATCCCTTGAATAGCTACTTTTACCATATGAGTTATAATTAAAAAAAAATCCCGCTGTGTGAGCGGGATTTTTGAACAACCTTAAAATTGATTACTTATGGTTAAGACACAAACTCCCGCTCTTACTTTGGCTAAAAAAGTAAAAGTAAAAAAAGTAATATGAGAAATATTGTGTCATCAACAAAATCGTTATGTTTTCGGGTGCAAAAGTAGGAATTTATTATAAATCCACCAAGAAAAACGATAAATATTTTTCCTGTGCCTGTTTTTATTTTATAATTGAGCAAATAATCGAACCTTATTATCCTTTTAGAGGAATGAAAAATGCAAGATTTGTCTTAAAAAGTGAGCAATTGCAGAACAACCATATATATTAAATTGTAAATTTGTCCAAGTCAACGGATCTTGATCTCAAACTATAAAATATTGAAATATAATGTATTCTAAATTTCAACAACATCTTCAGAGCGAACTTTCTGCCATACAATCGGCCGGGTTGTATAAAAATGAAAGAATTATTAAATCGGCTCAGGGAGCTGAAATAGAGGTGAATGGGCATAAAGTGCTCAACTTTTGTGCTAACAATTACTTAGGGTTGGCTAACAATCCGCAATTGATTGAGGCGGCAAAGCAGGCTTTTGATGCCAGAGGTTACGGAATGGCCTCTGTTCGTTTTATTTGCGGCACGCAGGATACTCATAAAGCCCTCGAAGCGAAGATTGCTCAGTTCTTCGGTACGGAAGATACTATTTTGTATGCAGCCTGCTTCGATGCCAACGGCGGCGTGTTTGAACCTCTGCTGGGCGAAGAAGATGCAATCATCTCCGATTCTCTGAATCATGCTTCCATTATCGACGGAGTACGTTTGTGTAAAGCGCAGCGTTTCCGTTATGCAAATGCCGATATGGCCGATCTTGAAAAACAGTTACAGGCAGCGCAATCGTGTCGTTTTCGTTTGGTGGTTACCGACGGCGTTTTCTCTATGGATGGCAACGTGGCTCCGTTGGATAAAATCTACGAACTGGCAAACAGGTACGATGCCATGGTGATGGTGGACGAGTCGCACTCTGCTGGCGTGGTCGGTAAAACAGGCAGAGGAGTAACTGAACGGTTTGATCTGCGCGGTAAGGTGGAAATCATTACCGGTACGCTCGGAAAAGCTTTCGGTGGTGCTATCGGTGGCTTTACAACCGGCAAAAAAGAGATTATCGATCTGTTGCGTCAACGCTCGCGGCCGTATCTCTTCTCCAATTCGCTGCCGCCTTCAGTAGCTGCGGCAGGCATCAAAATGTTTGAGATAATGGACGAAACCAACGAATTGCAGGATAAGTTGCATGCCAATACCGACTATTTCGTGTCGCGCATGAAAGCTGCCGGCTTCGATATCAAGCCGACCGAATCGGCCATTTGTGCGGTGATGTTGTACGATGCCCGCTTGTCGCAGGAGTTTGCAGCCAAAATGCTTGAGGAAGGCATTTATGTAACCGGATTCTATTATCCTGTTGTGCCTCAGGGTCAGGCTCGCATCCGCGTACAGGTGTCGGCTGCGCACAAAACCGAACACTTAGACAAAGCAATCGCTGCGTTCACCAAGATAGGAAAAGAACTGAAGGTAATTTGAGAATTTAATTTGAAAATTTGAGAATGTGGAAATTTGAAAATGGAATCTGCAATCTTGAACAGAAACTCAGAGAGGCTGAATTTGAAATCAGAGATCTTGAAATTTCAGATTCCAATTGTAAATCGTAAATGACTAAATCGTAAATACATGAAGGCTTTAGTAAAACTTCATCCCGAAAAGGGAATCTGGATGGAAGATATTCCCATGCCGCACGTGGGTATTAACGACGTGCTGATAAAAATAAAGAAAACGGCTATATGCGGAACTGATCTGCATATCTACAAATGGGACGAATGGTCGCAGCAAACCATCAAAACCCCGATGACCATTGGACACGAATATGTGGGCGAGGTGGTCGATAAGGGGCGCGGGGTGCGTAATATCCAGATCGGCGACCGGGTGACCGGCGAAGGACATATTGCCTGCGGACATTGCCGTAACTGCCGCCGGGGCAAACTGCATGTGTGCGAAAATACCATTGGAGTGGGAGTAAATCGCGACGGCGCTTTTGCTGAATATCTTTCGCTTCCGGCTCAAAATGTGGTAAAACTCGATCACCGTATTACCGACGATATGGCAGCCATCATGGATCCGTTCGGTAACGCCACACATACGGCCCTGTCGTTCCCCTTGTTGGGAGAAGACGTACTGATTACCGGCGCAGGGCTGATCGGTTCGATGGCTACAGCTATTTGCCGTTTTGCCGGCGCCCGCAATATCGTGGTGAGTGATTTGAGTGAATACCGCCTTAAGATTGCGAAGAAAATGGGTGCCACGCTGACTGTCAATCTCTCTCAGGGAGAAACCATTGAGCAGGCTGTGAAAGACCTGAAGATGCACGGGTTCGATATCGGACTGGAGATGTCAGGATCACCGGCAGCTTTCAAGAGTATGGTCAATAATATGTATAACGGTTCGAAGATTGCGTTGCTCGGAATTCTGCCTAATTCCACCGCAGCCGACTGGAATAAGATTATCTTCAAAGCGTTGACATTGAAAGGTATTTATGGGCGCGAGATGTGGGAAACCTGGTACCAGATGGAGCAGATGCTGATTACCGGCATCGACCTGACTCCGATTATTACCCACCGTTTTTCAGTCAATGATTTCCAGAAAGGTTTTGATGTGATGGAAAAAGGCGAGTGCGGAAAAGTGATCCTAAACTGGGAATAAGTGATATGAACAGAAACGGGAGAGTGATAACATTCTCCCGTTTTTTTTACAGCACAATGGGTATTCTGAATTCTTCTTCCGAATCGGGGTCATTCCCTTTGTATTTGTCTCCCATGACGGTGATGTGGGGGCGGTTGTCCGGTTTATATCCTGACGCGGGAAGCCATTCTTGGTAAATATATTGTATTGTAGGTTGTGCTTCATTGGCAGCTCCTTTATATGCAAAGCAGGCGTAGAGGCCGGGAGGTACGATATAGGAATCCATGCCAACCGGAATATTTTCAAAATCGGTAACTTCAATCGCAGCCCATTTTTCAAACGGAGTCTCCTGTGTAAATGATCCGTCAATCAGAGGCTTGCCGAATAGCTGCATCGAAATCAGATCCGGATTCAGAGCATTTGAAATTTCTTTTCTTCGGGGCATTAATGATCGCCATAATTCAAATGTTGTATCGTTGCTCAGTGTCATTGATCTATGTATGCCGATCAGCTTCTTTTCTGGAATTGTTTTAATGACGGGGTCTATTTTATAAGTTGTCATCAGATGATGTTTCGGGTTTTGAACGTTGATTTGTTGAAAAAGGGCCTGCAAATATACTACATGTTTTTACAGGGAGTACGCATTTATAAGCTTAGCTAAAGAAAGGTGCTTGATTTTCAAGTGTCGCTAAGCCAGATAAGGATTGTTTTTTATTCATAAATAAACCCCAAAGTTTTTTGTCCAAACTTTGGGGTTCACTTCAATTTTCCGGGACTTGTCTATTTAATGATGAGCTATCGGATCCGGATGTCCGTCCGGATCACCGATGACTGTACCATCAGTTTTAATTTCTCCCAATAACAGAAGACCGGTGACATGCGGAGTTGCCATTGAAGTACCTGAAAGTGTTGCATAAGAACTTCCTTTATAAGTGGAATAAATAGCAACGCCTGGAGCACAAAAATCTACCACCGATCCATAGTTGGAAAAATAGGGCCAGGTATCGGTTTTATCCATGGCTGAAATGGTATAGATGTTTGAACCTTCGACCCGTGCCGGCGAGTGATTGATGGCATCGTCCGACTCATTACCAGCTGCAAGAACAAATTTCACTGCGGAAGAAGCTCCTATTACAGCTGCGTCTAATGAGGTTGATACCCCTCCTCCCAGACTCATATTGGCCACATCGCCGCCTTTGCCATTTGCACCAACATAGTTTACTCCTGCAATTACACCGGAAGTTGTTCCGCTACCGCTTTTGTTCAGTACTCTGACAGATACCAGTGTGGCTCCGGGAGCTACTCCAACCACTCCGATGGTGTTGTTTTTTGCTGCCACAATACCCGAAACATGAGTTCCGTGACCGTTTTCGTCGGCAGCGGAGGCCGATTTGCTCAGAAATGCGCGAGATCTGGTTTGATCGACGTTCAGATCGGGATGGGTGAAATCAATGCCTGTGTCAATTATCCAGGCAGTCCCTGAAATTGTGGCATTGATTCCTCCACCAACGCGTGTAATTCCCCATGGCGTTTGTTGTGGCGGTTGGTTTGTGCCTCCTCCGCCAGGTTTTCCTTGCATTTCTATGGGTGAAAGTGCAATGATTTTATCTGCTTCCACCCATTTTACGAGTGAGTCGATTTCCATTTTCTTTGCCTGTCCGGGAGCCATTTTTACGGCGAATCCGTTGATGGAGGATTCGTACACTTCTTCAATGTCGCCTGAAATTCCGTATTTCTTGAGGAGTCCGTAGGCTTTTGCTTTTACACTGGCATTACGAGTGGGAAAATCTGCAGCTTGCAGGTTGACCTTCTCTTTGAATACCACGATGTACTTATTGGCTACATCGAGCGCAGTGATGGAAGACGCATCCGTCTGATCGATGAATGCAACGTCTGTTTTAGTTGTGCATCCTGCCATAAACATTCCGGCTATGCACAGAATGAGATAAAAGTTGTGCTTAATCATTGTGAAATCGGATAAAAGTTGATGAGAAATAACCGAACGGAAAGAAATACGCGTGGGTCAAATGAATGACAAAGAGCTGTTTGCTTTTAAAAATTTAAATGAGTGTATTTGACTGGTTTCATGATTGAGGCTTGTCGTAAGCATAAAATCCACAACCGCTCTTGACTCCCAGTTTGCCTTCCGCAATATATTTTTTAAGCAATTCACGCGGACCAGTAGGCAAAGCAGGATTGAGAGCAGCATAATGTTCTTCGATTTGAAGCACCACATCCAGACCAATTCGATCCATTTCGCGAAATGGCCCGATGTCAACGCCGGTATTTACGTAAAAGATGCGGTCGACATCTTCGGGTGTTGAGACTCCGCTGGCCACAACTTCCAGACATTCACGTTTGATTGCGGCCCACACCCGGTTGAAGATGAATCCCACGCTCTCTTTTTGTACATGAAACGGAACCAATCCCCCGTAGTGAGGTAAGAGTTTCATTAAGGTGATTATAATGTTCGGATCTGTAACGCCACAACTCATAATTTCGACCACCTTTTGCAATGGAGGCATATAAAAGTGGGTATTCACCACTCTTGTGCGACCAGATTCGCTTACCTCTGAAATAAACTGGCTACTTGGAAAAGAAGATGAATTGCTGGCCAGAATTGCATCCGGAGCAGTAAGCTTATCGAGCATCCCGAATAGCTTGATTTTAAGATCGAGTTGTTCAGGTATTGCTTCAAAAACAATCCAGGCATCTTTCACCGCTGTGTCAATCGTGTCAGATAAGATAATTGTGCCTTTACTTCCTTCCTGAGATTTTTCCAGTAAATCCGGAAGATGTTCCTCAATAAAGGTCTTTGCGTTACACCGTTGTTCTGCAGAATTATCCACCAGTCTGATTTCTCCTCCCTGAGTAGCCATCATCAAGGCAATGCGCATTCCCAGTGTTCCTGCGCCGACAATTACAATGGGTCTTTCTTTGTAATTTATAGGTAATGAATACATTGTGATAATGTGTAGTGGTGATGTACTGCAAGAGCAAAAGGAGACTACAACTCATTGCTGCGATTGGAGTCTGTTACGGAACGAGATAGTAGCGTTTTTCAACAATATGCCTAATACTACGGTCATTAATCCTCCCGGAATGGGAATGATTCCGGAGGCAATTCCTTTTATCGACTCAACATTTACGCCGCCCCGGATAACCGGAATGAAATGGGACGGATCTTTTTTTGAAGGAACTTCGTTGACCAGATTTGAATAGATGTCGATGATAAATACTCCGGGTTTAAGCCATTCTGTCCGAACGTATTCGGGTGATTTGGTGACCACAACCAAAACGTCGGCTCGTTTGCAGTGTTCAATCAGGTGGGCAGAGTTTTTATTCACAAAAGTAACGGAGCTGTCAGCCGGTAGTGATTTGAGTATTGCCGTGCGTGCAACCATCCTTACAAGCGGGTTTTCAATGAACTCGTTATCCAATAACAAAACCCATTCCGCATCTTTTGGCAAAGCTATTTGATTGTTTTGCAGGATAGCTTCCAGTGCACCCGGAAGACACATGGTATATTTGTTGTCCAAAGCATCGGGCATAAGAGTCGCCATCATGTTTAAGGGATGAAATCCTTCCACTTCTTTGTCGGGATTTACCCTGTTGATGACCCGCAGTGGATTTAGGTGGAGTGGCAGTGGTTGCAATACAAGAATCGCGTCAATTTCCGGATTGGCATTCAATTTGTCAATGGCATCAAAAAGCTCCTCTTCTGTTATCTCGTCCGGTTTTATTTGGGTTACTACACGAAAACCTGCATCCTGGGCAGCTTTTACATGCAGAGGAATTACATATTTAGCCAGAGGAACATCTCCGAAACCGATGAAAGCAATGCCGGGAGTTTTATTGTATTGTTGCTTTAATGAAGCAATGTCAGCCTTTACTTCCGTGAAAATGAGATTTGGAAGCACTTCATCTTTAATAATCAGGGTGTCCATGTGTTTTCCTCCTTCAGTTGATAGTATAAAGCAAATATATTGAATGGTTTCTCTTGCGATTATGTGTTTGGGCTACAAGTAATAAAGCTTTTTTTTGTTGTTAAAAGAAGAATGATTTAATCTAAATTTATACAAATGTACTCTCTTATTTGCCAAATTATTACAGCGAAGTTGTTTTGATTTTCATTTTGTCGTTTTTAATCCATAATATGAAGGTTTTGACATTGTAAAGAGAATAGAATTTTCTCAATTTGCTATTTGGCTTCTCCGGTTTTAGAGCAAAAATAAGCAGAAATAAAAATCAATGGTTAAGCCCGGAAAAACTGAGCCGATATCAATGTCTATTTAAACGAAAAATTCCACCGGAAGGCATGACATGCGTCCTTCCGATGGAATTTCTTAAAATGTTTGATTTGCCTTACTGTTTGTCTACTTTTTGGGCTTGGTCAGAATGTAATTTTATATTGTAATGTGCCTTGCGTATTGGGTGCAATTGCAGTGAGAATAATCCGGTAAATGGATTTTCCGTCCCATGAAGCAGCAAGACCTTTCTCTTCCGGAATCCCTTTCTGTGCCTTTTCAATGGAAGCCTTCCATATTGCCGCATTGAATGATAAGGTGGCAATTTTTTTATCTGGAAGGATAAAGCGTATCTGTCCGGGTGTCGACAGGTCGGTTTCGCAAATGGTCATGAAAGTTTGCGACAAACTTTTTAAAGGAGCTGAAGCCCGATAACTATCCCGAATGGTAATGCCTTGTTTTTTGTTCATTTCAACAGTTCTTGTCCACGACTGGATGCCTGCTTCCCGCGGATACGCTTTAGCGATGTCGAGCGTAAGTTGCGAGATGTTGCCTTTGTGGTTGTATTTTACCCCAGAGGCAGCAAATTCACGCCCTTCTGCCTGCTGGTAACCGTTGATCAGAGGAAGGTTGTGGTATGCTGATGTGTTGAACCAAATGTCGTAACGGTTTTTGGAAAAAGTACGCGCGGTATAAGTGCCTCTTCCCACGTCAATAATCAGCGGATAACCACCGGCATACACCATGAAATCGCCCACGTCGTTATGGTTGTGACTTTCGCCGTTGTCGCCCCCGTGAGCAGCGACAAATAATCCTTTTGCAGAACGGGAAGACATCAGTTGAACGTCGGGCAGCCAAACATCGGGTATATCATTGACCGAGCCGGTGAATTTTTCACAATCGCTAATCGCTTTCAGATTGTAGAGCTGGCGTGTGCGGTAGAATTGTTCATGGGGTAGTGTGTCGTGCAACGATTCGCGGTAAGCCATAGCCCCGAAACTTTTAAGATAATCGTCGCCGGTAGCCGTCCCAAAACGATAGAGAAGCAATCCGTCGGCTTTTAGTGCAGGTGCGGCATCCGCCACATTGATAAAATAGTTGCCGGCTATGTGCATCTTGCAAATATAGGCTCCGATTTGTTTGATAAACTCGTTTTGAAAAAGATCCAGACTGCCTCCTGTGGCATCTTTTAGCAGAGCAAGTGCGTCGAATACACAAGCTCCCGAAGCAAACCAATAGTGCGGGCCTTCTTCTGTGCTGCCGTCATTACCCAATCCGTTGATATATTGATTGATGATTTTCATAGATCTGGTCACACCGTCGACGCGGCGTTGTGGATCTTTTTCGAGAAGCAGGTTGGCCGTAAGATAATTGGATGCTACCCAAGGTGCCCAGTTGCTTAGTTTTTCTTCCGGATTGCCACCTCCAAGGTAGCCGTAGCGTGCCGAAATCATGGGAGTTAATACACGACGGTCAATTTCGTAACGGATGCGTTGACGGATAAGCTTCGATTGTCGGTCGAGCGAAGGACCGAGAAGATAGTCTGTCCATGAAAGAATAGCAGCAGTTTCGGCAGCAAACAAATCGACAACCGGTTCCTGCACATCCGGCAACCCTGTTCCGGCTTTTTGCATTCCGATGTGTGCGTTGATTCCCCAAAATGATTCTTCGCATACCGACCAGATGCCATCAATGATGTGGTCGGTAAAGCGACCGTTCCCTTCAATTGCTTCTGCCAGAACCATATCCCACAGCATGTAACGTTTGTCGAAAGAAATGTCCTCGTAGTCGGTGCGGTTCCCATTACGTTTGAATTCGAGCGTGACTGTCGCCGGAATTGCCCGAAACTCTTTTTTTAATGCAGCTTCTCCTTTTTTTATCAGGTTTTTTTGCGTTTCGGAGGGAATTAGATTTCTCCATTCTGCTGCATTTTGAGGAAACGGTTTCCATTCATCAACAGGTATAAGTTGGGTGTTGATTCCAGTTTCGAAAGGAACCAGAATATTACGATGGCTTATTTGCGCAAACGCCGTTGCAAATGTAAGACTAAAGAAAACAAGAAGGAAGAAGAGTCGATCGCGTAACTTCATAAATAATATCTGATTGTAGAACCAATATGTTTATTGAGCACCGATTTTTTTTGTTACCCGGACTTCGACGGTCATGGTTTTGCCGGTTATAATACAGTTGAGTTCAACGCCTAACTTGGCCGTTTCATATACCCAGTATTTCAGGGACTTTCCGGGAACCATCTGACCTTGTGAGTTATAATACGGCGTTAATGGTTGTGTCTGTGATGGTGCAACTTTCATGAAATCATCCACAATAGCCTTTAATTCAGCCTCTTTTTCAATATTTACATTGTTCCATGTGTAAATAATGTCAGTTTTCTGTAACTCTTTTTTGATCGCTTCAGAGCCAATCTTCTTGTTGAATTTGCTGATGACGGAGCTACCGGGCGACGAACACGAGATTGCAATGGCAGCAAAAACGGTGATTAACAGGGTTGTCGCTAAATTCAGATTTCTTGATTGCATAGTGTAATACAGATTTAAAAGTTATGCTTATGTAGTCTTTGGGTTTTGGATAATGCAAAGTTATGTCGTAAGTGTCAAATTTGCTAATGTTTATTGCTGTCATGGCCTAAAATGACCTGAAATAAAACTTGTCGTTAGCCCCAAATGCAGATTGATAATCTATAAATTGCTAATGTTTTGTGCGGAATCCTGTCGAGTCGCTATCGCTATAAAGCAAAAGCGGGATGATCAAATCACCCCGCTTTTGTTGTATAAAGCGTTCGATGCCTTTGTTGATCAGGCCTAAAATATTAAAGGTTTTTGTGTGTTTTAGTTGACGAATGTACCTGTTTTATGGCAAATCTATTCAATGGCTTTATTCAATTTCGGAATATCCTTATTGTAAGGAATCAGGCTTGCGCTTGAAAAATCTGAAATCCACTTATCTTTTTCTTTTACAAAATGATAAATCATTCGTATTGGAATTTTGATGCCTATGCCGTTCATTGTCCATTGGTCAATAACAATAGCCGATTTGCCGTCTTTACTTACTCTGATTTCTTGTTTGTGCGATGAAATATCAGCAAAATGTATAGTGGTGTCGGCAAACATTTTTTCGTATTCGCTGCATACTTGCTTTTTTGTCCAGAACTCACCGGGATCGGTGCCGCAATAGAGGCCGTTATCGTCCATCAGGGCGGCAACCGTCTTAATGTCGTGACTCTGCAATGCATTGATGTTTTTGTTAATCAGACTACTGATCTCTTTCTGCACACTGTTGACGTCAGTTTTAGGTTGTTTGCACCCGGAATCCATTATAAAGAGCAAGAGCAAAGGAAATAATAGTGATTTCATAAGTAAGATTGTTAATGTATAAAAATTAAGCAAAAGTGAATGGTAGTATATAACCACAATGTTCTTTTAGTTAGATGGCATTGAAGAGTATGGAGGATCAATGTGCAAAATAAGAATATTACTTTTCGTTCGGACGTATTAGCGATTTTCCTGCCTGAGACAGAAAATCGTAGGTGAGTTGGTTGAGACTGCCGGGGATAGTATATTGTGACATAAAACGCTTGTCAGGCGTTCCTGTCGGATGAATAATTCGCTCGTACCATCCTTTGGAGTGTAGAATTATGGTTCGTGTTGTCTTGCCAGCAGCCGGCATTTTAAACATTATATTGGCCTGATTAGCTGTTGTTGCCTGATCGTAGTAGCTGTTGTCGTCTTTGTTTAGAAGAGAAATAATATTTTCCCGTTTTTCATTGACAGCTTTTGAGGGAGGAATCGTGTGGGTTGTAAACCGGGTGTTGCTGGAATAGTCTGCAGCCACGTAATCAATATCCCAGAAAAAGGTTCCGAACACCAGCTTTATCTTCAATGGATCTGGTTCATTGCCTTTTATGGATAAACGGAGGATGTCGTCTTTATATTTCACGGGACCTGCAGCATTGAAAAAATCAGCAAATTCCCATTTCCCATTTCGCTCAATATACACCGATAGAGGTATTCCCTGATTAACCATCCATAGCAAAATTGATTCGCCTGATCCGTTGTTTTGTCTTTGCAGAAATGCATTGTAAGCCGATCCGAACAGATTGAAGAAGTGAGTCATCATTTCGTCGAGCAGAAAGGAAGTCTTCGCTCTGATCACCAAATTTACAGATGAGGCTTTTTCTGTGTTCGGAAATTCAATCATCATTTCCTCTTTCAAAGGCTTCTCGTTGTCTTGTGGTATACTTTGGAAAAACAATGTGTCTTTAGATGCAATTTGAGCTTTCACGTCTTTGCCGTTGGCCATTGTTGCTTTTGTGGGCTTTGTCAGGTGACTTAACGAATGAAGATTTCCATATTTGTCGGCTAATACCGAAACAGTAGGGTCATGATCCACCACTATCAGCTCCAATAAGTTGGTGTGCTGAATCTCCGGTGACATGTTGGTTATTTTTAGCGGATAAGTTCCGTTGGGTTTGCCTGATGTCAACGTGAGATAATCGTTTCTTTCCAATGGTTTGAACAAAGCTCCGCTGTATATCTCTCCTTCGAAGCAATATTTTTTACCATCCCAGGTATAAATAAAAGGACAAGATTCGGGTGACGTTGTTGTTACTGGGGTGTATGTGAAAGCTTTAACTGCTATTGCAATCAATCCCGCAACAATAACAGCGGAAGCTCCTGCGCATACAAATGATGCAGTGGTTGTAAAGTTATCCCGGTTGTATATGTTCATGCGGCTGATGTCACGAAGAGCTATAGCTGCTATTGTGTCATGAAGCAGATTCATCCTTTCGGTGTAAATGTGTACTTCGTTGAGTAGGTAACGCTGATTAGGATTGCCGTTGTGAATATAGCGGTTGGGGCCTTTTAGCTTGACCAGATTGCGGGGCTCCGCCAAAGTGTAAGGCTGGATAGTGCCTTTTAGCGTGTCGTTTTGTATGTAGATGTTGTAAATTTCCCATCGCTTAGCGCCTTGATGTACCAGCAGCGTTTTGCCTTTGTTGTAAAGAGTGGAAATGTTTTGAGGAGTAGGGGAAACGTTATTGACTTTGAAGTAGTAGCAACTTTCGAAAAGAGATGCCATTACAAATATCAACAGTGCCGAAATAATTTTATCGGCTTGTAGGGGAGGGCAAATGTGCCATCTCGGCACAAAAAATCTCCCTCTTTCTTTTCTGAATTCTATCTGTTCCATGATATTGAGGTATTTATAATGAAAAAATATACCCACTTGATATTCAGAAATATTTTGTAAAATTACATTGGTTGCAAGCCAATGTCAAGAGAGAGATGTCGATTTAACTTAAGAATACGGCGGATGTAAAATTTAAATGAACAGTGGGTAATTTAAAAACAAAAGCGGGATGATCAAATCACTCCGCTTTTGTCGTATAAAACGCGTATTTTTTTATTTCGCTACTTTTGACATAAACTTTTCGCAATCCACAATAAAGCGTTCGTGAATGCCTTCACCGATCAAACCCGCATTATCAAAGGCTTTTACTTCATAAACAAGACGGCGACCATCCACTTCGGTGATGGTTGTTTCGCAAGTGATGGTTGCTCCCAGAGGAGAGGCTTTGACGTGTTTCACGTTGACGAGCGTTCCGACAGTACTTGATGCTTCTGGTAGAAAATCCTGAGCTAATTTCAGGGCAGTTCCTTCCATAAAAGCAATCATTGCCGGGGTTGCAAACACGTCGAGTCCGCCCGAGCCCACACGGCTGGCAAGGTGTTCTTCTCCGACTGTCATTGTCCTTTTGAGCGTTGTTCCAACGGGGATATCCATAAGTTGATTTGAAGATTTGAATTGTAAATCAGCGAAGCTAAAATATAATCTGAGCACACGGAGCACACGGATAAAACTGAATTTTACGGATTGAATCGAATCAACAGATTGCAATTGTTACTTGTGATTATCCGTTAATTCCGTGTTTTCTGTGTGCGATTGGTAAGTTAAAATTCCGAACTGAAATGGAAGCGGATTTTCTGGAAATCCTGTTGTGCCATTTGCAAAATGTAGCCCGAATCGGCAAGGAAAACGTCGCGGCCTTCTTTATCCACAGCCATATACTGGAATTTACGTTTCTTGAAGTTTTCGAGTTCAGCGGGATCGTCGCTTTCAATCCAGCAGGCTTTGTAGAGCGAAATCGGCTCCCAACGACATTGAGCGCCGTATTCGTGCAAAAGACGGTATTGAATTACTTCAAACTGAAGTTGTCCTACCGTACCGATAATTTTTCGTCCGCTATTTTGATGGGTAAATACCTGTGCAACACCTTCGTCCATAAGCTGATCAACGCCTTTGTTCAACTGTTTGGCCTTCATCGGGTCGGCATTTTCGATGTATTTGAACATCTCGGGCGAGAAGCTCGGCAGACCTTTGAAATGAATATTTTCGCCGGAGGTGATGCTATCACCGATTTTGAAGTTCCCGGTATCGGGCAAACCAACGATGTCGCCTGGGAAAGCTTCGTCCACCACCTCTTTCTTTTGAGCCATAAAGGCTGTCGGGCTGGAGAATCGAAGCAATTTATTGTGACGAACGTGCTTGTAGTTGACGTTACGTTCGAACTTGCCGGAGCAAATTTTCACGAAAGCGATACAACTGCGGTGATTCGGATCCATGTTGGCGTGAATCTTGAAAATGAAACCTGAGAATCCTTCTTCTTCCGGATTTACCACCCGTTCGATGGCATAAACCGGACGCGGACTCGGAGCTATTTTTACGAAGCAGTCGAGCAATTCCTTTACACCGAAATTATTTAACGCACTACCGAAAAATACGGGAGCAATGTCACCGGCCAGGTATGGTTCAGGGGTGAATTCAGGATAAACACCTTCAATCAACTCCATGTCTTCGCGCAGTTTTGCAGCATCCGCTTCACCAATATAATTTTCCAGTTCAGGATTGTTGATGTCGTCGAAAGCAATCGATTCGGTAATAGTTTGTTTGCTTGGAGTATATAAATCGAGGTGATGCTCAAAAAGATTGTAAACGCCCTTGAAACGTTGACCGATATTGATCGGCCAACTGAGCGGGCGTACCTTAATGGAGAGTTCGGCTTCCACCTCGTCGAGCAAATCGAACGGATCTTTACCTTCGCGGTCCATTTTGTTGACAAAAACAATTACCGGCGTTTTGCGCATACGGCACACCTCCATCAGCTTACGGGTTTGGGCTTCCACCCCTTTGGCCGCATCAATCACGATAATAACGCTATCGACAGCAGTCAGGGTGCGGAACGTATCTTCAGCAAAGTCCTGGTGACCCGGAGTGTCGAGAATATTCACCTTGTAGTCGCAGTACTCGAAACCCATCACGGAGGTAGCAACTGAGATTCCGCGCTGTTTTTCTATCTCCATCCAGTCGGATGTGGCGGTTTTCTTAATCTTGTTCGATTTAACGGCACCGGCTACGTGGATAGCACCCCCGAAAAGCAGAAGTTTCTCTGTCAGAGTAGTTTTACCCGCATCAGGGTGACTAATAATAGCGAATGTACGTCGGCGTTTGATCTCTTCCTGAAAGGTCATAATAGCAGTTTAATTTTGGAGTGCAAAATTACAGCAATACGGCCAAAATAGCAAACGGGTTAAGAACAAGACAATATCCGATCAGAAGCATTTTTATTTAACTTTGTCAACTGCTACAAACAGCATGTTGATTATATGAAAAAAAAGACTCTCTTCATCTTATTGTTCTGCCTTTCTGCAGTGAACTCTCATTTTCTTGCGGCTCAAAATCCAATTATACCCGATATGATTGCCGATCCGAGCATTATTAAACTCAACGGCATCTACTATTGTTACGCTACAACGGACGGTTATGGCAAGGGATTGGCCTCCTCGGGTCCTCCGGTGTTGTGGCAATCGAAAGATTTTGTGAACTGGAGTTTCAATGGTTTCTATTTCCCTTCGGCAAAAGATCAGCTCTACTGGGCTCCCAGTAAAGCTGTTGCTGCAAACGGTAAGTATTATCTCTATCCAACCGTAAACACATCGATCTACGCAGCGGTTGCCGATTCGCCCGCCGGACCTTTCACACTGGCTAACGGAGCCGATATTTTTACCGGTACGGATGCACCACAACCACTTTTGAAACTGAACGGCCCGAAACATACCAAAGGAATCGATGCCGATGTGCTGATGGATGACGACGGTCAGGCTTACGTGTTTTGGGCACAACGCGGCGCTGCCCGTTTGCATAAAGATATGGTGACGCTCGACACTGCAATTGTTCAGATTTCCACCAAACGCAAAGGCTATTCCGAAGGACCGATTGTGTTCAAGCGCAAGGGTATCTACTACTACCTCTACACACTCGAAGGGCACGAAAACTACAAATACGCTTACATTTACAGCAAAACGTCGCCACTCGGACCGTTTGTTTTTCCCGAAAATGATATTATTGCGGCTTCCGATCGCGACCAAAAGATTTACGGTCCGGGACACGGGTGCGTTTTTAACGAACCGGGAACGGACAACTACTATTTTGCCTATCTGGAATTCGGTATCGGGGGAACCAACCGACAGGTGTGGGTGGATAAGTTGGCGTTCAATGCCGATGGAACAATTATTCCGGTCAAACTGACGCATCAGGGTGTTGGGGCTTTGTCAAAAACCAAGCCGGAGAAGAATCTGGCTTTGGGAGCGAAAGCAGTGGCAAGCAGTCAGGCTCCCGATTTCAAAGTAAAACCGATAAAAGATCCGACACTCGACCGTACGGAAACCTACTTGCCGCAGAACGTGGTTGACGGTTCAAACGGAACGCGTTGGATGGCAGCCCCCGGTGACTCATTAGCAACTATTACGCTCGATTTGGGCAAAACGACCCGGATAAAACGCTCGGATGCTTACTTTGTACAACCCACTGCCGGGCATGCTTACAAACTGGAGTATTCGACTGACGGCAAAACATGGAAAACGTGTGGTGGTCACACCAATGTGCGCTACCAGTCGCCACATACCGACAACCTGAATGCAAAGGCGCGTTTTCTGCGAATTACTTTCCTGAAAGGGACCGCAGGGTTGTGGGAGTGGAAAGTGTATTAACCTGTTATCTATAAACCTATGAAAATCATAAAAAGCCATCTGCTCTTCCTTTTGTTGATGTTGACCTCTGTCGTCTTTGCCCAACACCATACCGGTTCGTGGGGCGATCAGGGCAACGGAACGTACATCAATCCGGTGCTGAACGCTGACTATTCCGATCCCGATGTGATTCGTGTGGGGCAAAAATATTACATGGTTTGCTCCGAATTTCATTTTATGGGGATGAATATGCTGGAGTCGGACGACATGGTGAACTGGCGGATTGTGGGACGCATTTATAACAAAATTGAGGGCGCCGAGTACGATTCCATGCAACGGTATGCCGGTGGATCGTGGGCTCCGGCGCTGCGTTATCACGATGGCAAGTTTTACGTCTATTTTTGTACGCCCGACGAAGGTCTTTTTATGTCGTCGGCAGAGAAGCCCGAAGGGCCGTGGATGCCGTTGCTTTGCGTGAACCGTGTGGCAAAATGGGAGGATCCCTGCCCGTTTTGGGACGAGGACGGACAGGCCTATTTAGGACACAGTCTTTATGGTGCCGGCCCGATTATTGTGCACAAAATGAGTGCCGACGGCACCAAATTGCTGGATGAGGGCAAAACGGTGTATACCGGCCCTGTTGCCGAAGGGACGAAACTGTTCAAACGCAACGGCTATTATTACATGAGTATTCCCGAAGGAGGCGTGGACAAAGGTTGGCAAACGGTGTTGCGCTCCAAAACTATTTACGGACCGTACGAAAAACGGGTGGTACTGGAAAAAGGTTCCACCGCGATTAACGGTCCGCATCAGGGTGCGATGGTGGATACGCCCGAGGGTGAATGGTGGTTCTTTCATTTTCAGTTGGCAGGAGCTGTGGGGCGGGTGTTGCACCTGCAACCGATGTACTGGCACGACGACTGGCCCGTGGTGGGTGTCGATATCGACCGAAACGGCATTGGCGAACCGGTGTATGTCTGGAAAAAGCCGGTTACGGGAACCACTTCGCCGGTGAGCGCTCCGATGACCGATGACGAGTTTAGCGCTCCTCAATTGGGTTTGCAATGGCAATGGAATCACAATCCGGTGGATGCAGCCTGGTCGCTGACGGCAAAGCCGGGCTGGTTGACGCTGAAAGCCCTGAAAGCTCCTGATCTGAAGAATGCGCGAAACACGTTGACCCAGAAAATAATGGGAGATCGTGGCGAGGCAATTACGCAATTGGATGCCAGCGGAATGTTGCCGGGACAAAAAGCCGGATTGGCCTGCATGGGCAAAGAGTTTGTCGCTGTAGGAGTAAAGAACGAGGCGGGGAAATTGTCTCTTTTCGTTGAAACAAACGGCAAAGAATCTGCGGCTATACCCATCTCCAAAAAGAGTCTCTTTCTGAAACTGAAGCTCGATATTCCTGCGGCAAAGAGCCGTTTTTACTACAGCTTCGACAACAAAACGTTTCTGCCGTTAGGTTCCGACTTTGAACCGAAATGGGGCTTTTGGAAGGGTGCGCGGGTAGCGCTGTTTTCGTACAATGTGCTGAATGATGGAGGCTCAGCGGCTTTTAATTTCTTTCGTTACGATTACGACGGGCCGAAAGAAGTATAAAATCAAGATTATGAAAGTTTACATTTTTCTTCTTTGTGTTCTCTTATTCGGATGTACTGTGAAACAATCAACAGATACTTCTGTTAGTGTTAGTAAGAAAGTGTGTGTGCAGATGCCTAAGCTGACCATCAAGAGTAAACTTTTATTGAACATGCTTGATTCAGTAATATGCATACAGAAGAAATGTGCTGATTTTAGTGATTCAACGTTCTTTGTAATTACATATTTCAAGCAGGCAGGTGTTTTTTGTTTTGAGCCATATAATAACTACAAAGATGTTTTTAATTATAATCCGTGTGTAGGGTTTTTAAATTTTGAGAATCACTATTTCTTTCCGTTGTTTAAATATCATGAATGGTTTCAAGAGACAAAAGAATATTCTTCATTTTATTATCAATTTGAAAATATGCCTCCACCTCCGGGAGAAAAAGGGAGGATAATTGCAACAGTAAAACACGATAAAATATTCTATAGAACAAGCTTATTTTGTCAATAAATATTAGTCAATTCCCCGGCTCACCATAGCGTGTAAAGCAGATTCGGGTTCGGCGTATGGCTCTGCCTACGTCGACCATGAAAGCAAGGCTCCTGCCTTGCAAAAGACTGAAAAGCGATAGCATAAGAAGCTGCCGCTTTTTTGTTTGAAAGAAATATTGCTAAATTTGATAGGTGTTTGGAAAGCAAGAGCTTTCTTTTTAGCAACGGCGTAGGCGGAACCTACGCCGAATCAGAGGTTATCAATTTGCATCACCCAAAGACCCCAATTCATGGAAAATACTTACAAAATAAACTCTCTAACATGACGAATACTTCTAAAATAATTAAAAACGAATGGTTTGTTTTTGCGACATTCCATGTTGTACTATTATTAAATTCACGTTTTGCCGTAAGTTTTTTATCTGTGTTTTATGAAAACATTGACAATAGTGTCAAGTTGGTCTTTTACGTAGCGATATTATATTTGATTATTACTACCATATTTACTATTATAGCTTTTCTTGTATATCGTAAGCACAAAACTAAATCTTCATTTTTTGTTTTATTTTACATGATACTATGGTTTATTTTTACGGTATATGGGATCATAAGTATGATTTGCTAATGAATTAATAACTATTTGAAAATCTCTCCGTTCCTGCACGAGTTCCCTCGTGTGGGCACATCACGCGGTAGAGCACATTATGAAATGCAGAAAAGTAGTAATAAACGAGTCGTGTGCAGAGAAAGGGTGAAGTAGCAGATGGATAAGTAACAGCAAAGAGCAGGCTTACAGGTCTACCCCGGTTCACCATAGCGTATAAAGCAGATTGGGGTTCGGCGTATGGCTCTGCCTACGTCGAACATAAATGCAAGGCTCCTGCCTTGTAAAAGAGAGAAAGCGATGGCCTAATAAGCTGTTGCTTTTTTGTTTGAAAGAAATATTACTACATTTGATAGGCATTTGGAAAGCAAGAGCTTTCCTTTTAACAACGACGTAGGCGGAGCCTACGCCGAACCAGGTACACCATCTAATTTTATACAGAAAATAAATGCCGTAAAAGTTTCCATTCCATCCATACGTTAATCATCAATTATTATGAAATATATATATATCATTCTGTTATTGTGTTTGTGCTATTTTGGCTTGGGACATTCACAAACAATCGAAAACACAACGAACACAATCAATTCACATGGAAAGAAAGATGGTATTTGGATTGACCCATTAAAAGACTCCAAAGTTATCACCTTCTATAAGTGCGGAGTCGAAAATGGGCCAAAGTATCAAATTAACAAAGATGGTTCATTATATTATTTTGGACAATATAAGAATGGTAAATTAGATGGAATATGGTATTTTTTTAATGTAAAACAAAATTGTTATTCCACGATAGAGATTATTAATGCACAGGCAAAGATTGAGATTGTTCAAAAAGACATCAATAAGAAAGTATTTTATGAGGTTGAAGCGGAGGAAGTTAACTATTACTCTACCATGGCACTACTTTCGAAGGGAAAGATTGTAATTCACAATGATATTAATTCCTATATAGTAGATGGAGCATTAAAATATGGCATATGGAGGTATTATGACAATAATGGGAAAATAATAAAAGAAAAAGATGAGACAGGAGAATGGGATTAACGGGTGTTGATCCCCGGTTCACCGTAGCGTGTAAAGTAGATTTGGGTTCGGCGTATGGCTGCGGCCGACGCCGAAAATGAAAGCAAGGCCCCGCTGCCGCACGATTAGCGCCGCGAATCGTGTGGTAGCGGGGAAATTCAGCTTCTAATTTCTTTCGTTACGACTACAATGAACCGAAATAACTATCAGTTTGCCCGCATCTTTTGACGGTACGATCCGGGCGGGATGCCGGTTTGTTGGCGGAATACGCGCGAAAAGTGGTGTCGGTCGTAGAAACCGCATTGGGAGGAAATTTCATCGATCGAGAGGTCGGAGTGATGCAGGAGAATAACCGCCTGATCGATGCGCCGTTGCTGGATGTATTGCTGCACCGAACTATTCATGCACTCCCTGAAGAGCCGCGCAAAGGAGTTGGTTGCCAGATTGGCCAGCGTGCTCAGGGTTTCGTTATTCAAGGGTTGGTCCAGATTTTTGTCGATGTACCGGATGATTTTCAAAATGCGGTTATCGGTTTCGGGTCGTTGCCACAAAAGAGGCGAAATCTGCTGAAGCGCCGATAAAATAAGACTGACGAGCTTTAAACTGGACGAAAAGCCGATCGCGTTAGGCTCCTGCAAACGGTCGTTTTCAATCTCCCGCACAATCTTTTCTCTTTCTGGGTCGATGGTTATTTCGTACACATCCGGCCGTATCTGGTCGTAGGGATAGCCCAGATTGAAATGTACGAACATCTGGTCGGTCATCCCCCGCTTCTGGTAAAGCGCAATCTCCTCTTCGTGCTGCATCCGGATGCCCTGTATGTTTTCGTTGGGTTCCGTCCCTTTCAACTGCGACGAAAATGAGGTATAGGGCGGTATGATAATGATCTTGCCCGGCGAAAGTTCTATCTTTTTCCCGTCAAACAGAACGTACGATCCTCCCAAACGACTGTGATACAATCGCCAGAAAGGAAACGACATGTTTTTGCACTCCCACTCGGAAAGTATCCAGTAGCGGCAGCAGTGAACCGTCACTTTGAAGTTAGCAATCTCCTGTTGCAACTCCCAGGGGTCGTATTTTTGTTGTTCGGGTTGGGTGGACATGGTTTTGTATTTAGAGTCAAGAGCCAAGAATCAAGAACCAAGAGTCAAGAATCAAGAATTTAATTTGAGTGAGTTACAAGAAATAAGGACGGTCTGAAAATATTAGGATGCAATAAACACTCCAGGTTCATTGGTCTTGTCTCTTGGCTCTTGGTTCTTCGAAATTCTCCTGCAAAATTAAAAATGTTTATTCTGTACACAAAATTGATTTTTATATACAACCTTTCTGTCTGGTTTACAAGTATCTTTGCAGCTGCCAATTGATGAAATTACACAAAAGTATTGTCCTGATATTAACCTTCTAATCCGATTGAACAAATGAAAAATGTGAAATGGCTTTTGATGATTGCTCTTTTTACGGGTATTTGCTCCCAATCTATGGCGCAGCAGGAGTTCCCGATTGCACCGGGGAAATTCAAACCGACCGATGCTTCTCTGAAACAGTATCAGTATCCTCAATGGTTTCGCGATGCCAAATTCGGTATTTGGGCGCACTGGGGGCCGCAGGCAGTACCTCGTCAAGGTGACTGGTACGCTCGCAATATGTACATGCAGGACGGACAATCCTGGGAAAAAGGTTATTACGAAGATCATCTGAAGCGCTACGGACATCCGTCCGAAAAAGGCTATAAAGATATTATCCCTTTGTGGAAAGCCGAAAAATGGGAGCCGGATGCCTTGATGAAGCTTTACAAAGAGACGGGAGCAAAATATTTCGTTTCGATGGGCACGCACCACGACAATTTCTTTTTGTGGAATTCCAAGCTTCACAAATGGAATGCGGTGAATATGGGCCCGCACAAAGATGTGGTAGGTCTATGGCAGGCAGCAGCAAAAAAAGAGGGTTTGCGTTTTGGTGTTTCCGAACACCTTGCCGCAAGCTACACATGGTATCAGAAAGCGCATAGCGCCGACAAAACCGGAGACAAAGCGGGTGTTCCGTACGATGGCAACGATCCGCGCTACGAAGATTTGTATCATGGTAAAGCAGCTGCCGACGATACCGGTTGGATGACGAAAAATCCCGCGTGGCAAAATGAATGGTATGCTCGCATCAAAGAGCTGGTGGATATGTATCATCCCGATTTCCTCTATTCCGATAGTAAAATTCCATTTGAAAACGAGGTGGGAAGAAGCCTTATCGCGCATTTCTATAATCAAAACATAACACAGCACAACGGTAAACTCGAAGCCGTTTACACCTGTAAAGAACCGTCGGATCACCGTTTTGTACAGGACGTGGAACGTGGTGTGCTCGATTCTATAAGCGTTTATCCGTGGCAGACCGATACCTCTATCGGCGATTGGTTTTACCGTACCGGTCAGCAATACAAAACTGCTCCTGAGGTAATTCAGATGTTGGTGGATATTGTCAGCAAAAACGGAAACTTGTTGCTGAATGTGGTGCAGACACCAGAAGGCGATCTGGAACCCGATGTGGTTGCTATTCTCAAAGGCATTGGCGCATGGATCAAAGATAACGGTGAGGGAATTTACGGTTCACGCCCGTGGAAAGTTTACGGCGAAGGACCGTCGACAACCCAGTCGCAGGAAAAAGGACAATTCGGAGGCTTGAAAGATGTGCGTAAATACACTGCCGACGATATCCGTTACACCACCAAACAGGGAGCTGTTTACGCATTTTGCATGGAAAATCCGACGCAGAATATTCGATTGAAGTCGATGGGCAAAAACGGCAAATTGGCTGGAAAGAAAATTGCATCTGTTACGCTGCTGGGAAGCGGAGAGAAAATCAGCTGGACGCAAAACAACGACGAACTGGTTATTAGGAAACCTGCAAAACTTCCTGATTATTCGGTTGTTGCGTTTAAAGTTGCACTCAAAAAATAAATTCGACGAAACGAGCTATATCGAATAACTCCGTCCTTTAGGGCGGAGCTAAAAAAAGAAATACTATTAGGCTTTAGCCATGATAACACCCAAGGCGAGATAATCAGCTTGCATTTGTCAAGGCTAAAGCCAAATTGGAATCGTCCCATTTTGACTCCGCCCTAAAGGACGGAGTTATATGAATTTGAGCCAAATTCAAACAAATATAATTATTTAATATACAGATTAATATGGAATACAGAGAGATCGGGAAAACCGGCATGAAAGTCTCCAATATCAGTTTCGGCGCTTCGTCGCTGGGTGGCGTTTTTCATTCGTTGAAAGAAGAGGCAGGCATTGCTGCGGTTCATACCGCGGTTGACAACGGCATTAATTTTATCGACGTGTCGCCTTACTACGGACATTTGAAAGCGGAAGTCGTTTTGGGGAAAGCACTGAAAGAGATCGACCACAGCAAATTTTACCTGTCGACCAAAGTAGGCCGTTACGGCAAAGACGGTGTGAATTACTGGGATTATTCGGCTCAACGGGCTACCGAAAGCGTTTACGAAAGTCTGGAACGCCTCAACGTGGACTATATCGACCTGATTAATGTGCACGATATCGAATTTGCCGATCTCGATCAAGTGGTGAATGAAACATTGCCTGCTTTGGTGGAATTGCGCAATAAAGGCATTGTGAAACACGTGGGCATCACCAACCTGACGCTCCGTCACTTTAAATATGTGATCGATCACGTGCCGGCCGGTACGGTGGAAAGCGTACTTTCGTTTTGCCATTACTGTCTCAACGACGATGCGTTGGTCGATTATCTCGACTATTTTAAAGAAAAAGGTATCGGTGTAATCAACGCTTCTCCCTTTTCGATGGGATTGCTGACTGATCGCGGCGCTCCCGCATGGCATCCGGCTCCGAAACCTTTGCAGGATCTGTGTCGCAAAGCTGTGGCTCACTGCCAAAGCAAAGGCAAATCAATTGAGCAACTTGCCGTGAAATTCTCGGCTGCCAATCCACGCATTGCAACGACACTCTTCAGTACCACCCGTTCCGAAGCAGTGCTCGACAATATTCGCTGGGTCAATGAACCCTTAGACGAAGAACTATTGAAAGAGGTACAGGAAATACTGGAACCAAGATTCAGAGATACCTGGCTTAACAGTTGAGCAGTGAGATAGTGAGGTGGAGAGATGGCTAGTTGTCAACTAGAAACCTTCAACTTTGAACTTGAAACTTTTAACTGGCTTTTATGCAAATTATCGATGCACATGCTCACCTTTGGCTTCATCAGGATACCGAGGTGAACGGAATGAAAATAAAGACGCTGGAGAACGGACGCTCGCTCTTTATGGGCGAAATCCGGCAAATGGTGCCCCCGTTTATTATCGACGGACGCAACACTGCCGAGATTTTTCTCTCCAATATGGACTACGCGCAGGTGTCTGCCGCCGTCATCACGCAGGAATATATCGACGGATTGCAGAACGATTACCTGAGGGAGGTTCAGAACAAATATCCGAACCGTTTTCTCTGTTGCGGAATGGTGGATGCCCGTGTGCCGGGCTACCTGAAGCATGGAGAAGAGTTGATTAAGCAAGGTTTTGGCGCTCTCAAACTACCTGCCGGACGGTTGATTATGTCCGACAAACGGGTATGGCTAACTTGCGACGAGATGATGCAGCTTTTCCGCCTGATGGAACAAAACGATGTGCTCTTTTCTGTTGATTTGGCTGACGGCAACGAACAGGTGGCCGAGATGGAGGAGATCATCAAAGAGTTTCCGAAACTGCGGATCGCTATCGGACATTTCGGCATGGTCACTCAACCCAACTGGCTGGATCAAATCCGGTTGGCGCGTCACCCGAACGTGCGTATCGAATCGGGCGGCATTACCTGGCTCTTCAACTCCGAGTTTTATCCGTTCAAAGGAGCGGTGAAAGCCATCAAAGAGGCTGCCGGCGAAGTAGGTATCGAGAAGCTGATGTGGGGCTCGGACTATCCGCGCACCATCACGGCCATTACCTACCGCATGTCGTATGACTTTGTACTGAAAACCGATGAGTTGAGTCAGGAAGAGAAAGAAGCCTTCCTGGGCAAAAATGCCGCATCGTTCTATGGCTTTACTGACTTGGTAGAGTTACCCTATATTAAAAACATGTCAGAATAATCATTTATTGAAAACCCTTTTTATGTCTAAACGACCTTATGCTTTGCCTCTGCTGTTGATATTTAGCCTCTTTTTTATCTGGGCCATCAGCAGCAATCTTTTGCCTACCATGATACGGCAATTGATGAAAACATGCGAACTCTCAACTTTTGAAGCCTCCTTTACCGAATCGGCTTACTGGCTGGCCTACTTTATCTTCCCGATCCCGATTGCCATGTTTATGAAACGCTACAGCTACAAATCTGGAATTATCTTCGGATTAGTGCTGGCAGCCATCGGTGGACTGTTGTTCTTTCCCGGAGTGATGATTAAAGAGTATTGGGCTTACCTTTGCATCTTCTTTATTATTGCCACCGGCATGTGTTTCCTCGAAACGGCCGCCAATCCGTATGTTACGGTGCTGGGTGATCCGGCTACGGCTCCCCGTCGCTTGAATCTGGCGCAATCGTTCAACGGTCTGGGGGCTTTTATTTCGGCCATGTTCCTGAGCAAACTGGTGCTGAGCGGACATAAATTTACCCGCGAAACCCTGCCAACTGATTTCCCCGGCGGATGGACCGGTTACATACAACAGGAGTCGGATGCGATGAAACTGCCGTACCTGATTTTGGCAACGGTGCTGATTGTGATTGCCGTTGTTTTTATCTTCTCGAAATTGCCTAAAATCAAGGAAGGTGACCATGTGGAAGGCGAAGTATCGAACGATAAACTGATCGATTTCAACGTGCTGAAACGTTCGCATTTGCGCTGGGGAGTTATCGCACAGTTTTTCTATAACGGTGGACAGACGGCGATCAACAGCCTCTTTTTGGTTTATTGCTGTACATATGCCGGATTGCCAGAAGGCACTGCTACTACATTTTTTGGCTTATACATGCTTGCGTTCCTTTCCGGACGTTGGATCGGAACATTGCTGATGGTGAAATTCCGCCCGCAAAACATGCTGGTTACATACGCATTGTTGAATGTGTTGCTCTGTATCGTGATTATGGTTTGTGGCGGAATGGTGGGCATTTATGCCATGTTGGCTATTGCCTTCTTTATGTCAATTATCTATCCGACACAGTTCTCGCTGGCATTGACCGATCTGGGAAAAAATACAAAGAGCGGTTCGGCTTTCTTAGTGATGGCCATCGTTGGGAATGCTTGTTTGCCTCAGTTGACGGCATATATCATGGATCGGAATAGCGCGATTTATTATATTGCCTATGTTATTCCGATGATTTGTTTCGCATTTTGTGCTTATTACGGATGGAAAGGCTACAAAGTAGTCGATTGATCATTCAAAAATAGTGTCATTTATATAATTCTTGAAAATGAAAGCTTTACAAATTGTTCAGGCTGGTGAGATGAAAGTCGTCTCGGTAGAAAAACCGGCTCTGAAAGCAGGAGAAGTACTGGTGAAATTGTGTTATGTGGGCTTTTGCGGCTCCGACCTCAATACCTACTTAGGTAAAAACCCGATGGTAAAACTGCCCGTTATTCCGGGTCACGAAATTGGTGCGGTCATCGAAGCCGTAGGCGAAGGTGTTCCTGCGCATATCCAACCGGGAGTTTCCTGTACAGTCAATCCATACACCGCTTGCGGCAGTTGTCCTTCGTGTCGTAACGGCCGTCCCAATGCCTGCCAGTTCAATCAAACCTTCGGCGTGCAACGCGATGGTGCCATGAGCGAATACATTTCCGTTCCATGGGGTAAGGTGATTCCCGATGCGGAAATTACTCCCCGTGATTTTGCGCTGGTAGAACCGATGAGTGTCGGTTTTCACGCCGTATCGCGCGCTCAGGTTACCGACCTCGACGTGGTGATGGTGATCGGTTGTGGTATGATCGGGGTAGGAGCAATTGTGCGTTCGGCCTTGCGTGGTGCCCGTGTTATTGCCGTTGATGTGGATGACAGCAAACTGGCTTTGGCAAAACGTTTGGGTGCGGCTTATACCATCAATTCCAAAACGGAAGATGTACACGCCCGCTTGCAGACCATTACCAACAATGCCGGTCCTGACGTGGTGATCGAAGCCGTGGGAGCACCTCCTACTTACCAAATGGCAATCAGCGAAGTCGCCTTCACTGGTCGCGTGGTGTGCATCGGTTATGCCAAGACTGAAATTGCTTTCGAAACCAAATATTTCGTGCAGAAAGAACTCGATATTCGCGGGTCGCGCAACGCCATGCCCGAAGATTTCCGTGCTGTGATCGAATACATGAAACGCGGTACCTGTCCGAAAGAAGAGCTCATCAGCGGCATCTACGAACCCGAACAGGCACAAGAAGCCATGAAACACTGGCAATCCGACCCGGGCAAAGTTTTTCGTATCTTTGTGAAATTCTGAAGATACGGATGGCAAAAACACAAAGCCTCTATCTGAAGATGGAGGCTTTGTGTTTTTATAGCGACCAAATAATAATCTATAAATCAATGTTATGGATTTTTCCGGATTAAACCTTGAGAGAATTGAACGAGATGCAAAGCATTTTCATCCTGATTGCTTGAAAACAGATGAAAAATCTTACTTGGAATCTTATCCTATTTTTGTAAATTATTTCAAACAAATCACAGGCGAAATAACAAAAGAACATCTGATAATTGCGGCTCATTTCGTGTATGGATGGATGCCTACTATATTGACTTTGAATACGGGAAATAGCAAAAAAGTTCTTGAATTATTGAATCGTGTCAGAGCTGGATCTCTTTTGAAGGAAGATGAGCTTAAAACAATCAAAGAGTGTGTCAATAACTCGATGGTGGGTACCTCTAAATTGCTTCATTTTATAAATCCTGAAGTTTATGCTATTTGGGATAGTAAAGTGTTTTTCTATATTAGACGAACAAAAAATGAGACTGTCGATAAGATAATATCAACTTATGGAATTGAAAAAGAACAGAATTATCGTGCCTATTTGAAAGCATTACAAGATATTATACAAGATATTCGTTTTGAAGACATCTATACGGACGTTCTTAATAAATTGAATAAACTGCAATTGGGCAATTGGGCTATTAGCAAGCTGAGAGCCGCCGAATTAATTATGTTTTACACAGAAAAAACAAGACGAACAACCTGATATATTTCCCCAATTCAGGTCATTTTTTAGACATCAGGGCTCTGCCCCTCCGAATCTGTGTGACGTGGCATTTCTACCAAGACAACGGAGCGACGCTCCTGATGTGGATGATTGATTGTAGTGTTCGTAAAGAATAAATGACGAATGAATCCTTAACGTTATTTTATTTACTGTTCTTTGATTCTCTTTTTAATCTTTAAATATTTGGTCAAATGAAAATCATCATGAATCGAGCATGTTTTGTAAAAGACACAAACACGGATGAACAATGTCATGCGAGTTACGTCCGGCCATCTAAAACTAGTTTTGCGTGGATGAGAAAAGGGCTAATGACTGTATGTTTATCTCTTGCCTGTTATTTCGGGTCTGCACAGTCTTCAGTTAATTTGATTTGGGGTAAGCAATATGGTTGTGATAAAGAGGTTTATGTTCGCAATCACATGATTGATCGTTTCGGCAATGTTTATGTGACGGGTTATACCGATGGCAAGATGGGTGAGCGTTCTTTTGGTAAAAAAGACGGATTTATCTCTAAAATAGATGGAAAAGGAAATCTGTTGTGGTCAAGTCAGTTCGGTTCTGATCAGGACGATGATATTCAGGGTTCGGCTATGGATGATGCCGGTAATATCTACATTACGGGTACTACTGATGGCGTTTTGGGTGAAAAGAAATTCGGGAAGGAAGATGTTTTTGTTGCAAAATTTTCATCAAAGGGCAAGCAATTGTGGATTAAACAATTTGGAACCGACAGTATCGATATCGGGTTGGGAATTCTGGTCTCCAAAGATCAGTCGGTTTATGTTACCGGATCTACTTTCGGTAAGTTGGGTTCTACATCCCAGGGAAATGAAGATGCTTTTGTGATGAAACTGACTTCCGGAGGGCGGCTTGTTTATGTACAACAGTTTGGCACCAGTTTGCGCGATGGCGGAGACTGTCTGGCTCAGGATAACGCAGGACGGATTTACCTTGCAGGTCGCACTTTTGGAAACCTGATCTCTTCAAATAAAGGAATGATGGATTGTTTTATTTGCAGGTTGGACGAGCAGGGAAAACCAATTACATTCGCTCAATTAGGTACTGAGTCTTTCGATATTCCAACTTGTTTGATGGTTGATAATCAGGATAATATTTACCTCGGAGGGACAACAGCAGGCAATCTGGCATCTTCGCAATTGGGAGAAGGCGATTGTTTTCTGGTAAAATTAAACCGGAAGGGTGAAATATTGTGGGATAAACAGTTTGGTACAGACAAACATGACTCGGTTAAAGGAATTTGCAGCAGTAAGCTGCTTGGCGATAATTTTCTCGTTAGTGGTGTGATGAATCTTCCTCCTGCAAATGCATTTGTTAGGATGTATAGCGGTGATGGTAAGCTTATTTGGGAAAAGAAAATAATTCCGGAGGGTGTTAATGGAGATGCTTCGGGCAAGAATGTGACTATCGATCGACTGGGGAATATTTATCACGTCGGGTTGACCGGCTTTGATCTTTACGGACGATTAAGCGGGACACATGATTTTTATCTCGTCAAGTTGAAATGAATGTCAGTTAGAGTAATGGTATACAATCCGCTTGTTTCAACAGATGCTGTTTATTGAAGTTTTCACTGCAATGTCGCTGGGTTTCGCTAATTTTGAAAGATCAATAAAATTGCCCTGAAATCTTATGGGTTTGGGTATAATCTATTTATATAAAGTATAGTACAATAAGTAACAGTAATTATGAACAAGTTTTCTTGCTATAACGTTTTATTATTTATTTGTGTTTTTTTACTGCCGTTGCTCGCATCTGCTCAGCCCAAAAGCCTCGACCGCTACAACGTGGTGTGGACTACGCAGAGTAAAAACTCCTCCGAATCGATGCCTTGCGGTGGTCACGATATTGGACTGAACGTGTGGGTCGAAAATGGCGATCTGCTCTTTTATGTTTCCCGAAGTGGCACTTTTGATGAAAATAACGGTTTTCTAAAACTGGGGCGCGTACGGGTGAAACTCTCTCCCAATCCATTCGAAAACGGTGAGTTTCGCCAGGAATTAAAACTGCATGAAGGCTATGTCGAAATTACCGGCAAGAATAAAGCTGTTTCGGCTAAAATCAATTTGTGGGTCGATGTGATGCGGCCAGTGGTGCATGTGTCGGTGAACGCCGACAAGCCGGTAACGACCGAGGCTGTATATGAAAGCTGGCGTTACGAAAACTACTTGCAGAAGTCGGGCGAGAATTTTGCCAACTCATTGAAATGGGGTCCGGTTAAGAATATAACTACCCAACGCGACAGTATTGCTTTCCGGGGCAAAGGAGTAGAGTTCTTTCACCACAATCTGGATAGCACGGTATTTGACATTACTGTTCGCCAGCAA
Organism: Paludibacter jiangxiensis; assembly: GCF_001618385.1. Classification (NCBI taxonomy): domain Bacteria; kingdom Pseudomonadati; phylum Bacteroidota; class Bacteroidia; order Bacteroidales; family Paludibacteraceae; genus Paludibacter; species Paludibacter jiangxiensis. The sequence goes on along the minus strand of NZ_BDCR01000004.1, from coordinate 1,015,593 downwards.
GGGTTGTGGGCTTATAAAGACAAAATGTACAATCCATTGAAGAACCTGACGTTTGGTGGATGCTTCGAGGGAAAAGGAATGTCGCCCGCCGGAATGACGAGCGGTCGTTACGTGGATGCCAATTTCAAAGGCTGGGTACTGAAAAGTGATAAACCAGTCAAAAATCAAGAGATCACCCTGACACTTCATACGCTTCAAACGCCTGATGTCAAGGCGTGGCAAAGCGGGCTGGAAGCGGCCAAAACTGATCGCGATAAGAATGCCAAAACAGCTCTTGCCAAAACCCGCGTTTGGTGGAACGATTTCTGGAACCGTAGCTTTATTGAAGGAACGGCTACCGGAGCCATCTCCAAAGAGGAATCAGTATTGCGCAATTTTGAGTTGTTCCGTTATCAGTTGGGTTGCAATGCCTTTGGTTCGGCTCCTACCAAATTTAATGGCGGATTGTTTACCTACGATGCTGCGTTTACAGATCCAAAGAAGCAGTACACTCCCGATTTCCGCAATTGGTGCGGAGGTCTGATGACGGCTCAGAATCAGCGTTTGGTCTATTTCCCATTCCTCAAAAACGGCGATTTTGAGATGATGAAGCCTCAGTTTGATTACTATAAAAATATGCTGGGCAATGCCGAGTTGCGTAGCGAGGTTTATTGGGGACACAAAGGCGCTTGCTTTACCGAACAGATCGAAAATTTCGGATTACCCAATAGCGCAGAATATGGCTGGAAACGTCCCGAAAACTATGATAAGGGAATGGAATACAATGCCTGGCTCGAATATCTTTGGGATACCTCGCTCGAATTCTGTTTTATGATTCTGGAGAAAGAGCGTTATACCGGAGCTGACATTACCGAATATCTGCCGTTGATAAGAAGCTGTCTCACTTTTTTCGACGAACATTACCAATATCTGGCCAAACAGCGTGGTGCAAAAGCGCTTGATGATAACGGGCATCTGGTACTCTATCCCGGTTCGGGAGCCGAAACTTTTAAGATGGCGTATAATGCATCTTCCACTATTGCAGCCCTGAAAACCGTTACTTCCCGTTTGCTGGAGCTGCCCGATAAATACCTGAGCGCTGACGAACGTAAGGCATGGAGCGGTTTCTTGCAACGCATACCACCTATCGAGTTCGCAGAGTTTGACGGGCATAAGACCATTGCTCCGGCCAGAGCATGGATGCGGGTGCAAAACGAAGAGTCTCCACAGCTTTACCCTGTGTTTCCCTGGGGAATGTACGGCGTGGGTAAACCCGATCTGGATGTTGCGATAAATACATGGAACTACGATCCGATTGTGAAAAAATTCCGCAGTCCGAAGGGCTGGAAACAGGATAATATCTGGGCGGCACGATTGGGATTGACCGAGGCTGCCGATACGCTGCTGCAACAAAAACTGGGCGATTCACCCCGACGTTTCCCTTCGTTCTGGGGTCCTGGTTTTGACTGGACTCCCGACCACAACTGGGGAGGCAGCGGCATGATAGGCCTGCAGGAAATGTTGATGCAGGTGGACGGAAAGAAAATTTACCTTTTGCCTGCCTGGCCGAAAAGCCGGAATGTTCATTTCAAATTGCATGCACCATACAATACCACTGTTGAAGCAACCGTTGAAGACGGAAAACTGAAAAAGCTGGAAGTGTTGCCTGCAGAACGAAAATCGGATGTGCAGGTGATGAACGGATTTTAGACTTGGAAATTTGAGGATTTGGGGTTGTGAAGATGTAGCTCCATGAAACTTGAAACTTTTAATATTTAACTTGAAATTTTTTACGCATGAATCGTACAAAATACTCATTTTTACTGCTGTTTTTGCTCCTTTCGGTTGTGACATTTGCGCAACCGAAAATCAAGGTAGCCTGCGTAGGCAACAGCATTACTTTCGGTTACGGTCTGAAACCGACAGAATCTTATCCGACTCAACTCCAGGCTTTGTTGGGCGATAAATACGAGGTGCACAACTACGGTAACAGCGCTCGTACATTGCTCTCGAAAGGAAATTTGCCGTACATCAAAGAGAAAGAGTATAGCGATGCGCTGGCTCTGAATCCCGACATTGTTATTATAAAGCTGGGAACCAACGACAGCAAACCGATGAACTGGAAGTATCAGACCGACTTTATTGCGGATCTGACAGCGATGGTGAAACGGTTCAAGCAACTGCCGTCGCATCCCAAAATCTATCTCTGCTATCCGATTCCGGTATTTGCCCGTGCACCTCATTTTCATCCCGAGTGGGGCATCAACGATAGCATCATTGTCAACGGCGTTATTCCGAAAATCAAAACCGTGCAAAAGAAAATGCACGTGCGGTTGATTGATCTCAGAAAACCATTTTTAGGGCACGAAGAATTGGTCTTCGATGGCATTCATCCCAATGCCGAAGGTGCGAAATTTCTTGCCAACGAGATATTCAGACAATTAACCACTAAGCATTAATAATTAACCATTAATACAGTGTTTTCTCGTAGAACTTTTCTGAAAACGGCTGCTATTGCCGGAATCGCAACTGCTGTTACTCCGGCTTCCTTGTTGGCAGCCAAACCAAAACGAAACGAATTTTCTGTATCCGACAAAGAGAAGCACCTGACTTTTCTTTTTCAGGGTGATTCTATAACAGACGGCAACCGAGGGCGTAATAGCGATCCGAACCACATCATGGGACACGGGTATGCCTTTGCAGTTGCCAGTCGGGTAGGAGCCGACTTTCCTCATGACGGATTTTCGTTCTACAATCGGGGAATAAGTGGCAACCGTGTGCCCGACCTTCAGCAACGCTGGAAAACGGATACGCTCGATCTGCATCCCGATGTGTTGAGTCTTCTGGTAGGTATCAACGATGTTGATCATGCCATTAAAAACAATGAGCCGATTACAGATGTCGCAGCTTTTGAGCAAGGCTATCGTGATTTGTTGCAACAAAGCAAAGCTGCCAACCCTAAAATATTGTTCGTGTTGGGCCTTCCTTTCGTTTATCCGGTTGGGAACCGCAAAAATAACTGGGAAAAATGGCGCGATGGAGTGGCGGCTCGCAAAGCAGTGGTGCTGAAACTTGCTGCCGAATTCGATGCCATAGTGGTCGATTATCCTTCGGTTTTTGATAAAGCCATGAAAGATTCTCCAGCCGATTATTGGATTTGGGATGGTATTCATCCTACCGTTTTCGGTCACGAACTGATGGCTCGCGAATGGATCAAGCAAGTCAGTAAAAAGCTGATATTTTTGAAAAATTACAGATACTAAAATGAATGAAGTAAGTTTTACTCATCTATCAATTCCATATAATCTTAAAAAAAAATATTACAGAATGAAAAGACTTTGTGCTTTATTGGTGTTAATGTTTGCTGTTGTTGTCGTTTTTGCTGCCAAAATTGAAACGGTGTCTACCTACAGCAAGGTGATGAACAAAGAAATTAAAGCCGTAGTGGTAACTCCCGACAATTATTCAACGGCCAAACGCCTTCCGGTAATCTATCTGCTTCATGGATATGGCGGTAATTATAACGACTGGATCACGCAGGGCAAATCGTTTATTCCTTTGGTCGATACTTACGATGTAATTGTGGTTTGTCCTGATGGCGCAATTGGTAGCTGGTATTTCGATAGCCCGATGGATAAGAATTTTCAATACGAAACTTACGTCACCAAAGAGCTGATCCCGTTTGTGGATAGCCATTATGCTACGATCGCTGACCGTGCCGGACGAGGCATTACCGGTTTAAGCATGGGCGGACACGGTGCGCTCTATCTTTCGTTTCGCCATCAGGATTTGTTTGGCGTGGCCGGCAGCATGAGCGGAGGTGTCGATTTTCGTCCTTTTCCTAACAACTGGGACATTGCCAAACGGTTGGGCACTTACGCCGAAAATCCGGATAACTGGGAGAAAAATACCGTGGTGAACCTCGTTCATCTGCTTACACCGAAATCGTTGAGCCTGATTATCGATTGCGGATCGGAAGACTTTTTCTACAAGGTAAATTGCCAGTTGCACGAAAAACTGCTTGACCGGAATATTCCACACGATTTTATCATTCGCCCGGGAGCTCACAACTGGCCTTACTGGAATAATTCCATTCAGTATCAAATGCTGTTTATGTCCAATTTTTTCACAAAAACGACACCAGTAAAATAATTCCGATGGAAATCGGTCTGCTTTTTTATGTCAAAAAAGTAGGTCTAAAATTTCATTTGCAGTTTTGCGTATAAAACGACGATTGTTGCATCAGTAACAACGTTTATCTTTGTTGGCGAATAGTTTATTACCAATTATTTTAAGATGAAAAATACAATATTCCTTTTGTTGGCATTTGTCTGTAGCTCTTTGTCGTACGGACAAAAGCAGTTTTTCAAAGCAGAGAACCTTGTAGAAACAGGGGTGTATTATTATCCCGAAGCATGGAGCCCGGATCAGTGGGAGCGTGATTTTAAAAATATGGCTTCCATGGGATTTGAATTTGTCCACATGGCCGAATTTGCCTGGGCACAACTGGAACCTACCGAAGGAAATTATGATTTTCGCTGGTTAGACAGAGCGGTTGATCTTGCGGCCAAGAATAATCTGAAAGTGATGCTGTGTACTCCTTCTGCTACACCGCCGGTATGGCTGACGCGGAAATACCCGGAGATACTTGTGGAGCAGGCTAACGGACAAACCGGAATGCATGGTACCCGCGAGCACTATTCGTGGTCGAGCCCGAAATACCAGGAGCTAACCCGAAAAGTGGTAGAAGCCATGGCCAAACATTATGCCAACGACAAGCGGATTTGGGGCTGGCAGATCGACAATGAACCCTCGCACTACGGAGCGCTCGATTATAGCCCGGCAGCACAGGCTTCTTTTCGTAACTGGCTAAAAAATAAGTATAAAACTATCGATGAATTGAATCGTGCCTGGGGCACTGCTTTCTGGTCGGGGATTTATACCGACTTCGCACAAATTGAGATGCCGAATGTCGGTCGTTTGTATTCGGGCATTGCCAGTCCTACTTCGGTATTGGATATGAAACGGTTCAATGCAGATGAGTGTGCCAAATTCATTTCGCTTCAAAACAAGGCAATTAAGGATAACGTCCCAAAATCGCAGTTTGTTACGACAAACTTTATGAATGGTCATACCGATGTCGATCCATGGCGCAATCCCGACCTCGATTTCATTAGTTACACGGTGTATCCCGTAGCCGGTTATACCGATGGGGTAGGCGATCAGGGTTTTCGTATGGGTGATCCGTGGCGTATCTCCTTTTCCAATGACTTTTTTCGTGCATTGAAAGGTGTTACCGGAGTAATGGAGCTTCAACCCGGTCAGGTAAACTGGGGTAGCTATAATCCGCAACCCTATCCGGGTGCTGTACGCATGTGGCTTTGGAACGCTTTTGCCGGTGGCCTCGATTTTATCTGCTCCTATCGTTATCGTCAACCGCTGTATGGCGGCGAGCAGTTCCATTATGGCATGGTGGGCACCGACGGAGTCACTCCGCTCAACGGTGGACAACAATATAGCCAGTTTATGAAGGAAGTGAAAGAACTGCGGAAATTGTATAAGTCAAACGCTGCAATGCCCAAAGAGTATGCCGCCCGCAAAACGGCTATTGTTTACAACTCCGATAATGTGTGGGAAACCACCATTCAGCCGCAGACTTTCCAATGGAACGAACGCGATCACATTGCCAAATATTACAATGCGCTTAAATTGCTGAAAGCTCCCGTTGAGTTTGCAGATGAAACAAAAGACCTGTCAGCATATCCTTTTGTGCTGGTGCCAGCCTATCAGATGGTCGATAAAGCATTGGTGGATAAATGGATGAAATATGCCGAAAATGGAGGGAATCTGATCGTTTCGGTACGTACAGGACTGAAGGATCGTGATGGTCATTTCCCGGAAGCTCCGTGGGCTGACGCGATCAGCAAACTGATTGGTGCGAAGATTGTGATGAACGATATGCTCAACTCGACTAAAACGGCGACTGTTTCGTTCAACGGCCAATCGTATAAATGGAATACCTGGGGCGATATGCTCGAGCCGGCTTCCGGTACCGAAGTGTGGGCCAGCTTTGCCGATCAGTTTTATGCCGGAAAACCTACCGTTGTTCATCGCAAACTTGGCAAAGGTTCTGTTACGTATATCGGGACGGATACTCACGATGGCAAGTTCGAAAAAGATGTCTTGAAAAAGGTGTTTGAAACTGCTGGAACGGCCGTTGATGAATTGCCCGAAGGTGTAATGGTGAACTGGCGCGACGGGTTCTGGGTGGCTTGCAACTACTCTTCATCCAACGTAACTCTGAATATTCCGGCCAGTGCAAAAATTATTTACGGGACAAAAGAGCTGACACCTGCAGGTGTTGCAGTGTGGAAAGAATAGCATTTTTTAAGTTCAGGTTTAATCATATTAGAGAATAGCATGTTACACCTGAATTTTTTTTGCTCAAAAAAATAAGTGTAAAAAGAACATTTTATATCTTTGTAGCGCAATCAACTAACAAACATTTATATCCATGAAGAAAACCCTCTTTTCCTTCTTTTTGATGGGAACGCTGACTCTTTCAGCACAGACTCCCGTCAAAGTGTCCATTCATGCCGATCAGGCAAAAAATAAAATCAGTAAAGAGATTTACGGACAATTTTCCGAACATCTCGGAACTTGTATCTACGGTGGCCTTTGGGTCGGTGAGAATTCACCTATTCCTAATATTAAGGGCTATCGTACAGACGTATTCAATGCGCTGAAAGATCTTCAGGTACCGGTGATGCGTTGGCCGGGTGGCTGCTTTGCCGATGAGTATCACTGGATGGACGGTATTGGTCCGAAAGAGAAACGTGCCAAAATGGTCAATAACAACTGGGGTGGCGTGGTCGAAGACAATAGCTTTGGTACCCACGAATTTCTCAATCTATGCGAAATGCTCGGTTGCGAACCTTATATCAGCGGCAACGTAGGTAGCGGAAGTGTCGAAGAGATGGCTAAATGGGTAGAATATATGACATCGGACGGTGAAAGTCCAATGGCAAATCTTCGCCGTCAGAATGGTCGTGAAAAACCATGGAATGTGAAGTTTTTTGGCGTTGGGAATGAAAGCTGGGGTTGCGGTGGTAACATGACAGCCGATTATTATTCCGATATCTATCGCCGTTATTCAACCTATTGCCGCGATTTTGGCAGCAACCATTTGTACAAAATTGCCAGTGGAGCCAGCGATTACGATTATAACTGGACCGATGTGTTGATGAAAAAGATCGGCGACAAAATGAAAGCCGTTTCATTGCACTATTATACCTGTAAAGGTTGGAGTGGAAGCAAAGGTTCTGCTACCAAATTTACTCCCGAGGAATATCTGTGGACAGTTACCAAGGCTGCCGAAATTGAAGACGTGATTAAAAAGCATATCGCGATCATGGACAAGTATGATCCTAAAAATAAGATCGATCTTTTGGTAGACGAATGGGGAACATGGTGGGATCAGGAACCGGGCTCACATCCGGGCTTCCTCTATCAGCAAAATACCATGCGCGATGCAATGGTGGCTGCTCTTTCTTTGAATATTTTCAACAAATACAGCGAAAGAGTAAAAATGGCGAACATTGCTCAGGTGGTGAACGTGTTACAAGCTATGATTTTGACCGATGGTCCGAAAATGGTGCTTACTCCGACCTATTATGTTTTCAAAATGTATAAAGGCCATATGGATGCTACAGAACTTCCCCTTGATGTACAGTGTGCAGAACTGACCTATAATGACAAAAAGGTTCCTGCAGTAAGCGTTTCTGCTTCTAAAAATGCAAAAGGTGGTATTTTGATTACGATGGCAAATCTGGATAAGGATAATGCTCAAACCGTAGATGTTGACCTGAGCAACCTGAAAGTATCGAAAGTAAGCGGAACCATTCTTACCGGAAAAGGTATCGATTCGTACAATACTTTTGACAAACCGGATGAGGTAAAACCTGCCGAATTTAAGGGAGCAAAACTGACCAAAACGGGAATGATAGTTACTCTTCCTGCCAAATCAATTGTGGCTCTGGAAATGTAATTTCCCATATAATACAAGGAAATCCCGGAACAGATTACTGCTTCCGGGATTTTTTATTGATTATAACATAGCCGGATATTGGGAACAAAAAAAGCCAACCCTACGTCACGTAGCGTTGGCTCCTTGCAAAAAGTTAGAATCTTTTTGGATTTTAACAATAACAGTATTTTTGATAAATCGGGCGTAAAATTACGCTTCAATTGATTGGGATAAGAACAAGAATGTATCTCTTTGATATTATTCACATGCAAACGATTGAGATTGGAGAAGGTCTCGTGGGCTGGAAATTGAATCATTGAGGGCGTTTAAAACGAAAAAAGGACAGTCGTTGCTGTCCTTTTTTCGTTTTAAACATATCCGGACTATTTCACGTCCATCGCATGGTCGGCTGGGAAATTTTGTCCGTTCCATATTTTTACGGAGCTCCAGGCTTCGGTAGGTGCTGTCCAGAATTCGTCGTTCGCCGGTAATCCGAGAGGAAGGAAGATCGTTGCCGCCAGGTAACAGCTTCCGGTGTTGATGTAAAAATCGGCCAAATCGGGCTGGTTGCCACAAAGTCCGATGGTAAGGTAGCCTTTGTCTGTAAAGGTGTCAGGAGCGTCCAGTACTCTATGGATGACGGCTGTCAATCCGTCCCGAACCTGTGCAGGCGATAACTGAGCCGGTAACTGTTTACGCAATGCCATATCGGCCAGATGGTGGAAAGCTCCCGTACGGTAAACGATAGAGCGTCCATATACAGGAAAACTCCCGTCGGTATTAATCATTCGTTCCTGAATGACGGCGTAACGTTTGGTGATTTTATCCAGCTTCCCTCGAAACCAGTCGAATGATTTGGTTCTTCCCCCAACGGCATCCATTATATTCGATAGGTACGGTTGGATAACATAGCTGTTGTAGTAGTCGAAATGAAAATCCATACCGTCGGAAAACATGCCGTCGCCGGTGTACCAGTGTTGCGAAAACTCACGGATACCATATTCCAGTCGTACCGGATCGTATTCCATGCCGTACTTGCAGAAAAAAGCTTCAATCATTCCCGAAAAAAGTATCCAGTTGGAATAAACCGGGATGGTTTGTCGGGTTTGCAGGAGCGCATTAACCACCTGCTTCTGCACCTTGCTGTCAAGGTCATTCCACAGCCAGGGAGAGCGAACCAACGCCAGCGAAAAGAATGCCGCATCGACCAGAGGCTGTCCGCCTGCCCATTGCATATAGTCCTTTGCGGAAGGATTCACTGCGTTGGCAACCGCTTTCAGGGTCCAAACACGGTATTGTTCCCGCAACTTCACTTCTGCGCTGTCGCCTCCCTCCAGATTCAACCACGGGGAGATGCCGCAGAGGGTTCGGGCGAAGGCTTCCAGATAGGCCACTTTTGTCCTGTTTCCGGGGTTATCAATGGTTTTGGACAACACCATTGGCATGGATTCTTTGAGCTTGTTGTCAGCTAAGGGTTCAATTACCGGACGTGCAATTTTGTCCATGTACAACAACCATACCTGTCGGGTTGAGATTGGCGGCCCTTTTTTCTCCCGCGCATACAATGGAAGTGAAAGCAGTAATAATAAAAGTAGTAGTGCTTTTCTCATAACTTTTTTTGTTTGTTTTTCTTTTTATGTCCGTGAAACCTCTACGAGGTTTTTATTTGGAAATGGTATCTATTCTCTATTGATATGCAAGACCTACCGGTCTTAAGATGTGCGTTTTTGGCAAGAACAGCCCGTTAGGGCTCTCATATCTGTAGAAAATCATCGAAGTTACATATCAACCTTAGAATGCCGTAGGTATTCCCCACACGCAAACCGGATTAGACCCTCGTTTTCGCTTCACTTCATTTAAAAACCCTTTCCGTTTTCTGTTACAAAGATAAAAGGAAAGGGTTGCTTGAAGTGTTCGTGTTTCGTTTTTTATTTTACAGGCAGAATGGAGAATCCATAGCTGTATTCTTTTGCTTTCAGCAGGTATTGTTCGTGCGGATAAGCTCCCCAACTGTTGTCTCCACCAACACCGCGCTGAGCCAGGTCGACACTCAGAACAACCTCTTTACGAGGTGTAATGTCGTTGATGTGGCGGTATTTTTTTGTAAGTCCGGGATCGAAGTCTTCCGGATAGTTATTGAGCGCACTCACACAAAGTGGTTGCAAGCCTTCAATGCGAATGCCGACTCCCTGCTCGTCAGTCAAAGTCATCCAGCGAATGTCGGTTTTGTAGCCATTCTCCTGAGGACGTGTATAAAGTACGTATTGATCGGCTACTTTGCTGCTGTAAATTCCGATGTGAGCTGACGTATTGCGGTCGCTGTAGTTCTCCCAAGGGCCACGGCCGTAGAAGGTGAAGTTATCCAGCGACTTGTCCAATGTCATAATCATACCAAAACGTGGCATTTCAGGTAATTCTACCGCACCGGCCTTGTAGTTCACTTTTACGGTCAAGCGTCCGTCACCGTTTACAGTATAAATCAGTTGATAGTCGGCAGCAACATCTTTGAGGAATAAACTGGCAGTGATAACCGTCTGCCCGTTTTCTTCTTTTACGTCGATGTTTTTCAGCGAACGGTTTTCGCCTGCTGCCCGCCAAACATTACATTTTGCAGGCATTCCGTTGCCAAAATCGTTGTCTGTCGGAGCTCTCCAAAAGTTGGGTGTCGGTTTTTCGTCGAAATACCACTTGTTCCCGACTTTGTAAGAGGCTAAAAGACCGGTGTTTTTATTGATCCCAATTTCAACATCTCCGGCAGTAACCACAATGCGCACATTGTCATTGCTTACTTTCGGAGTATTGCCGCTGGTTTGTTTTGCTGCAAAATAAGAGCCTGAACCGATGGCAAACTGTTCGCGGGCCATTTCATGTCCCTGCGGAATAATTTCGTTGCCAAAACGGGTGTAGGCATACACGTTGAGGAAATATTCGGTTCCGGCTGCCTGAGGCATGTCAGGCATTGCCAACTGAACCTGTTTCTGTGATTCGGGGACTGCGTTTACGTCGAAATTTCCACTCTTAATCACTTCTCCATTTTTGATTACTTCGTATTTGAAGATGTAATTTTGTAGGTTGGTATATTTCAGCTCGTTGATAATACTTATCTGACCTTTCTCCGGATTTACACCTTTGATTTGAATATCCTGATAATATTTCTTTACCTCCATCAAACCCGGATGAGCTGTACGGTCGGGCCAGATTAAGCCATTGTGGTTGAAGTTTTCATCGTTGGTGTAGTTTTGGCTACCCATGTCGCCACCGTAAGCCCAGTATTTACGACCAACTTCATCCTGCGTCAGAATTCCCTGATCGACCCAGTCCCAGATGAAACCACCCTGCAGGTTTTTGCTGCCGCGAATAATGTCCCAGTATTCTTTGAAATTGCCGGAGCTGTTACCCATGGCATGCGCATATTCGCACATGATGTAGGGACGTGTAACGTGTTCGCGAGCCGCATATTCTTTCATGTTGGCAATGCTCGGATACATAGGGCAGATGATATCGGTATTCTCTTTTTCGCGAGCCTGCTCAAACTGAACCGGACGGGTTTTGTCGCGACCCTTAATCCATTTGTAGGTTTTCATAAACACGTCGCCATTGCTGGCTTCATTCCCCAATGACCAGATAATAACCGAAGGTGCATTCTTGTCGCGTTCAACCAGACTGATGGTGCGGTCGAGGTGGGCGGCATCCCATGCGGGATCGAACGCCATGTTCTCATGCCCATAGCCCATACCGTGAGATTCAATATTGGCTTCGTCTACCAGGTAAATGCCGTATTGATTGCACAATTTTACCCATTCCACATTTTCGGGATAGTGGCTGCAACGCACCGCATTGATGTTGTTCTGTTTCATCAGGCGAATGTCCTGCATCATTGTCTCTTTATCCTGATAGTGTCCGTTGACAGGATGGTGCTCGTGCATATTTACTCCGTGTACATAGATACGTTTTCCATTCACAAGCAGGCTGCCGTTTTTGATTTCTACCTTGCGGAAACCGATTTGTGTGCCCACGTTTTCGATTTGTTTTCCGGATTCATCTTTTAGTGTCAAAACCAGCGTGTAGAGATATGGCGTTTCGCAGCTCCAGATGTGAGGAGAACTTACTTTACCGGCGAATGTAAGGTTTTCTTTGCTTTCGGCTGTCAGGTTTACTTTTTGCGACTGGCGAAGAATTTCCTTGCCGGAAGCATCGAGTAAACGGGCTTCCAGCGTTGTGTTGCTTGCCGTTTTATTGAAGTTGCGCAGTGTTACGTCCATCGCAAACGATCCGTTTTTGTATGCGGCATCGAGGTCGGGGCGCGCAAAAAAGTCGGCAACGCGGACGTTGTCGGTGCTGTATAGGTAAACATTGCGGTCGATACCAGATAGTCTCCAGAAGTCCTGATCTTCGAGATAAGAACCGTCGCTCCAGCGGTAGGCCTCCACTGCCACGAGGTTGCGCCCCGGTTTTACATAGGCCGTAACATCAAATTCGGCAGGACTTTTGGTGTTTTCAGTGTAACCTACCTTTTGACCGTTGACCCAGATATACATGGCTGCCGTTCCGGCTTCAAAATGCAGGTATACCCGACGTTTGTTCCAGTCGGTAGGCAGTTCGAAATAGCGGCGATACGAGCCAACCGGATTGTCGGAATGGTCGATGTAGGGAGGATTCTTCGGGAAAGGGTAGGTGATGTTGGTGTAGATGGGTATACCGTAGCCCTGAAGTTCCCAGTTGGAAGGCACTTTTATCTCTTTCCAGTTCTCGATGTTGAAATCGGTTTTATAAAAATCTTTCGGACGCTGATCCGGTGTGGGTGACCATTGAAATTTCCAGTAACCGTTCAGCGAAAGATACCAGGGTGAACTGGCGTATTGGTCGGAAATGACAGAACCGGCATCGGCATAGGGCAGAAAAGTTGCCCGTGCAGGTTCGCGGTTGATCTGAAATACGGCCGGGTTTTCCCAGTCGTTTACCTGTGCGTTTCCCGTTGTGAATAGCAATGCTATCAATCCGGTGAAGATCCATTTACGTTTCATGTGTATGTTTAGGGTTTAGAATAATTAAGTTCCGTTTTTTGCCGTAAGAAAAGGGTCTACTTCTAAGACAGAAAAAGAGTGGTGTCGGGTAGTTGCATGCTAAGCAAATCATTTATTTTGGCTAGCTTGTCCGATTTTGCCTTTCGTCACATCGGGTGTGCATGTTTCACTCCATGGCATTTCCATCGTTGTGTCATTTCTGAATGTCAGCGGCAGGAAAATGTATTTCGAATTGAAATAGTGTTTCCCATCCCATCGATCCCCAACATAGAGATAGGAGGTGTTTTTCTTCCCGATAATTGGCAAAATATAGGTCGACTGAGAATGATAGGTCGTGTTGTCTGCTATATAAGTCAACTCCGACCATGGGCCACGGATGGACTTTGCAACAGCGTATTTTGCCTGATTGGGAGCCCAGCCTGTGCAGCCAGAAGTTATCATGAAATAGTATCCGTTGCGTTTTACTACGGCCGGTGCTTCGCGGTGGCCTCCGGGCCAAAGTGTGGCTACCTGTTCTTTTAAGTCAAGGAAATCGTCGGTCAGACGGTACATCATCATGTCGTAATTTTCGCGTGCCGAGGAGAAAAAATAGGCCGATCCGTCATCGTCAAGGAACAGAGTACAGTCGCGCGACATATTGCCGAACGGGCGAAAACTACGCTGATAAGTAAATGGTTTTTCAATGTCGTTGGAAACGGCTACGGCAGCTCTTGCAAGGCTGTAATCGCTACGTTTTTCGTAATGCATCCACATCACAAACTGTTTTGTTTTGGTATTGTAAACCACTTTGGGACGCTCGATATTAGCATCGGCTAACTCCGGATTCGACTGGCGGGTCAGTAGATCGCCACGGAATTCCCAATTCAACAGGTCGGTAGAACGGTAACAAGATACCAGGACATTGTCGTGACGGTTTTCGCCGATCCAGTAGAAATAGTTGCCCACTTTCAAAAATCCGCCTCCATGCGCATTGATGACATTTCCTTTCGTATCCGTCAGATCTTCTCCATTTACAATAGCGCTTCTTTTGGCTGGTTTTGTTGCCTGAGCTGTCGTTGTACACACGAAAGCGATTGTAACAAAGAGCAATAATATGATTTTGCTTAACTTTATCCGAAAATAAGTTGTTTTTAAGTTGTCGGATAGAACTCGCATGTCTTTATTTTCATGCGGGGTTGTGTTTTGGTCAAAACATGCTCGTTTCATATTCAATGGATTATTCTATTTTGAATGGTTTTTCCTGTAGGTAGAAACGATAATCTTTTACTTTGCCGGTATCGCTTTTATCCGTTCTGGGCAATACGCGGAATCCTTTTACTTTTACGTCAGAACCCATGTCAATCACCACCTGATGCGGATGGTTGGTTTTATCACCAATTTTTGTTTGCCAGATGATAGATTCTTGTAAGTCAAATAGTTTATCGGCGCCATTGGCTACTTTTACAGTTTCTTCGCTATCCACAAAAACTACTTTCCAATTGATCGAAGAAATTGCTTTTCCGTCTGCGCCAATGATTTCAAATTCGGCAGCAGAAGTGCTGTGGTCATCCGGGTTTTGTGCATTCATGGCTTCAAAACAGAAATAACGGCCGGTCGTCATTTCATCGAGCGTTACGCTTTTCCATCCGTTTTCGGAGGTGAAAGTGCCAGCAGCCACAGGATTGGCTCCGTTCAGATTAAGACTTTTTTTTACTTTGCCATCTTTGCTCTCAATTTTCACAATGCGATCGAGGATTGGATGATTTAGTCCGGTAACCACTGTTTTGGTGGGTTTGTCAATATCGAGTACAATGATTTCGTTTTTGCCTTTCTTGAGGTAACAGCCCGGAATACACAGGGTTTGTGTGGGGCCAATTTTCCAGAAACGACCCAGATTATAACCATTTACCCAAACCATTCCTTTCCCCCATGAACTCATGTCGAGGTAAGTATACCCGGTCTCTTTCAGATCGAACGAGGCTTTGTACCAGGCCGGTCCGTTAGCAGGCTTTTGAGCAAATTTGGCTTTGGTTTGGAACTCGTAATCGACCGGCAGGTTGTAAATTTTCCAGTTTTTCAGCTCTGTACCGTCGAGTGTTGCTTTTTCGGTAATTCCTTTTCGGTCAATAATAGCCTCTCCGTAGTTGACACGACCCATGCCTTCCACCAAAATGTCGAGGCGGGATGCGGCTTTGAGCGCAGGCAGTTCAATGCTGTTTTCTCCTTTCCTGCGGTCGAGCGACCCGATCGCTTTGCCGTTAATGTAGACCGTTGCCCAGTCGTGCATCTCTTTTAGTACCAATTGTTGCGGATGTTTGCAAGCCGGTATTGTTTTCTGGTAAAGAATAGAACCCCATCCCTGATCGAAATTCTCCATCGACTGAATCTTCTCGCTCTGTTTGGCAACCGGTAAATTATCGAAAACGTTGGCCGTTAAAGCAAAGGAAATGGTGGGTATGGTGATGGTTTTTTCCGGATTTTGCGGAATTTCCGGCAAAGTTTCGCCCTCTTGCAGGTAATTTTTCAGTAAATCACGGATAGCATAAAACTTATCGGTCGGATTTCCTGCTTCATCGATAGGCGCATTGTAATCGTACGATGAGGTTGTTGGAGCATAGGCAGGAGCGTTTGCACCCGCCCACTGTCCGAACGAAGTTCCACCATGAGCCATGTAGAGACTGAAGGAAATTTTACGGTCCATCATATCTTTCAAACTACCGATAAAGCTATTGATTTCGCGGGTTTCGTGCGGGCGACCCCACTGGTCGAACCATCCGGTCCAGTATTCGCCACACATCAATGGCGCTGTCGGGTGCAACTCTTTGAACTTCTGAAATTCGTTTTCAATGTTCGATCCGGCACCGAAATTGAGTGCCTGTGCTACACCGTCAAGATTATATTTGAAAAAGTTCGATGCCCAGTCGCAACGCAACAGTTGTACCTTGTCAAATCCGGCCTGACGAATATTATCGCGCATGGTTTCCATGTATTTCTGATCGTCGCCCCAGGTTCCGTATTCGTTTTCTACCTGCACCATGATGATTGGCCCTCCGTTTTGAATTTGCAAAGGAGCCAGTTGCTTGCCCGCTTCTTTCAGATAGACTTTTACTCTGTCCATAAAGAAACTATCCGATAAACGACGCACCTTCAGATCCTGCTTTTTCAGTAACCACCAGGGGAGTCCGCCCATATCCCATTCTGCACATACATAAGGTCCGGGGCGCAGGATACAATACATGCCGTTCTTCTGAATCAGACGAACGAATTCAGCCACATCCTTTTGCCCGGTGAAGTCAAAAATACCCTGTTGCTGTTCATGGAAGTTCCAAAACAGGTAAATGCATATCGTGTTCATGCCCATGGCCTTGCAAAGTTTGATGCGTTCGTCCCAATAGGCTTTCGGAATTCGGGTATAGTGCAGCTCTCCGGCTCTTACCACGAAGGGTTTGCCATTGAGCAGGAATGTATTTTGACCGGAGGTAAATGTGCCATTGGAGGCATTGACATTTGTAAACGGAGCAAAACTAAAAAAGAAAAGAAGGATTGGAATAAAAAGGAACGCTTTTTTCATCGTTTAGAAGATTTTGAATTTTGGAGCAAAAAAGGTTATGTTGTGATTGAGTAATGTCCGTGTAAAGTTAATACATAGCCATATTAGTTAAGACAAATAACAGGAAAGTAGGGTAGTCTGGATGTGTTAAAAGACCGAAAACAAAAATGTAAATTGTTGGGTTTTGAACTATCAACAACAAAAGTCCGTTTTTTGTATAACGGACTTTCTTGCTTTGCTCCTGTATAATTTGTTTTACTTTGCAAAATTCACCATTTCCGAAGCGGCTAAAAGAAATGCCCCGACACCGAAGTTTGAAGTTGAATTTTCATTCAGCATCTGGCCGGCAATTGCTTTGTCGCCGATAGGTTGCACGTATCCGATTTTTCCCGAGGGCTGAAGTGCAACCGTGGAGAGGTATTTCCATCCGTTCAAAGCTGCCTGTGTATATTTTTTATCCTTCAGGTAGCCATTGTTGATGCCCCAGAGAAGGCCATAGGTGAAGAATGCCGTACCGCTGGTTTCATATCCCGGAGCCTGTTGAGGATCGAGTAAACTGCGTGTCCAATAGCCTTCTTTTTGCTGACAATTGATAATGGATTGTGCCAGTTGTTTGTAACGAGTGATTAAAAGAGCTTTGTGTTTGTAGTTTTTGGGCAGATCGTTGATGATTCTTGCCAGCCCGGCAAATACCCAACCATCGCCTCGCGACCAGAAATCTTTTTTGCCATTTATTGTTTTGTGAGTAGGAAATACGTAGCGAGCATCCCGATAGTACAACTTTGCTTCCGGATCGAACATCAGGCTGTCGGCATATACGAAATAGTCATGCAATTTATCGAGGTAAAGCGGGTTGTGAGTAATCTTATACAACTTCGTCATTACCGGCATCACCATGTACAAGCCATCCACCCACCACCAGTAATCCTTATTCGAAGTGCTCATCTGATACTCCATCACCTGCCGGGCACGGGCAATTTTATTCTTGTCGGGAGCCATGTTGTACAAATCGCAATATACCTGAAAACAGACCTGCCAATCGCCGAACAGTACATAATCATCCGTTTCTCCATAGGTGTATTTCCACTTTGAAACATCGTCTGATTTTGCCCCTTTCCATTGGTTGTGGGCGGCCCATTCTTCGGAATATTTACGAAAAGCCTCAATGCCGGTGGTTTTGTAGGCTTCTATATTGCCGGTGTGGTATGCAGCCTCATCCCATGATGCACTTGTCGGTTGAGGATGAGTGGTTTGCCAGTAATTATTTACTTTTTTGATGATGTTAATGACTTCTTTTTTTGATGCGGGTTGTTGAGCAAAGGTATTGGCCGCAATGCCCATGAAGAGAATGAGAAAACCAAGTAATTTGTTTATTGCCATTTCAATAAAATTCAAAGTTTTTGAAGAGAAAATTCGGGTTTTGGGATGAGCTGCAATCAATGAAAACAGAGCCTGTTTTTATGATAGGGAGGGAATGCTCAGGGCTTTCCCTCCCATAAATAATAAATACCTACGCAATAAACTTCAAATCAATAACCCGGATTTTGAGTCAATTTAGCATCTTTGTTCAGTTGAATTTCAGAAAGTGGAATTGGCAACAAAACGTGTTTGCTGGCATCGAAACCGGTAATGATTTTATTGGAGGGTGATGCATCACCGTTCATTACAACGCGGCTTGTGAGTTTGGCTGTACGAACCAATGTCATGCGACGATTTTCCTCTCCGATGAGCTCACGTGCGCGTTCATCAAGAATGAAATCGATAGAAATATCCGATGCGCTTACTTTTCCCAATGTAGCATTCCCAGAAGATACTCGGGCTGCTTTGAATGCTCTGTCACGTAGTTTGTTTATGTCGTCTGCTGCACCCGTAGAGTTGTTTTGACGAAAACGAGCTTCGGCACGGAGCAAATAGGTTTCACCCAAGCGCATAATAGGCCAATCTTTAACCAAAGCATAACCAAAATCGTCTGTAGGATCATATCCTCCCCATTTGGTACAGTACGGATAAAGCACTTCCAGACTGTCTGAAGCGTAGGGGATAACAGCATCGCCTAGATGAACAGTAACATCTTTGACTTTATCGGAAGCTGTCAGAGCAACTCGGAAACCTTTGGCGTTTACACCAATTGTAGCTCCGGTAAACCCGGGTTTGTTGTAAAATACTTTGCGACGAATGTTGAAATTGCTGTTGCGGATATCACCTTGTAACCCATTCCAAACGGTGTATTTCATATAATTGCTCAGACGAAGACGTCCGTTTCCACGACCTCCGAGTGAATCACAGTTAGTATAGCCAATATCAATTTTATGCAATGCAGGTTGCCAAACACGACGGAATTGTGGATTGTCAACAGTTCCTCCGGTTACCTGATTGTTGTATTCCATTTCAAATACCCATATACCTTCGGTATTGCCCTGTGCACGGCGCTGATTGCCGAAACGGAACATATCGCGGTAGTAGTCGCCTCCTTCTCCAAGAAATTTTCCGTAACGTTGTGTTATAAGTTGATATTTTCCACCATCGATAATTGCGGTAGAACACTGTTCTGATTTTGCATAGTAAGTGTTGTCTCTCATACCCATACGCAAATAAGCTTCAGCAGCCAACTGTCGTGCCATATCTTTGTTAATACGACTTGGTTTTGCAGCAGCTCCTACATCAGGTAAATTAGCGATTCCGTATTGCAAATCTTCGTCAATAAGCTTATCTACATCTGCCACCGGTTGACGCGTAAAATTAAATGTGGG
This sequence comes from Paludibacter jiangxiensis, assembly GCF_001618385.1. NCBI lineage: Bacteria > Pseudomonadati > Bacteroidota > Bacteroidia > Bacteroidales > Paludibacteraceae > Paludibacter > Paludibacter jiangxiensis. The sequence continues at coordinate 996,285 of NZ_BDCR01000004.1, read as the reverse complement.
CACGGTAACCGGCTGGTTGAGCAGAGGAACATCTCCCCATAAAGTCACTAACATATTGTAAGCATAAGCGCGGAAGAAACGAGCTTCGGCATTGGCGGGTTTATTGTTGTCACCAACTGCTGCAATAATCAGATTGGCATTGTTGATAAATTCGTAGCATTTTTGCCACAGGTAAGCGACACCTGCATTTTCAGAATTCAAATCGGCATACTGATAAAATGGATTTTCCACACCTTGGGTTGCTCCGGCCGAACAAACATCTGTGCCAATTTGCCAGCAGGAAAGAAATCCTTGTTGGCCACTCCAACCCCACAATTCGGCAAACGTACGGTGTAATCCCACCAGCTCTGCATTGACGGTTGTGGCATCTGTATGCCCGGTATTGTCAAAACTGTATGGCTTTTCTGTTAAATAGTTATCGCTACAGGAAAATGTGAGTAAACTTAATGCGATAACTGCTATTGTAATTTTAAAGTCTTTCATTTTTGGAAAAAGTTTAATAGGTTAACAATTAAAACGTTACATTAAGACCTACAACCAAATCGCGAGTGACGGGATAGTTGATATCCCAGTTACCGGAACCTCTGCCATCGTAGCGTGCCTCGGGGTCCCAACCTACCCAGTTGGTAAATGTATAGAGGTTACGCCCGCTCACGTAAACTTGTGCGGCACTGAGGCCTAGTTTAGTCAATACATTGGAGGGTAAATTGTAGCTCAATGTTACGTCTTTGATACGGGTATAACTTGCGTCGCAAGGGAATCCGTACCCGTGGCTATTAGAGTGATTGCCGAGCGAACGCCATTCGTTACTTTTATTTGCCGGGGTCCAGAATCCAACTTCGGCAGGTCCATTGCGGCGTCCCATTTCATCTGACGCAGTGCCTATAACATTGTTGTTTGCCATTGCTCCCTGCGATGTTTGAATAAAAATGCTTAAATTGAAATTTTTATAGCTGAATGTATTGGTTAAGCCTCCAGTCCATTTCGGATCGGTTTGTCCGAGAATAGAACGGTCTTTGTCGTCAATTTTTCCATCATTGTTCAAATCTGCAAGCTTAAGGTCGCCAGCCAGAGCCGTGTCATCCCATCCGATATTTCCGCCTTGAGCTTTTGTTTTCCCAATTTCGCTTTCTTGCCAGATACCCACTTTAGTGTAATCGTAAATAACACCCAGCGGTTTCCCTATAAACCAACGATTGCTCAAGTCTTCAACACCGTTGCCATATACTTCCACCCATTTGTTTTTGTTCTTTGCAAAAACAATAGTGCTGTTCCATCTGAAATTTTTGATGTTGATATTGGTTGTGTTCAATGTGATTTCAATACCTTTATTGTTAATAGTACCGATGTTGTTATACACGTTTGCGTAGCCCGAAATTTGAGTCAGGTTCTGCGAAAGTAAAATTCCGTCAGTAGTACGATTGTAGTATTCGATAGTTCCGTTTATGCGGTTATTCCACAAACCAAAATCGGCAGCCACATTAAGTCCTTTTGTGCGTTCCCAATGGAGTGTAGAGTTACCCATTCGTGTACCAACTTTCATGGAAGTTGTAGAGCCTCCGTTCATTGCGAGTGTGCTTGAGGCCATTTGGAACAGAGAGCTGTAAACGCCGAGTGAGGCATTCCCTGAATATCCCCATGAAGCACGTAATTTCAAATTGTTCAATACATCAGTAACGGGTTTTGCAAATTTTTCCCGGGTGACATTCCATCCAACTGCAAATGACGGGAAATTTCCCCATTTCGAGTTTTCGCCGAATACAGACGAAGCATCGCGGCGAATAGTAGCCGTAAACAAATAGCGACTGTCGAAGTTGTAATTCAAACGTCCCATCCATGATTGCAGGCGACGCATGTCTGCTTGACTTTCCACTGACTGTGTTGAGCCAGACTCAAGATTTCCCCAGCCTAAGTTGTCGTTTGGAAAAGTACGCGACGAAGCTTTGGATTCTTGCCAGTATTTGCTCGAAGCAGAAAACAACCCAGTAAGATCGAAGTGATGTTTGGCAATATCTTTAGTGTATGTAAGAATGTTTTCAATCAGATAATATTGTGATTCCTGATTGTCGATATAACCGTAACCTTGTTGATTGTAAAGTGTTTTGCCTTCGTAATAGTTTGTGTGAGAAGGAATATAAGTATAGTTGGCATTGAGACGGTATTTTAATCCTTTAAGCGGCGCATAAATTTCGCCGAAATTGAATTCACCGTAACCACTTGCAAAAATATCGAATGAACGGCGTTCTGGGTTGATTGTCGTCGGCAACATAGGGTTTGACCACAATGTTTCGGAGTACATCGGATATTGAGTATAAGTCCCATCGTCGTTATATTCTTTTGCGTACGGACTCATTGCTGAGGCATTCAAAAGGTTGGCGCGTCCTCCGTCCCGATTGTGAGCCACAATTGACGAGCTTGTTCCAAGAGTAAAATATTTGGTGGGGTTTACATCCATATTAACACGCATTGAGTAACGCTTGTAGTTGTAGCCTTTCACAACCCCTTTTTGATCGAGGAAATCACCGGCAATATAATATTTTGCATTTTGGCTTCCTCCACTTACGCTGATATTGTGGTTTTGGATGATTCCTTCTTGAGTTGCTTCGTCAATCCAGTCAGTAGTTTTACCTGCTTTGAAGTTGTCAACCTCATTGGCGTAACGCACTCCTCCATAGTCGGGATTAAGCGGTGACCCCTGAATGCGTGCATATTCGGCATAACGTTCAAGTAATTGCGCTGTAGAGCCCGGTTGGAGAATATGTGCAATTTCAGAGAATCCAACATAACCGCCATATCTTACTTTAGGAGCTGCAGAGCTACCGCGCTTAGTAGTAACAAGAATAACACCATTTGAACCCTGAACACCATAAATGGCCACGCCCGATGCGTCTTTCAGAATTTCGATAGATTCAATATCATTGGGATTGATGTCGTTCACAGAAGCATCCATTGACATTGCAACGCCGTCGACAACAAGCAGCGGAGAATTACTTAAAGATACGGAATTTTTACCACGTACCAGCACGCTGGATGCATCACCGGGAATGGATGAAAGTTGAGTGACATTTACACCGGCGGCAACCCCCTGAATTGATTGAAAAAGGTTAGCTACCGGCAAATTACTAAGTCTATCCTTGGAAACCGAAGTGACAGATCCGGTAATATCCGATCTTTTTTGCGTACCGTAGCCTACTACCACTACTTCGTTCATGCCGACAGACGACTCTTGTAATGTTACATTGATTGATTTTCTATTGTCAAGCGCAACATCCTGACTGGTCATACCGATATACGACACGACTAAAGTTGCGTTCGTGTGGATGTTAGTAAGCGTGAAGTTACCGTTTACATCCGTAATGGTTCCTGATGAGGTTCCTTTTACTCTGACGCTTGCCCCGATTACAGGTTCTCCTTTTGAGTCTTTAACCATTCCCGTAACAGTGCCATTTTTTTGTTGAGAGGTTTGAGCTGAAATACCATTGTCTATGGCTTGAAATGACGGTAAGCAGAAGGTCATTAAAGCCAAAATGAAGAAGAATTTTCTTTTTACATTCATGGTTTTAGTTTTTAAAATTAGGTTTTGTAATTTGATTAAACAACTGATCATCTTTAATGATTCATTGATAATAGAGGCCATTAACTTGTTGTGAAATTCATTGATTATGTTTTTAAGGGTGAATAATTGTCAAAAACAGAGATGCAAATATAAACAGCTCTAAATTTTCATAGGTCAACAATCCGTTCAAAAAGGTCAAATAGGCATTCAACTCTTAAAGAATGCTATTTATGGTTTATTTCACTTACATTTGTGAACATATTTTAGACCTGCGAGTGCATATTCTTTGTTAATATTGAATGTTCAAATTTGTACTGATGAAATACCACCTAACCAAGATTCTAACCATATTGTGCTTGTGTTTTGCGTCCAGTTCTTATGGCCGTACCACCAGTCTTAGTTTCCAACACTTTCCCTATATTGACCAATTGCCCTCCAATTCTATCAATCGCCTGTATAACGACAAAGAAGGTTATATGTGGTTTGGTAGTAAGGACGGATTGTGCCGTTTTGACGGCTATAGTATTAAGATTTTCAGATCGAGCTCTACGAATCCTAACCGGCTTACCAATAACAGTATTCAAACGATTGCCGAAGATGACAATAACCGGATATGGATTGGGACGCTTGCCGGAGTCAATATCATCGACAAAAAAAATTACCGTATTCAGCCTCTCAATAATCAATATGTGGGAAGAGATAAAGTTAATTCCATTATCAAGGATAAACAGGGTACTATGTGGGTGGGTACCGGAAATAATGGTCTCATTCGTATTTATCCCGATGGAAGCAGTATTCGATTCGGAGCAAATGTAAAAGGACGATACCATATTTCAGGTAACACCATAATGAAACTGTATGAAGATTCGGAAGGCAGAATCTGGGTGATGATTAATAATCAAGGAATCTCTCTCTTTCATCCTGAGAAGCTTCAATTTGAACAGTTTCCTCCTTTTTCGGGGATGGGTGATCCATTCAATATGATAGAAGATTATCCCGACCATTTTCTTATATGTACATGGGGTGAAGGAATGTATTCTATGGATTTGAAACGTTTGTCGGGGAATCCTTTCAAACAGATCTCTGTAATTCAGAATGGAAAAAGAATAACATTCCCGGATATTTCATATAGTTTGCTTCGGGATAAAAAATTCGGATACGTGTGGGTGGTTACCTTCACAGGTTTGGTTGTGATGGAGAAAAAAGACGACAATACATACAATATTGTTCATTCTGATGATCTGTTTCCTGAACCCTATTACAAATTGTTTCACGAAATTGTACAGGATAATCAGGGGAATTTGTGGTTGGGCTCTATTGGTGATGGTATTTTTACGTTGAATTTTAATAATATGTCGATACAAACCAATCCATTGACCAATATTAAAGTGGAAACAGGATCTATTCCTATTGTGATTGGACTTTGTGAAACAGCCGACGGATATATCTATACGGCGTTGAACCGTTGTGGGTTATATGTGTTGAACCCGCAGACCGGTAAAATATCGAAAGCCCGTATCCCGATGATTGAAACTATCAAAAGCATCAGTGCAATAAAGCATTTAAAACGTCATCATCAGATCTGGATTTGTGAAGAGGGGAATCCTATGATTTATATGCTGAGTGACAAGCAGCAATCGTTGGCTCCAGGGACAATTAAATTGCCTGTCAAATCGACGACAATTACGAATCTTTTTGAAGATTCGTACGGAAACGTGTGGGTCGGAACGGATAATGGTTTGTATTGTAAGTCGATGGCAGATAACGCTATAAGACTGGTAAAGACCATTCCGAATATTACAGCAATTAATGAAGATAATAAACGTAATATTTGGGTGGGAAGCGATAAACAGGGAGTGGTGAAATATCAACGAGATAACAGAGGCTCTATTGTGAAAGTAATTTCGTTTAACAGAAGTGCAGGCAATTTGCCCAACAATTCAATTCAGTCCATCTGTTGTCAGCGGAACGGAAATGTGAGTCTAGGCACTCGTGTGGGGAGCATCTATTTTTATGATGAACGAAACAACTCCATGCATGATGTGAGCAAACAGTATGGCATCACCGAAGAAGCCGTTTTTGATATTTTAGAGGATAATTCCGGCGCGTTGTGGATTTCCACAATTAAAAAGATCATTCGGTTTAATCCGGCTTCCCATACCACTACATACTACACTCAAAGCGATGGTGTTATGGTAACTTCTTTTCGCCAAAATGCAGCGGTAAAACTTTCTAATGGAACCATGTTGTTTGGTGGTAACAATGGATTGTGCTCATTTGCTCCGAATGCGGTATCAATGACTAACCGTATGAAGCCTAAGGTGGTGATTACTGATATTCAGGTCAAGAACCAATCCATTTTTGAAGCGGAAAATGACAAACAGTATGAAGCCGAAGACAATGCATTGGTTCTTAAAAATACCGATGATGATGTCAGCATTGAATTTTCCACACTCAATTTTACGTCAGCTGATAAAATTCAGTATGCATACCGTTTGGTCGGTATTAATAAAGACTGGATTTACATTGGGAATAACCGTCATTTTGTGAACTACGCCAACTTATCTCCCGGCCGGTATACGTTCGAGGTGAAAGCTACCGATGAAAATGGACAATGGGGCGATCAGATTACATCTCTTGTCATTATTAAAAAGCCGCCGTTTTATCAGACTTGGTGGGCCTATCTCTTCTATTTGATCATTGCCGGCGGTATAGCCTGGTTTTTATTCAACAGGGTGCGGCTTCGGAACGAACTACGTATCTCCCGCATCGAAAAGGAAAAGTCAGAAGAATTGGCACAAACAAAATTGCGCTATTTTACAAACATATCGCATGATTTGCTGACTCCATTGACCATTATTTCATTGCTCACTGACGAGTTGCAGTCCAAATCTCCATCGGATAAAAATCAGATCGAACTGATACGAAACAATGTGAATCGTTTACGTCGTTTGATTAAGCAAATTCTGGCTTTTCGGAAGATCGATACCGGTAATATGAAACTGAAAGTAAAGAAGGGAGATGTTGTGTCGTTTGTGCGCGAAGTGTGCTATACCAACTTTCAGCCATTAATTAAAGAAAAGAATATTTCGTTTGCAGTGGAGGCTCCGTTCGATAACTTTATTGCCTGGTTTGATCCCGATAAACTGGATAAAGTGCTTTATAATCTGTTGTCCAATGCATTCAAATTTACACCTTCGGGAGGCAGTATTATTGTAAAAATGAGTTTTCCGGTGCAGGAAGGACTTACATTCTTGCAACTGTCGGTAAGTGATACCGGAGAAGGAATACACGAAAAAGATTTACCCCACATTTTCTCTCGTTTCTATATCAGCAATTCATCCGATCAAAGTCAGAGCAATGGTATAGGCCTCTCGCTGGTACGCGATCTGTTGCAAATTCACAAGGGAGAGATCAGAGTGATGAGCAAACTGCACGAGGGTACTACTTTTACATTCGAAATTCCGGTGTCGGAGGGCGCCTTTAACGAAGAAGAATTTGCTACGGAGGATAGCGAGATTTCACGGCAAAATCCGGCTTATGAAGAGTCTGCCGATGTGAATGAAGTGGCTACGACGGTGCAACCAGAGCACGCTTCCTACAATATTCTGGTGGTCGAAGATAACAAAGAACTCAATCAGATTATTGTCGATCATTTGTGCGACCGATTTACAGTACACAGTGCTACCAATGGATTGCATGCGTTGAATATCATCAAAGAATATCCTATCGACCTGATTATTTCGGATGTAATGATGCCTGAAATGGACGGACTGGCACTGTGCCGGACTGTGAAATCGGATCTTGTGACAAGCCATATCGATATTTTGCTGCTGACGGCAAAAAGTTCGGCCGACGATCAGGTGGATTATTTCAATGCCGGAGCAGATGCTTATATGCCTAAACCATTCGATTTGAAGGTGCTGGCCGCAAGGGTCAACAATCTTCTCAATCGAAAGAAACAGAATGTCAGAGACTTCAGGAAAAATAAGGAGGTCAATATTTCAGCCATGCATTACGGTTCGCTGGATGAGGAGTTTATGAAAAAGGCAGTGCTGGTGGTGGAACAACATATGTCCGATTTTAATTTCGATTTCGACCGTTTTGCTGAAACAATGAATAGCTCCAAATCGACTCTGCACCGCAAACTGAAAGCATTGACCGACCTCTCTCCCGGAGAATTTATCCGCAACGTGAGGTTGAAACATGCCTGCGAAATGCTGGTAAGTACCAATGATCCTATTTCTGAAATTGCGTATGCCTTAGGATTCAACAATCCTAAATATTTTAGTAGTTGTTTCAAATCTGAATTTGAAATGACCCCACGTGAGTATAGAGATGTGCATCAGCCTGCGTAGGTTTGAACATATTATGTCCAAAATTGAAATGATTTTGTTCCTTGTTTTCAAGGGTTCGGAATATCTTTGAGTATCAAAAATTATAGAAAATACATGCCATGAGATTTAATCTGTGTGTTAAGTTTGTTCTGTCCGGTTTGTTGTTTGCTTGCGTTGGCCTGTCAACGTTTGCCCAAACACACAAGACCCGGTCTAACGTGTTTAAAGTTGAAAATCCCGATTTCAAAAAGAGTCCTTATTCCGGAATGACCCGCGAGCACTGGAAAGAGGCTGCTCTTTATTTGTTGAAAGGTGCTTTCAGTTATGTGAAAACGCTGGATGATCCGATGTACTTCCCCAAGCAGGAAGGTAAGAGCTATCCCCGCAATGAAGGACAAATTCCGACGGCGAAGCTTGAAGGATTGTGTCGAACCTTGTTTATGGCGGCTCCTTTGCTGAAAGAAAATCCACAACTGGAGATTAACGGTATCAGGGTGGCCGATTATTATCGTCATCAGATCCTCAAATTGCTTGATCCTGCCAGTCCAACCTATATAAAGCCCCGTTCTTCGGAAATGGGACCTCATCAGAATCTGGTGGAATTCGGAGGTTTATCTGTCTCTTTGTTTGCCATTCCCGAAATTTTGTGGAATCCGTTGACACAACAACAAAAGGATGCTCTTGAAGCCACAATGGTGAGTTATGGCGACGGTCCTACTATTGCTCAAAACTGGAAGTTTTTCAATATTTTCATCCTGAGTTTCTTCAAGAGTCAGGGGTATAAAGTAAACGAGCCTTTGCTCAACGAGTATGTCCAAAAAGCGCTTGATCACTACGATGGCGACGGTTGGTACAACGATCGTCCGGCTTATGATTATTACAGCATGTGGGCATTTCAGATGTACGGAATGTTCTGGTCTGAATATTACGGGAAAAAGAATTATCCGGAGTACGCAGCCAAATTTGCCGAAAATTTCAAACCGATGAAGTCGAACTATCCCTACATGTTTGGCCGTAATGGGGACATGATTATGTGGGGACGTAGCATAACCTATCGTTTCGGAGCAACGGCGCCGTTCTCTTTTATGGGTTTTGAAGACGATCCTTCTACAAACTACGGTTGGATGCGCCGTATTGCATCGGGAGCTTTACTTCAATTTCTTCAGAATTCCGATTTTCTGCAAGACAATGTGCCAACTTTAGGATTTTACGGGCCTTTCGATGCTGCCGTGCAGTCGTACAGCTGTCGTGGAAGTGTTTATTGGTGTGCAAAGGCTTTTCTCGGACTGCTTTTGCCTGAAAGTAACCCATACTGGAGTGCCAAAGAAAACGAAGGGCCTTGGGCAACCGGTGAACTGGCGAAAGGTACTGTGGTCAATAAATTTCTGAAAGGTCCGCACATTCTTATTACCGACTATCCCAATAGCGGAGCCGCTGAGCTACGTGCGTGGTGCAATGTGAAGATGGATAAAGCATCCGAACCATTCCGCGCAGAGGAATCGTACAACCGCTTGGCATACAATAGTGCTTTTCCGTGGCAAGCCGACGGCAAAAATGGTGAAGTGGCGATGAACTATGTTGTAAAAACAGCGTCGGCAAACCGTTGGGAACCATTTCATCTCTATAAGTTTAATCGCTATGAAAATGGGATCTATTATCGTGATGTGGAAATGGAGTTCAATAAAAACCTGGCGTTCCGGTTGGCCGATATTACACTGCCTGACGGGATCCTTCGCGTGGATGTTGTCTCAGGAACAGAAAAGGCCGACGTTCGTTTGGGACACTATTCATTGCCGCAAGTTGGAGCTCCCGTAAAAGATGAACTTCGTAAAGTTCAGGGCAAAGAGGTTCATATTATCAATAACGGAAAATACCAGTTGGCGATGGTTCCTCTCAAAGGATGGCAGGGCACCGAAGTGGTGCGGACGAAAGGCTTGAATCCGGTAGCCAATGAAAGTGCCGTGATAGATTCTTTTGATCATTTCGATCCGGCTAACGGGACCAAAAAAGTTTACGTTACCCTGATGTTGTGGAAGAATGCGAATGAAAAGTGGACATCTCAGCAGTTGAATCAGGTGACGCGGGTGGACGTAGATCAAAACAGTAAAACAATTAAAGTTTACCTGTCAAATGGCAGAGTGAAAACGGTCGTTTTTAACTAACTATATCAGATCCGTGACTGTAGCATTTACTGCCTTGATTAGATCTGTCGGAGCAAGTTTGAGTTGCAAACCACGCTGTCCGGCACTGATATAAACAAACGGAAACTGGTTGGCAGACGAATGTAAATAAATAGGGTAGGGCTTTTTCATCCCGAGTGGAGAACATCCTCCCCGGATATAACCTGTAAGCGGAAGCAGTTCCTTCATGGCAACTGTTTCCGCTTTCTTATTGCCCGAAACAGAAGCCGCCAGTTTCAAATTTACCTCTTCGGCACCGGGCACAATACAGACAAATACTCCGTTGCGATCCCCTCTCAGAAGAATGGTTTTGAATACCTGTTCTACATTTTGTCCGAGTTGCGCGGCAACATGCACCGCACTTAGGTCGCTTTCGTCTACTTCGTAGGCAACCAGTTCGTATGTAATTCCCATGCGGTCCAGGATTCGTGCCGCATTTGTTTTTTGATGTTTCATATTTAGAGCAAAGAGCAAAGAACAAAGATACGTCCGGTTTAAGTTAAATTCTCCAATTCTCTGCGTACTGAGTACTGTGTACTGCCTACTAAAAATCCATTTTCATGCTGGCTCGTATTCCAAAGTCTGAAATGTCCGGATTGTTGAGGTAGGTTAGTCGTTTGACAAAATCGATCCGAAAGATACGCAAAATGTTACCGATGCCCGCACTAACCTCTACATAAGGTGTGCGTCCCAGTTTGTGAGTTGCGGCGCTTCCATCACTGTTTTCGGGAAAGCGAAAGAGCTGATCGTTGTATGCCGGATTGTTGCGGGAACCGATATCTCCGTACAACACCTTGCAGGTGACGGCCTCACGCCAGTTCAGTTTCTTTAATAAAGGTATTTTATTAAGGAAGAATCCGTTGAAATTGTGGTCGATACTTAGTGAAGCATAACGGTCGCTGACGAATTCAAGAAAGTTTATCAGGTTGTATTTGGTGTCATCGAACAGGTAGTTTTGTGTTGCCGGGTGTATAAATAGTAAGGGATACGAAACCGTACCGAATAATTTTCCACCTTCCAAAGCTACATCCGAATATCCCAATACCGATAATTTGAACCGTTTGAAAGCCGATAGTCTGATTTTTTGATAGTTATAACTGTTCCCAAAAGCTTTGTTCCCGATGCGGTATTCCAGCTCGAAAATCGGATAACTGGTTGGCATGGTGAACCGGCTCAATTGTTCCTGATAGAATTTTTCGTGCGGAGCATACCTGAGTTTCCCGTATAGCTCAGCAATGGGCAGGTATGCCTTGTCGTTTGTTTGCAGGCTGTAATCCGAGTGGTTGAAATAGAGCATTCCGCGGGGAGTTTCGCGAACATATTGAAAGCCGGCAGTATATGAAAAATGGCTTTTAAATTCGTGAAGATACTCGGCCTGGAAAATCCGGTTGTAGAAAAATTTGTTGTAATTACCCCACACCAAGGCAGCTATGAAGTTGTAACTCTGACTGAGTGACATCTCGTTACCCGGAGTCTTGGCGTCGTATTGATAGCTAATCTTCAGATAATTGGCCGGAAATCGAAAGATGCTTTTCGAATCCATTCCGATAGCTCCCGTAAACGAATATTTCCATGTTTTGTCGTGGAATCCATAGGCTCCGTAGCCTGAAAGATATACATGCTCGTTGAACTGGCTGGTGGTTTTCCCTCCGAATTGAACACGGTAACCTTCCACCGGATTATACCCCACGAAATTATAGAGCGACCCGATAGCAAATGGTCCAACCGATTTATAGCCGTACAACAAAAGATAGACCAAATCCATTGAACGTTTGAAGGTGGGTACCTGTTTCAGGCTGTCAATCATCGTGTAGATGCCGGCCTCCGATATTGAGAGGGGTTGGGGTCGGTTTGCTGCCCAATAGTTTTCTGAGTGCAGTGCTATACTGTCGGTCTCTACTGCTGGTTTTTTGTAAAACGCTTCATCGCGCGGAGTGTCGGTTTGGTAGTTGTTGTAGGTTGTTGTACGTTGCCCGTACACACCCAGTTCGGTTTTGGGTAGCCCGAAGTCAATTCCGACATGATCCGATTCCAATAGCCATTCGTTCTTTTTATTCTTGCTGTAAGTCAGGTTGATATTGGCTTCTTTTACCCAGTTGAGATTAATGTCTCTGTTGACGCTGAAATCGGCTTGTCTCACCGCATAGCAGCTGTCAAGGGTGATATAGAGATCGCCCTGAAAAAGCATGTCGGTTTTGTTGCGGGGCGAAAAATAGAGGCGCACGCAAGAGATATTATCCAGCTTTACCGTGTCCATAATGAAATACTTATAGAACGTCGGCGCGGCATTAGCAATGGGGCTTACGAACTGATTGGTCAGGAAGCTTATGTTGTTGTCGTACAAATCGATAGTTTCATAAATGTTTTTCAGATAAACGGAAATGCCTTCCATGCTGAAATATTTGCCGTAATCCACCGTTTTTGTTGCTTTTATCACCTCTTTTTCGTGTGCAGGCGACTTGCTGAAATAGTTGTCCGATAGCTTTTCCTGAATATACAGCGGGAGCAACTTCTTCCCTTTCATGGAGGAGGTGTCGGTATGATTAAAAAGGAAATGAAAGCTCTTTGGAGTGTTGTCTGGACGAAATTTAGAGGTATAATTGCTCAGGCCGAATATGATCTTTTCATATTTGGTGTTTTCCAGATACTGCCAGTTGCCCTGATGATTGTCCTTTTTGTGAGCAATTACTTTTTCAATCAGTTCAACTGCCGGATTGCCCTTGTTTTTATACCGTTTTTTTGCCGGTTTTATTACAATTTCCTGAAGTTGCTGAATTTTAGGTTTGAGCTTTATGACAAATGGAGTTGTTCCACCTTTGCGGTAAGGTACGGTGTCCGTTTTGTAGCCGACGCATGACAATTTGATTCTTCCTGTAGAACGGGTAATTTTTAGAGCAAACCTACCGTTTTCGTCAGTTATGGTTCCTTCACCTGTACGGACAGTCATCAATGTAGCATAAGAAACTCCCTCGTTGGTTTGTGCATCAATTACACGACCTTCGAGGATGGTTGTCTCCTGTAACTTTTGGGCAGAAAGTGGATGGTTGATTCCTGCAGAAAAGAGAATCAGAATAAAGAGACGTACAGCCGACAATCTTTTACCCATATAACCACCTATTGCTTTGTGACGGTTAAGCATCGCTTATCTCAGACGAAATTGATGCTTTTTTGCTGCTGCAAAGATATGAAATAATTCGCTCCCTGATTTTAAAGCAAAAATAAAAATTAAAACCGATGTTATGTTTTTGTTTTGGCTTCGTCATGTATATGTTCGTGGCTTTACAAAGCAGGCCAAAAGAGAAATAAATCATTTAAAACTTAATCACAATGCAATTCAATCCTGTAAAAACTGTCGCAGGGGTACTGTTCTTCCTGTTAATCAACAACAATGTGTTTGCAAAAGAGCTGGTGTCAAGAGATTTTCCGGTTCGTTCGTTCAACGAAGTGGAATTACGGGGGTTAGGAAATATTTTCATTACTCAGGGTGATAGGGAGAGCGTGAGAATTGAAACAGATACCACTACCATGAGTACGGTGGAACTCGAAAATGAAGAAAATAAATTGACGATAAGCTCGACCATTGATTTTAAACATGCAGCTAAACCACAAATGAACATTTATATCACTGTTGTCCATTTACAAAAAGTTCAGTTTAAGGATGTGGGTGCAGTGACAAGTACCAACGAATTGAAAACCGATACACTAAACTTTTCAATGACATCTGCCGGTAAAGTATCCATCAACTTGCAGTGTAAGCAATTGAATGTACAGTTTGCCGGTGTTGGAAGTTTTGTGGTTAAAGGCAAGGCAGACAGGCTGGCTCTTGATGCAAAAGGTGTAGGTAACGTACAAATGAGCGACCTGATTGCGAATGAAGCTGTTGTGAGCTTTAAAGGTGTTGGTAACGTGGATGTGTATGCAAAAGAAAAGATGACGGTTAACGCCAGTGGTATCGGTAAGGTTGTTTACAGAGGTCATCCTCGTTTTACCGATATTCATAAAGATGGTATTGGAACAGTAAAAGCGGAATAAAAATAAACATCTAAAAAACAAATTGTTATGAAAAAAATGTTGTTGGGAATGATCTGTTTGCTGATCGTTCCGTTTAGCCTTCGGGCAGCTAATGTTATTCAGGAAATCTCGGTTGGCGCATTTTCTGAACTGGATGTACGCACAGTTGGCAATGTTTACCTGATTCAGGGTAATAAAGAATCTGTTAGGATTGAATCAAGCAAAGATGTGTCCGACTATATTGTGGTGAAGAATAGTGGAAATAAGCTCACTGTTACAACAAAGGGACTCCATAACTGGCACGGGAAAATGGATATTTATATCACAGTTCGTAATTTGACGAATGCTTATTTTAAGGCAGTAGGAAATATTCAAACCAAGAATACACTGCAAGGGAAAATGCTACAGTTGACGGTGAATGCTGCAGGCAATATAAACTTCGACCTGAATTGTACTCAACTCAACGCCGACTTTTCTGCGATAGGTAATGTAAGTCTGTCGGGTAGTGCTGCTAATGCTGAAATTCATAATTCAGCCACGGGCAATGTTCGCGCGGGTGATTTCAGAGCAGATGTGTTGGATGTTCACCTCTCAGGAGTGGGCAATGTGACTTTGTATGCCGGTAAAGAAATCTCTATAGATGCCAGTGGTACAGGCAATATAACCTACAAAGGCAATCCGGTGGTAAAACATTTGAGCAAGCATGGTACCGGTGTGGTTAAACCCGAATAGTCACTTCTCTTTTCAGATTGTATGGTAATCTATTTCTGGATATTTATTCTATCGGCTGTGATACAGTGAGATATGAGTAGATGAAATTGTTGGGTTAAATTGAATTCTAAAAAAAACATAACATTCATCCAAACGCATAACCGCGAACGTCTAACTTACAAAAAACAGAACGAAGGAGTAGAAATGGATCCGCTACTCCTTCATTTTATCACAAACGAAACACAAAAAAATCAGTAAAATTTTATGGCAACAAAGACTTGTTTGCAACGAATAGCTAGTTTGATGCTTATGGCGATGCTTTGTATCGGAATCGCAAAAGCAGACGGGACCGTAAAAGGTCGGATCCTTGATCAGAATCATCGTCCGGTTGAATTTGCAACCGCAGCTCTTATCAATGCAAAAACCAAACTGCCGATAAAGGGTAGTGAAAGTAACAGTACCGGCGACTTCGTTATCGATAAAGTGCACGAAGGAACTTATATTTTGTCGGTGACAATGGTGGGCTATAAGAAGTTTGAAACCGAACAGTTTGCGTTTAATGGCAAAAAAGATGTTCAGAAAGATGTGGTTTTACAGGAGAATACGCAGATGTTGAAAGAAGCAACGGTGGTTGCCAAACGTAAGTTTATCGAACAACAGGCTGATAAAATGGTGATCAATCCTGAAGCTTCCATTACAACAGCATCGGAAAACGTGCTGGATATTTTGAAAAAGACTCCGGGCGTCACTGTTGACAACAATAATAATATTAGTTTGAAAGGCAAAGAAGGTGTGAAGGTGATGATCGACGACAAGCCGACATATGTTTCGGCTGATCAGTTGGCTACGTTGCTGAAAGGTATGCAGGGAAAAGATATCGAACGAATCGAAGTAATTGAAAATCCGTCTTCACGTTACGATGCCGAAGGAAACTCGGGCATTATCAATATCAAAACAAAACACAACAAACGTACCGGTTTTAACGGTAGTTTCTATACCGGTGGAGGATATAGCGGTAAGTTTGGAGAAAATATTGGTTTAGACCTGAATATGAATTTCGGCAAACTGAATGTTTACGGTAACTATTCGTTCAACGGATGGAGTGGCTGGAATACGATGGATGCCGTCAGGAATTATGTTACAGGGCCTTACGTAGGAGCCGTTCAACAGATATATAACCGTAGCGACTATGATGGTAACGGACATAATTATAAAATTGGATCCGACTATTATATTGCAAAAAACCAGGTAATTAGTTTCATGGTTCGAGGTTCAGACGGGCATAGTAATGGCAAAACAAATTCGGTAACCTCTTTCTTTGACAATACAATGAAGCTCGACTCTGCGCTTCATACCAAATCGGGCGAAAACGAACACTGGAGCAATATAACATTCAATGGAAATTATAAATGGGATATTGATAGCACCGGAACTTCATTGACATTCGATGCCGATTATGCACGCTTCAAATACCATTCTTCGACCGATCAGCATGGTAGTTATGTGGATGGAAACGGGAATGATATGAATCTCAATTCTACAATACTTGGCTATCAGCCCCGTATCATCAATATTTTTACGGCAAAAACCGACTACGTGCATCCTATCGGGAAAAAATTCTCAATCGAAGGCGGTTTGAAAACCAGTTTTGTGAAAACAAACAGCCAGTCCGAGTTTACGGTAAACGACCCGACAAACGTGGTGTGGAATACCGGACTGAAACCGTACGACCAGTTTATTTATACAGAGAATATTAATGCGGCTTACCTCAGCGCCAGAGGACAATTCGGTAAAACATCAGTACAACTGGGTCTGCGTGTGGAGAATACCAACTCGAAAGGTGATTCAAAATCGATGAACCGTGTGGATACAAAACATTATACAGATCTGTTTCCGTCTCTGTTTATTAAGCGTGACCTGAATGAAAATAATCAACTGGGATTGACCTACAGCTATCGCATTGGACGTCCTGGTTATCAGATACTAAATCCGTTCATGTGGTTGCTTGATCAATTTACCTATAATCAGGGAAATCCGTTTATTCGTCCGCAGTTTACACACTCTCTTGGTTTGAATTATACCTACAAAAGTAAATTCATTACTTCTGTCGGCATGAACCGTACCAATGATTTGTTTACCGATGTAATCAGACAAAACGATATTACCAAAGTGATGTATCAAACCAAAGATAATCTGAGCAAGTCGATTGACCTGAATGCTTCGCAGACCGTTCAGCTCGACGTTACCAAATGGTGGCACTTCAATGCTTCGGCAATCGTAATGTATAAATCGGTAACATCTAACGATGCGACTGCCGATAAATTCAAACGCTGGAGCTTTAATGCAAACTCAACACAAAGCTTTACTCTGCCTTGCGACATCAGCATGGAACTGGCCGGACGTTATCGCTCGAAACAGCTCTGGGGTAATTTTACCATCTATGAACAATACTCTGTTGACTTTGGAGTACAGAAGAGCCTTTTCGACAAAAAAGGAACTCTGAAGGTGTCGGTGGACGATATTTTCAATACCAATAAAGGCGGCGGTTTTGCAAAATACGGGAATGTTGATTTCAATGTAAACAACCACTGGGACAGCCGCACGGTGAATGTGTCATTCACTTATCGTTTCGGGAAAGATTCTTTCAAAACCCGCGCCAACCGTTCTACGGCATCGAGCGAAGAACAAAGTCGTAGCGGTAAATAACCTGTCAGTTTGAATATATGCAAATGTGTCAATATGTTAATTTGGATGCTGCATTTGATGTGACAGATGGTTTGCGTGGTAATTAAATATTAAAATTCATGCATTAGATAATAGGATTTTAGTTTTACTTGTGATTAAGAAAAGCCATGGCATTGAGAAATGCTGTGGCTTTTAAGCGTTTTAAATGGTGAAATATTTATTTGAACTCATTTGTCTTTGCATTGAGTGCTATAAATTACGGGCAAAAATCACTACCTTTGCACCCCAATTGACAATAGCCCATGACTACATTTAAAGAATTGAATCTCAATACACCATTGCTCAACGCGCTTGATGATTCTGGTTACGTTCATCCCACAACTATTCAGGAAAAAGCTTTTCCGGTGGCAATGTCGGGACGTGATGTTGTGGGTATTGCCCAAACCGGAACGGGAAAAACCGTCGCGTTTTTGCTTCCCTGTTTGCGTCAATGGAAGTTCACCAAAGAGAAACACCCTCAGATTTTGATCCTTGTTCCTACCCGTGAATTAGTGCTACAGGTGGTGGAAGAGGCCAAAAAACTGGCAGCCTACACGAATATCCGCGTTGCCGGAGTATATGGCGGTGTGAATATGTCAAAGCAAGTGCTTTTAGTGAAGGATGGCGTTGATTTGCTGGTGGCTACACCGGGTCGTTTGCTCGATCTGACACTGAACGGAGTAATCCGCCTGAAGTCGGTGAAGCGTCTGATTATTGACGAGGTAGATGAAATTATGGACTTGGGCTTCCGACCTCAATTGGTTCGTATTTTCGACCTTTTGCCTACCAAACGGCAAAATCTACTCTTCTCGGCAACCCTTACCGAAGAGGTGGAAACGTTGATGCACGACTTTTTTGATACGCCCGAACGTATTGAAGCAGCTCCGATGGGAACGCCACTGGATAAGATTACACAAAGTGCTTATCTGTTGCCCAATTTCAACTCAAAAATAAATATGCTGAAGCTCATGCTTTCGCATAGCAAACAATACAAACGCGTTCTGGTGTTTGCCCTGACCAAAAAACTGGCGGACAATATCTATGAGCGTATCTCCGAGGTATTCGAAGACGAGATCGGGGTAATTCACTCCAATAAAGCGCAGAATAATCGTTTTGAAACGGTAAGGCGTTTTCAGGAGGGATCGTACCGGGTGCTGATCGCGACCGATTTGATTGCCCGAGGTCTCGATATTGCCGATGTATCGCACGTCATTAACTTCGATATGCCCGACGAACCGGAATTATATATTCACCGTATTGGTCGTACGGGACGTGCCGACAAGGAGGGAACTGCTGTTTCGCTGGTGTCGCCAGCCGAAGAAGAACGACAGCTGGCTGTGGAAGAGTTGATGCAGTACCAGATTCCGATGCACGAGTTGCCGGAAGAACTCGAACTGTCGGCTGTACTGACTCCCGACGAACTCGAAAAGAAGATAACAAAAAATATTCGTTTGAAACTCACCAATCCGTTGAAGGGTGGGGGTGCTTTCCACGAAAAGATAGATAAAAACAAAAAGGTAAACCAGAAGGTGCGTCATGTCGAATTGATGCGAATCAAATACGGCAAACCCAAGAAACGCAAGCCGAAACAATAAAACAATTTGAAGATTTTTGAATTTGAAAATTTGAAAATGAATGAATTTGAGTGAAGAAACGATCAGTGTAACAGTTAGCACTCTCGTTGTTCTGTAATTCTCAAATTCCCACATCTACAAATTTCCAAATTATCTGATCTCCAAATTAACTTCAGAAATATTGCTAATAAGTATAAGCTGTTTGTTGTGTGCTGTTCTCTCATTGGCACATTTTCAAATTGGCACATTTTCAAATTGAATCAATGATTACAGTTTCCAATCTCGCCGTGCAATTCGGCAAGCGGGTTTTGTTTCAGGATGTGAACCTGAAATTCTCTGCAGGCAATTGCTACGGTATTATCGGTGCAAACGGCGCCGGTAAATCCACATTTTTACGTACTATCAGCGGTGACTTGCAGGCTACCAAAGGTAACATCATGATGCAACCAGGCGAACGTTTGTCTGTGTTGAAGCAGGATCACCATGAGTTTGACGATCTGACTACTCTCGATACCGTTATTCAGGGTCATAGCACTTTGTATGCTATTATGACCGAAAAAGATGCCTTGTATGCCAAAGCCGATTTCTCGGATGCCGATGGCATTCGCGCATCGGAACTCGAAGAGAAATTTGCAGAACTCGAAGGCTGGAATGCCGAGAGCGATGCTGCCTCTCTTTTGAGCGGTTTGGGTATTAAGGAAGAGTTTCACGGCATGAAGATGGGTGACCTGAGCGGTAAACAAAAAGTGCGTGTGTTGCTTGCCCGCGCGCTGTTCGGAAATCCCGACAACCTGCTGCTCGATGAGCCTACGAACGACCTTGACCTCGACACAGTGATGTGGCTCGAAGATTATCTGGCCAATTACAACAATACAGTGTTGGTTGTTTCGCACGACCGTCACTTCCTCGATGCTGTTTGTACACACGTTGTCGATATCGACTTCGGGAAAATAGAAATCTACACCGGTAACTATAGCTTCTGGTACGAATCGAGCCAGTTGGCTTCGCGTCAGCAGGCACAGCAGAACAAAAAAGCGGAAGAAAAACGGGCCGAGTTGCTCGAGTTTATTGCGCGTTTTAGCGCCAATGCCTCTAAGTCAAAACAGGCTACCAGTCGTAAGAAGATGCTGGAAAAAATCAACGTGGAGGAGATCAAGCCTTCTTCTCGCCGTTACCCGGGTATTATCTTTACTCCTGAACGCGAGCCAGGAAACGTGATTCTCGAAGTGTCGGGCCTCTCTAAAGCCGTTGAAGGCGAGGTGCTGTTCGATGACGTGAACTTCATGATCGAGAAGAACGATAAGGTGGCATTCATTTCGCGCGACCCGCGTGCCATGACAGCGTTGTTTGAGATTTTGGACGGAAATATGAAAGCCGATAAGGGACACTTCAACTGGGGTGTGACCATCACACCGGCTTACCTGCCGATGGATAATACCGAATTCTTCAATACCGACCTTAACCTGATGGATTGGCTCGCCGGATACTCGAACGATACGCACGAAGTTTATCTGAAGGGTTATTTGGGCAAAATGTTGTTCTCGGGCGAAGAAACCCTGAAGAAAGCATCGGTACTTTCCGGAGGTGAAAAAATGCGCTGTATGATTGCCAAGATGATGTTGAAGAACGCCAACTGTCTGGTGCTCGATTCTCCGACCAACCACCTTGATATGGAGTCGATTCAGGCGTTCAACAACTGTTTGCAGAATTTCAAAGGCAATGTGTTGCTCTCGTCGCATGACCACCAGTTCGTGCAAACCGTTTGTAACCGCATTATCGAATTGACTCCTTACGGAATTATCGATAAGCAGATGGAATACGACGAATACATTACCCGCGAAGACATTAAGGAGCTGCGCGAAAAGAAATACGCAGGCAAACTCTAAACTATAGATTAAATCACACGAAGTGTCCCGAAAATTTATTTTCGGGACACTTGTTTTATATAAGGTAGCTGTTGTCCGAATGCCGTTTCGATTAAACTCATTTTACTACCTTTGTCGCTCAAAATTTCTATTTCCCCTCATGTTATATCGATTCCTTTGTGTTTTCTTTGTCGCGATGTTCGCGTCTGCATTTGTCGCTTCGGCGCAAACCGATAAATCCGATTCGGTTGTGGTAAACAAACGTCTTACCACTCTTGAAACAATCGTAAACAAATTGCCCAAAATAGGTGGTGTTGTCAACGCTCGTTATCAATATTCCTCCGAAGAGGGAAATTACAACATCGGGAAAAATGGTTTTGATATTCGTCGCTTGCAAATCAACATGCAGGGAAATGTGCTGAAAAATCTCACGTACTATTTTCAACTAGAATGTGCAGGCTCGCCACGTATTCTGGATGCGTATGCACGATGGAGCCTGAACAAATCTTTGGAAATAAAAGCAGGACAGTATAAGGTAATGTATACCCTTGAAAATCCGTATGCCGTGATCGATCTCGAAACTGTGGAGAACTCGCAGGCCATAAAAGCGTTGGTGACCGAATTTCAGGGAGTAAAGTGCAGCGGACGTGATATCGGTATTGCAGTGAATGGAAATTTCTTTCAGCGTAACGGTTTCAATCTGGTGGAATATAGCTTGAATTTGCTGAATGGAAATCAGTATAATGTTGATAATAATACGAATAAAGACTTCGTTGGTACGCTTTGTGTAAATCCGGTGAAACCGCTGCGGTTCGCACTCTCGTACTATGATGGAGAGTATGGTCCGCAATCATCAAAAATAAAGAGAACCCTTACTTCTGTGGGAATGAAGTTTGATGACCGTAAATTGCTGGTGCGTAGTGAATATATTTCAGCGCAGACGGATGTAATCCGTTCTGTAGGATTCTATTTTACTACAGGTTATTACCTTACAGCTAAATTACAACCGGTTTTGAAGTACGACAGTTATAAAACTGACAGGAGTAATTCATTGTCGCAGTCTACAGCTTTGTCGGCAGGAGTAAATTATTGGCTGACATCCAATTCCAAAGTACAGTGTTTCTACACACTTAAGACTTTTAATGACACGTCAAAAAAAGATGTGAACACGATTGCTGCGCAATATCTTCTCGGTTTCTGATGTGTTTTTATATATCCTGTGGATTTTTGAGCTCTAAAATAGTTGCCCTTGGATAAAATCCCAGTTTTTCGTAAAAACCCATCACCGATTCATGCCCATAACTGACGATGAGACGAATGGGTGAACAAGTTCGACTTTCGAGCCAGGCCAGGCTTTCCCGAACAAGTGTTTCTCCCACGCCTTTGTTTTGCCATGCTTCGTCCACGCAAAGCGAATCTATCTCTCCCTTGCCGTCTTCGGTGGATGTGGCGACACAATATCCTACTATTTCATCATTTACTTCTCCAACCAAAATCCACACTCTCTCGTCGGGCAGCGATGTCCATGTCATAATTCTCTTTTCAAACGTAAATGAAGAGTAATGATCCTTGAAATGAACTGAGTCGCGGAGGTGAATCTCGTTGAGCTTCTCCCACAGCGGCTTGATTCGATACAATTCGTTTCGGGGTAAAATCAGATAGCTGGGAAGTTCAATCATATTTTGCAAATTAAATATCCTGCAGTTTGAGTCAGAAATACAAGAAACAGTGCCAGACTTATGCCCTGAGCAACAGTTCTGAAAAACGCTTTCCGGGTTTCAAATTCGTCATACAACTTGGGTAATATACAGTACACATAAGGTAAATAAAGTGCTACCGCTGTGACTACTGCCGGGAAATAGCCTCCGAAATATATGGCTCCAAGAATATGCGGGATGAATGCATTGAACAGAAATGCAGTAACCAAAGTGGTCAATAAAAACTTTTTTGGACCTGCCTTTGTTTGAACCGTTGTCCATATAATTGCTATCCATGCAATTAAAGTGATCAGCACAATGGCGGTTGTCATCTCTTTGCCATGCGGAATATGATTTAATATTCCTTCAGGATAACGGAATTGTCGGAATCCGAATACTTCCTCTGTGTTGTGCAGGGTAAAGATAAGGCCTGCAATAAACAGTTGTTTGTTATAGTGTAGAGTTGACATAACCGCTACAATACGGAGTTTCTCTTACAAATGTATGCCATTTTGAATCGATAGATACCGGACACTAATTATTTTCCAGAATTTCGTCGGTTAGTTTTACTGCGGTTTGAATGTAGTTGATACAATTTGTATTGAAAAGATTCAGCTCTTTAATTTTGGCCATTTCACTTTCGTTGTTCATATCCAGATCATTCAGCAGCTTCTTACAGTTCGTGCATCCGTGTATGCGCGAAAATTCCGTCATCAGTTTTTGGGCAAGTGCATAAGAGATGAGCTTGTCTTCTTCAGTTCCATTCGTCCCTTTTCCGTATTTCAAACCGATAGCCATCAAAGCACCCGTAACAGCACCGCATGTTTCCTGTGTTTTGGCAATGCCCGATCCGAAGGGAGAGGCAAGTTTTAGTAGACTGTCCCGTTCCAGACTGAAATTGATGGAAAAGGTGGATAATACGGATTGGGCACAGTTATACCCGCTTTGAAATGTAGCGATAGCTAATTGTTGTTTTTTTTCTGTAGTATTCATGATGTGATTTATATAAACGATTCGAAATCGGGAGCATACTTTGATGGGATGAATTCTAAGATGTCGTATTTCGCAACTTTGAAGATATAAAACGGATCTTCGGCAATTATCTGTTTCACCTCTTCTTTGTCGTTAGCATTGCACAGTATGATGCCTCCCGTGCGCGGAACCTGTGCTCCCGAACAGATAAACTTGTTGCGAAGATAATATTTGTCAAGAAACTGCCGGTGCGCGGGTATCAGTTCATCTATCTTTTCGATAGAAGCTACATATTTGAGAATCAGTACAAACATAGTATGTGGGTTATTAAAGTGAGTAATCAATGATGCCAGTTTGAACCTGATGGTACAAAGGTAGAATTTATTGCTGTACTCTGCGCAGATTGTTGGCCGATTTTCAGCTTAAGCTGTGTGTTGATTCTGCTGATTTAATACCGATGTTGGTTAAAAATGATAAAATTAAATAGTTTTATTTTGTGTTATAAAAAAATAGTTTCAAATTTGATACCCTAAATTAACACAGAAAAGGACTCTCTTTTTAGTCTGTTTTCGGCTTATACGCCGGTTTTCTGTGACGCCTGCCTAACCAACTTCTTATAGGATAATTATTGCTTTTCGAAATTCGCAGAGTATAGATCGTTGTGCTTGCAACTGTATTAAGCCTGAAGTGAGCATGACTTTGGAATTTCTTGTCTCATGGAATTTTTTTGAAGATTCTTAAACCTAAAATCAAAATAATATGGGATTATTTTCTTCATTAATCGGTAATGCCGGAGCTGTAAGTCAGGAAGAGTTGAAGAAAGAGTATGGAAGACTTCTCGTTGAAGGAGAAGAAATAGAATTGGGCTTCAAATTGATTCGTGATCTTTTTATTTTTACAACCAAACGGCTTATTCTTATTGATAAGCAAGGAATTACCGGTAATAAAATTGAATATAAATCAATTGTATATAAGAGCATATCACGATTCAGTATCGAGACGGCAGGAACATTTGATTTAGATGCGGAGTTGAAAATTTGGATTTCGAGCGAACAACTACCAAGTATTACCAAACAATTCAATAAGTCTGTCAATGTTTACGATGTTCATAAGGTATTGGCATCACATGTGTTGAAATAGATAAGAAGAGGTAGAAGATTTAAGAACATGTCTCTGTATCTGCCCAGCCCGGATATAAATAAAACAAAACATTTATGATATACGAAGAATGGTTGATTGTAAAAGAGTTTGAAGAGCCGATTGTCGGGTTTCCGTATAAGATCAGGGCACGCGTTCTTCAGTTGAAATCGCGAAATCCGAATAAAATCTACTATGGCTCGGTAAGCCATTTCTGTAAACAGGATGAGCAGTCAACTGTATCCCTCAGGCCACAGGCAGAAGGGAAAAATATAGCTGCCATAGAAAGAGAGTTGAATAACTATATCAAAAGTTTTACTTCTATCGGTGTAGAGGAAAACGACGATTTTGATCGTTTGCAATATTGATTATTATAAAGTTAAAGATTAAAAGCAGGAGGAATTTTAAGATGAGAAAGTTTGAAATGAAAAGATGGTGTAAAGCCTTATTGATGATTGCAGTGCCTGTAATCATGTTGTCGTCGTGCAGTAAAGATGACGAAGTTAGTGCCGATTATATGGGCACATGGAGTGCGGTTGTCACTGTGTCCGAAAGCGGTAATTCGATTCAATGTAAAGATAAATTTACGTTTACTCAAAGTGGTTTTAGCGACTTGCTTCAACTTCGTGATCCGTCAACCGGGAAGTATATTGATTATATGAAACTGAACGGATCGATGACCGTGAGTGGCAATGCCTTGAATATGAAAGTGACGGAAATTGGTGTTTCTACCTTTGATGTTACAGGTTATCCAACCGGTTCTATCGTTATGTATAAGGAAGGAAGTAGTGTTTTTACCTCTTTGTTTTCGCAAACCGGACAGTCCCAGAATGTCAAATCGGTATATGAAGTTTCGGGATCTAAAATGACCCTGAAAACCGACAATAATAACGATGGTGATTATACCGATGACGGAGAAACGACAGTGTATACCAAAGAATAACCGGAGAACCTAAATAAATGAAAACTGCAAAAATTTTAATTGTGTTGCTAATCATTCATTGCTCGGCAGCATTTAGTCAGACAGTGGTAGATACGCTTTCTATAACCTTTCCATACATTGGGTACAACGGGGGTTGTAATCTTATGACATGGAACTTCAACGCTGACAAATCGGCAATTTACCTCTATGCTGCAAGTAATATTGGTGCGTCATTGGGAATTTCAAGTCCCGAAGAGATGGCACAGGCAAAGGCCAGTGACAAGAAAAAAAGTTTTTTTGGCAGATTGCTTACCGGAAGTGCCTCGCCGGGTATGAAATCGGATTACAATATTCCCATTGTTTTGGAAAAGGAGATTGCAATAAACAAGTTGAAACAAACGAACGAAAAAACCATGGTGTTTCATAACATATCTCAGGTGCCCGAGGGAAAGACGGTCTATTATAGCCGTATGTCGGGCATTGTTGATTTGGATAAACCCTCGGGCGAATGGTTGCCCATTAAATCTGTGAACACAATGACAGAAGCGATGAAATATGCTTCGGTCAATGGAAAAGAAATTGCCTGCTTATATAACGCAGGATTGTATGGATCGGGTTTGCTGGGAATGAAGAATTTGCAACCCTGGATAACCCTCACCACAGTAAAATACAATTATAATCCGTTAAACGGTTTTATCAGCGAAAAAAAAGATACGAATCTGGTGTGCATAAAATCCGAAACGCCGGAAATCACGTATGAAATTGCTGAAAACCAATTAGATTATAACAGAAGCAAGGGTTTTTTATGGTTGTTCAACCGTAAAAACAAATCGACTTATATTTTTGTAAATTGTGACCTGAAAACAAACGCAGTGACTAAAATAACCTACAGTTTTGAAGCTCCCCGCGAACTTAGGGTTGTCAACAAACCGGTTTATGACCGGCAATTAAACCTGAAAGGATACATTTCAATCTTTGGGTACAACAAAGACGGCAAGGATAAAAAAGATATTTACCCCGAAGATAAATATGACCTGATCTACACTGACACCCAAGGCAACCTAAAATACCAGTGTAAATTTACTTTTGGTGATGGAAAATTTCATCGAAATATAATTAATCCCATTCTGGTGATAGAAGACAATGATCAGCAGTTAAGCTTTGCAAACGATTATGGTAAATCGATTTTTAGCTGCGACTATCAATATTTCACCATCAACAAAGACGGCAATGTAGATATTAAATATACCACGGACTATGCCCTCCCTGATCGTAAAGCGGCAGGTAATATACGGAATTATTTAATTACCCCGCAGGCCATACATAAAGTAGGAAAGTATTTCTTGGTGGAAACCAAACGTACTGACAATGTCAATGTTGAGCCTCCGGGGAAATCATATACTGTGGATAGGGCTTTGTGCTACACCCTTCTTGATTCTGTTTTCAAACCCATAAAATGCATTGACGTTTTGCCTATGGAAAATGGCAACCAAAAACCAATATCTCTTACCCAACTCGACTCTCGCGACGAGGAATTTACCGCCATTGCGCAGAGGGGATCAGATTATTTTCTTTTTTCAATTGATGGTAACGGGGAAGTCAAGAATACATATATCAAAAATCCCTATCCGGCCAGATTGATACAAGCAGCCGAACCCAAACCTGTTTTTTCGGATGTATCAACCGGTAGTGTTTTGGTGGATAAAGCCAAACGAAATTGTTACATCATGTACGAGTATTATGGACAGCTCAATGGCGCAAAACTAGTAGGCGCTGCCAAACTATTGAAAGTCCAATATTAGCCTCCCGTTCCGTCGGATTTGCAAATCCGACGGAACAGAAAGGCATAGCCACACGATTCAATCGTGCGACAGCAGGAGGTGAGAGTCTCAATGAAAATATATGCGTTAACCGAAAAGCTTTAATAGAGTAGGTAAAATTAAAATTCATGTATTATGCCACGTTGTACACGTACGTCAAATTTGGAAGTTCATCACAAAAGACGTGATGGAGGAAATGGAATAGAAAATGCTATGGTATTATGCCAAACATGTCATGCAAAAACCTCTACATATGGTTCGTCTGGTCCAACGCCACCATCTTTTTCTCAGCCAGTAAAGGAGCAAGCGTTAAGAAGATCTGGAAATAGATGTGAATGTACCAGCGATTACCGAGGATGTCATTAGTTCTTGAGTGACACAAAAGTATGATGATTTAAATAAATAAATGTAAATGAAATATTATGAATCAGAGAGTAATAACTATATTTCAAGATTTTAAAGTAAGTGGATATGATGAAACCCAAATTCCTGCTGGATATGTCGTAAAACAAATAATATCAAGTGCGATAGATAATGCGAATCATATTTCCTCAAGTACGATAAAAAACCCACGATTAGCAATCACATTGTTGTTGGAAAAAAACGAAAAATAGATAATAAGGATCTTCTCCGCTGGTGCGGGTCTCCCGACCCGTGCTAGCGGAGAACCGAAATGAAGTTAGAGAGCTTTGGTTCACCGTAGCGTGTAAAGCTGATCGGGGCTCGGCGTATGGCTCTGCCTACGTCGAACATGAAAGCAAGGCTCCTGCCTTGCAAAAGACCGAAAAGCGATGGCCTAATTAGCTGTTGCTTTTTTGTTTGAAAGAGATATCGCTACATTTGATAGGTATTTGGAAAGCAAGAGCTTTCCTTTTAACAACGACGGAGCCTACGCCGAACCCCCGTTCCGTCGGATTTAGCTAGTGCTGATTGTTAATTACAATCCGTTGCCGCAAAAGAGTTTGAGGATCTATGATCCGACTACAGATAAAATAAAGCAGATAAATTTTCGTAGTCTCTGGGTATCTTTCTATCTTTGTGAAGTAAAGTTACCCTAAATCTAAAAGAGCCAATATATTGCAATGTCATTGCAGTTTTCGTATTGTTTAAAGCTGTCATAATTGCAAAAACACGTCAGGATGCAGGGAGCCATTAAAGCACAAATAGATGGTCAAAAAGCGTACCTCCTTTATTCTTGCATTTGTATTAGTGCAATGTTTTATCTGTGTTTCCAATTGTGTGCAGGCACAAACAAGTAAAACATTCTGGTTTGTAGCGCCCGACCTCTCTTCGGGACACGAAGAAAGCCCCATATTGTTCCGCCTTGTCAATGGTAATTCGGTCGACGCTAAAGTAACTATTTCGCAACCGGCAAATCCGACCGGATTTACTCCGATAACATTGACTATTCCCCATAATTCTTTAAGCTCTTGTGATCTGACGACATTTCTCGGCCTGATAGAGGATGCCCCGGATAATAGCATGAACAATAAAGGATTGTTGATTACCTCCGATCAATACATCTCCGTTTATTATGAAGAAAATGGCTTACATAATCCGGCTATTTACGCGCTGAAAGGTGAAAATGCGCTGGGCACATCTTTCCTTATTCCGGGGCAAAACCTGTTGGACAATGTTACTACAGTCAACCCTAAGCCATATAATTCATTTCACATTGTTGCTACCTTGGATAATACTAAGGTGACAATAACTCCTAAAAATGCTATCTCAGGTCATGCGGCCGGAGTCTCATTTACTATCACCTTGAACAAAGGACAGACGTATGCTGCCGTGGCAACTTCTCAGGCGGCAGCAAATCATCTTGGAGGAAGCCGCGTTACTTCCGACAAGCCTGTAGCTATTACCATTTGTGACGACTCGATGTATGGCGGAGCAATAGGAGGTACCTGCTATAACGAAGGCGGAGACCAGATTATTCCTTTGAGTTTGTTGGGTCAGGAGTATATCGCCGTAAGGGGCAATTTTGGCGTGGGGATAAGTTCATCTTATGGAGATCAGGTCTTTGTGATGGCAACACAACCCAATACGGATGTCTATATTAACGGTGTAAAAACGACGACAATCACGAATGTGGGAGAAATATACCGGTATAATATGACACTCTCCGAAGACGCCTGTTACATAAAGGCCAATAAAAATATCAGTGTGCTGCAATTGAGTGGTTTCGGATGCGAGACAGACTTTGCCGTGTTGGCTCAATTGTCGTGTACCGGCTCACGCGAAGTGACTCTGGCCCGGTCAACTTCTGATAATTATTACCTTACGGTGTTGGTTGAAGCCGGAGGAGAAAGTCATTTTACGATATCAACTTCCAGTGGTGCAGGTGCCACACTTACCGCTTCCGATTTCAGTAGTGTTCCGGGAACAGGCGGAAAATATTTGTATGCCAGAAAATCATTCACTACAGCGCAAATTCCTGAAAAGGCAACCGTTACGCTTGCCAATAGCACCAATAAATTTCACGTGGGTATTATCAACGGTACGTCGGGTTCCGGTTGCCGGTTCGGATATTTCTCGGAATACTCTTCTTCGCAGGCTAAATTCGATCCCAGAACGGTGTATGTATGTCAGGGGAATACGATTAATCTGACTCCCTCTTTCACTGTTTCCCGAACGGTTGATCCGGCGTCTGTTCTCTATTCATGGAATGTGCCGGATGGACTGGGAGGCAGAATTGTCACTTCGCCTTCCAATACAACTCCTTCTTATCTGATGCCCAATGCATCTCTTAGCCAGACAGGTCAATATATTGTCCATGTAAGTGCCGATGGTTGTGATGCTACCGATACAGCAACCGTGAAGGTGCTTAATTCTCCGCTAACAGGAGAAAAAGCGGTTACGGTTTATACGAATGAGTTGCCCTATGTGTGGAATGGAAAGAAATACAGTGCTACCGGAGATTATCAGCAAACTCTTGTTAGTGTTCTGGGCGGATGCGACAGTATTGTGACATTGAAACTGACGGTATCGCCCGATTTTTCAGCCACAATGAAAGCTTCACCACAGATTTGTGCCAACGATAAGAATTTTACTTTAAGCTACGATGTTGCTTATGGCACTGTCGATTATCATTCTGTGGTGTTTGACAGTAAAGCTCAACAAGCCGGCTTTGTTGATATTTTGAAACAGTCGGCCAACGGTTATATCGATGTGCCATTGCCATCCGGCGTGACGCCTGATACCTATAATGCCTCCGTGGTCTTTGAGAATAGTCTGGTGACTAAGAAACAGCCGGTGAGTTTTACGATAAATTATTCCTCGTCGATTATTCTGCAAAAATGGAACGACGTACTGGCATTGCTCAATAGTAGTTACAATGGCGGGTATGACTTTTCAGGCTTCCAATGGTATAAAAATGGTCAGGCCATAGATGGTGCTGTCGAAGCTTACCTTTATATTGAGAACGGACAACTGGATACAAATGCTCAATATCAGGTGAAAGTAACCAGAGCCGTTGACGGTGTTTCGCTATTCACCTGTTCATTTCAACCTACCCTGCATACCGATGTGTTGGTATATCCGACTTTGTTGTCGAGAAGAAGTCCGGTGACCATAAAAATGGACGGGCAGGGCTCAGGGGTGTTGCTCAATATCTCAGGGTTGAAGATCAATCAGCAGGCATTGAATCAGGGAGAAAACATCATGCGTGCACCTGACAGTGCAGGTACGTATGTGCTTGTGCTTACAAATAGCAAGGGCGAGACCAAAAAACAATTATTGATTGTAAAATGATGATTAAAAGAGAAATCTTACGCCTGACGATATTGCCGGTAGTCATTGTGCTGTCGGTATGCTATGCTTTGAATGTCGCTGCTCAATCCAATGTCAATACGAATAATTTTCTGATTTGGGGCTCTGGTGGATATAGCCGCATCAGTAACGACGCTCCTGCTACGAATGCTGTTGGAAATGCAGGTGGGGCCGTCGGAGCTGGTTTTGAGATGCACTTTGTGAATAATATGCTGCTGCAAACAGGGTTGGAACTGTCCTGTCTGACTTCAAGAATGAACCGGAAAGATACTTTGTTGATTGTTCCGATGTTAGATACGGAAAATAATTTGTACGATGGCCATTTTGCGTTTCAGAATACACACGACATGCAGCAAATTCTGAATGTGGGAATCCCGTTAATGATCGGTTACGAGTCGCCCAATGGACTCTATTTTGCAGCAGGCGGTAAGGCCATGCTCAATCTGGGCGGGCAAAGCCGGGCTACCACCACAGTCACTTCGACCGCTTATTACGAAAATCTGATCGGCTACAATAACACAGGAATATTGAGCAACATGATCAATCATGGATTGTTTACCGAAACACGATCGGTAAACAGTTCGTTGCGTTTGCATGCTATCTTTTCAGGTTCGGTAGAAGCCGGTTATACGTTCGGTAGAAATGCGGAAGAATATTCGATAAAGAACAAGCCTAAAATCCGGTTGTCGATGATTTGCGACTATGGATTTGCTCCTGTAGCCGGGATAGATAAGCCAACGTCCCTTTTTGCCAACACCTCGACAACAGGAGGATTTACTCCGGCTGTCAATGGTTATTTGTTGAATAACATCAGCTCTAACCGGTTGAATATTCTTTATGTGGGGCTCAAGGTAACGGTCTTGTTTGGTGTGAAAAAATATGGTTGTAATTGTGCTAAGGACTAGTTCTGCCGGAATTGCGGGCTTTACATGAAAGTGCGGAAATGTTTTAACGCAAAATAGTTGCAAATCAGACTGATTTATGTGTATCTTTTGCGAAAAAATCAGGGCTTAAACTAAGGAGGAATTGATTATGTCACAGAACATGCCTTTAATCATCACCATCAGCCGTCAGCTCGGGTGCGGAGGAGCTTATATCGGCGAAGCACTTGCAAACCATTTCGGCATTTCGTATGCCGATCGCGATATAATTTCCCAGACGGCTCAGAAACTATCTTTGCATGAAAGAGATATTGCGCACCGTGACGAAAAGATCATCACAGCCTGGCAGACTTTCCTGCAATCGATTACCCGCACTCCCGACCGGATAGAGCATCAGCCATTGCCTCCCACCGATAAAGAGCTATTTCTGGCCGAGAAAGAAGTGATCGAACGTTTGGCAACCGAACGCTCAGCAGTAATAATGGGGCGTTGCGGTTCATTTATTCTGCGTAACCATCCCAACCATATTAGCCTTTTTCTTCATGCCTGCACACCATTTCGTATTCAACGGCTGTGTGAAGATTGCAGTGTGTCCGAAACACGGGCTCAGAAAATGATTCAGGAAAGCGACAAAAAGAGGTCGGAATATGTGCATCAGTTTACCGGTCAGATATGGATGGATGCAACAAAATACGATCTTTCCGTGCGTACGGATATTCTTGGCGTAGAAGAATGTACCGAAGGAATTATTCGTGTGGTTGAAAAGATTATTGCAAAAAAGACGTGTGAAGTGTGCGAAGAATAAAAAACATGCTCAAATAAATTTTCTCATTAACAGTATATTGTCGTAGACATCGTCCAGTTTTCTTCCATTTTCTCTTTTGCCTTCCACCTCGAACCCGAACTTCCGGTATCGGGCAATGGCAGAACTATTTGATTCGAATACGTCCAGCTCAACTTTTTCAAGATGATTGATGTTGCGGGCGTGTTCGATTGTTTTTTGTAGTAACAATGTTCCCAACCCTTTTCCTCTGTATTCAGAGATAACACCCATGCCCAATACCCCGACATGACCCAATCCTTCGTAGCTCTTGGGGATGATGTCGCACCAACCCACCACCTGATTGTTGTCGATGGCAAAGTATTGTGCCAGATTATTCTCAATGATGGTTTTGGCAAAGGAGAACGAAGCATCGAGGGGAAAACCTTCGGTCGCACCAAGGTATTGCCTTTCACGGGCCACTACATCAACAGCCCGGCAATAGGATTCGGTATAGGCGAAAGAGGTATATTGAATGGTCATCAGTTTCAGGCTTTTTCCATTACGCAAGTCCAGATGTTGACCAGCACATCTCCATCGTATAACGCACCTTCGCTATAGCAACAGTTTCCCCGGCGCACAATCACTTCAAAGCCATTGAAAGCGGTATTTTCGATGACAAATTTCGAATAGATACGGTTCCGGTCGATATTGAAAGTTCCTTTTTGCAGGCCTAAGGCAGGATTCTTCGAGACGTATTTGTACAACCGTTCATTGATTTGTGTAATGGTGTAGTCGTTCGAAAGTTTTCGTCCATTAAGATCTATCCAGCTGTTGTTTTTGAGTTCGCTACCATTGATAGAAATCAGGGTCTCGCCCGAGGCTTTGGATATCCGACCGTCAGCATCCGTAAATTCCGATTGTGTTAACCATTTGCCCGGTTCCGATAAAAGATGTTGATTCTGTAGGTGCATAAACAATGTGTTTGAAGATTATTGTTTTATGGAAAACACAAATTTATAGATAAGAGTCAATGTTTCCATCTCTTCCCTGTTAAAAATTGGTGATCTTTTTATAGGGTAACCAATGGATCGACATGGTGTAGCGACAGCCCGAGTTGCTCGGAAGCGGCACGACAACCTCCACGACATTTGTAGTAGATGTTGCAGGAGATGCAATAGTCGGGCACAATTTCGCTCCAGGAGTTGATGTACGGTGAATCGAACAGGATTTCAGCAAGATTTTGTTTGAAAATATTTCCCGCCACGATGGGCGAGTGGTTGCAGGTGCGTACATTTCCCGTTGCATCAACTGTGAGTGGGCGCGAAAGCGGGTCGGGACTGCATGCTCCGAAAGCAATGTGAGGATAATCGTCGGGATTGAGTACGCAAAACGGGGTGCAAACATTCGACGATACCGTCAGTTGTAGCTCTTCTGCTACTTTATCCAGCTTTGAAAAGGTTTGCTGCAACTCTTCTTTTGAGGGAGAAAGATGCTGGTCCTGAATGCCGGCTCCACCGATATTATACCGGTTCACCATGATGCGGGTCAGTCCGTTTTGATGGTAAAACCGAAGCGTCTCTTCTGCATGCGCAATATTGAAACGGGTTAGCACCATCATGGGCACCACGTAAATACCCAGCTCCGTACAGCTTTTGATGGAATTCAGACTCTTTTGCCAGGAACCCGGAGTCTGTGTCATGGCATCGTGTACTTCGGGACGGGCGGAATGTAGTGGCATCAAAAAGAGATCGACTCCCAGTTCTTTGTATAAGCGGTAATTACCGTCTTGTGCTCCGTTGCCATTGCTAATGATGGAAACGTTGGAGCCTTTCAGCTTAGCCGTCAAGATGAGCTCTGCTACAAATTCGTTGAGTAGAGGTTCACCTCCGGTAATCGACAGTTGTTTGATGTCAGCTTGTTTGTAAAGCTCTTTTAGTGTTTTCAAAGCCTGCTTGTGCGAATAACGAAACGGATCCTCGCCTCCTGGTCGCTTCCATGTATTGTAGCAATAGACGCACCGCAGGTTGCAGGCCGAATAAGATTCGAAGGTGATGGCGTAGAGCGAGAGTTTCATTTTGTTCCCTTGGGTAAAGTGAAATTAATAGGCAATGTAAATCTGCATTGGACAGGCTGATTCTGTTGTTTTGCAGGTTCCCATTTTGGCATTGCATGAATAAGCCGTATGGCTTCGGCATCCAGTTCGGGATCGATGCTTCTTACAATAATGACTTCCGAAATCGATCCGTCAGTATTGACAGTAAATTGAACAATGACCCGACCTTCGATTTTTTGTTTTACTGCATTTGCTGGATATTGTGTGTTGTTGCGAATAAACAGTCGCAATGAATCATTTCCTCCGGGATATTCAGGCATCTCTTCGATCGGTGTATATACTTCGTAACAAGTAGCCGTTATAATGGGTTGATTGATAGTTGTGTCATTGAGCTGTTTTATGGAATTAGTTGATTTGTTTCCTCTTTTGGTAATGTTATATTGGTTCTTTGAAAATGCATGGTGGGTAGCCAATAAATTCATCAGCGACAATAATATAATTCCGGCTGAAATTTTTCGTTCGAAAAACCATTTCTGTCTGGTCAGAGCATATAAAACGCCAAATCCGAACGACTGGCATTTTAGAAAACGAATGCGGGTATTTAGGGTGAATTTTTTCATTTCAAATTAAAGTTGAACGGACATGTGTATTGAACGGCTACAGGTTTATTTTTATTGGTTCCAGGTTTCCATTTTGGCATGGTTTTTACAACCCGTATTGCTTCATTATCCAGAGCTGGATCTACACTTCGGATAACATGTACATTCGTAATAGATCCGTCTGTATCAATCGTAAATTGAACAACGACTCGTCCTTGTATTCCGTTTTCCTGAGCAGTACGAGGATATTGAAGGTTTCTTGCAATAAATGACTGAAGAGAGTCGTATCCTCCCGGAAATTCCGGCATTGGTTCAATAATCAGGTAACAGGTATAATTCACAGAGGGCTTTTTGCCTGAAGCCTGGTATTTGAGACTTGCCGGTTGATTATTTTTTTTTGATGGTATGATGCCTTCCTCATTATTCAAAGTGTTATGTTGATTGGCGATTTTCGATGGCTTAATGCTATCTGGTATATTTATTTGATTGTTTGATTGTGGGTTATGACAGCTGTTTAGTAAATTCATTAGCGAAAGCAATACAATACCAGTTGCGATCTTCCGTTCGAAAAACCATCTCTGTTTGGTTAGGGCAAATAAAACGCCAAATCCGAACGACTGGTATTTTAGAAAACGAATGCGGGTATGGAGAGTGAGTTTTTTCATTTTGTTTCTGCTGGACATCGAAAAGTTACAGGTGTCGGTGGTAATTTGAAGGTAATAGCAAGAACATACCTGCACCTAACCGGAGTATTTATGAGGAATGCGGGTTTCCATTTTGGCATCGATTTTACGACACGGATAGCTTCTTCGTTAAGCTCCGGGATACCTCCTCTTATAACCTCTACGTTACAAATGGATCCATCTCTGTTTATTACAAATTGTACGATCACCCTTCCTTCTTTTTTTCTTTCGCGGGCAATGGAAGGATAATGAATATGTTGTTGTATATAAGCATCAACATCACCTTCAGGAAATACGGGGGATAGTTCTACCGCATCGATGTTGTTTAATGTGCCGATCTTATTGTGTGTTTGTCTTCCAATTTCGGACTTGGATTCAGGGCTATGTTTCGGTTTACACCCAAAGAACATTAGAGACAAAATCATTAAAGAACAAAATAAAAGTGTCTTCATGGTTGAGCCGGTTTGGGTAAAATGAAATTTACAGGCAAAGTATATTTGCATCGGATTGGCTGGTTATTTTCTTTTGCGGGAATCCAGTGGGGCATTGCTTTAACAACACGAAGAGCTTCGGCATCTAAATCGCGATTAACTCCTCGGATAACTTGAACATCAATAACAGAACCGTCTTTTTCAATCACCATTTGTACAATAACTCTTCCTTCAATGCCTTTTTTAAGTGCCTTTTTGGGATAGTTTACATTCTTTTGAAGATATTCACTGATATTACCGGGAAATTCGGGTATCGGCATAACCGGACAAATGAGTTCCACGCTTTCTTCTGGTAGCCTGAAATTTACAGGCAAAGTATATTTGCACCGAACTGGCTGATTGCGTTGTCTGGCCGGTTTCCACTTGGGCATCGATTCCACCACTCTTACTGCTTCGTCGTTCAGCTCGGGAGTGTGGCCTCTTACAACCTCGACTTCTCCAATTGAACCGTCTTTGTTAACCCAGAACTGTACAATGACTCTTCCCTGGACTTTATCTTTCAGTGCTTTGTGTGGATAAATAAGGTGTTTGAGGATGTATTTAGAAACATCACCTTCAGGAAAACTGGGCATCTCTTCAACAACCAAACCTCCAATCCAATTGTCCTCTGTTTTATATTGTTTCTGGTGTTTAATTACTAATGCCTTTTTTCGGTCGATTTCAGTCTGGATGCCGTTTAACGTTGTAATCTGAACGCTATCTTGTTTTTCAAGCATGTCTTTATCGATCCACGCATCCGATTTATCAGTTACCTTACACCGGAGCAGGTAACAGAGCGTGTCGGAGGATTGCGGCTGCTTTTGAGCTTTAAGGATGTTCTTAACCGGATGCTTACTGTTCGACTGATTTTGGCCACAAAGCACGACCGGTATCGATATGGACAGAATCAGGACAACTGTTGCTATAAGGTGCCTGTTTGAAGGTGCGTAATATTGTTGGAATTCTTTTTTCATTTGAGCCAGAATGGTATAGGAAGTGTATACTTTACATTGACCGCCTGATTTCGTTGTCGTCCCGGCTTCCACCTGGGCATATTGCGGACTACGCGAAGCGCTTCCTCGTTCAGTGAGGGGTCTACTCCCCGAACTACCTGCGGGTCAATTACTTTTCCGAAACGATTCACGATAAACTGAACGATAACTCTTCCCTGTATGCCTTGCTCGACGGCAGCGGCAGGGTAACGGATGTGTTGTTTCAGGTATTCGGAAACATCGCCATCACGAAATTGAGGCATCTCTTCACAGACCGTGTAAACATCCGAATAGGGATCGTTATGGTATTCACGGATAGTGCTCTTAGAAGGTTGGTTGCTATTAGGTTGTGTAGCCGGCTCCTGATCTTCATTGTCGTGATGAAAATGGATGCAGCTTGTCGCAAACAGCGAAATTAGCAAACAACAGACAAGGTTATGAAAGGGGAGTCGTCTCATTTCTTCTGCGAATTTATTCGAAAGTTGATGGGTAGCATGTAATGCATTCCGATCGCTTTATTACGGGCTCTTCCCGGAATCCAGCACGGCATGGCTTTTACTACCCGTAAAGCTTCGCTGTCCAGTTCGGCACAAACACCCCGCATAACTCTGGGGTTGATCACATATCCGGTTGAATCGATGGTCATTTGAATAATCACTCTTCCCTCCTGCTTTTGCTCAATTGCTTTTGGGGGATAGACAACGTTCTTAGCAAGATATTCTGCAATGTCACCTCCGGGGAACGTAGGCATTTCTTCAATTACATAACAAAATACGTCCGGATTTCTCTCTTCGTTAACAGGTTGTTTTGAGGAAGGCGGATCGACGGGTGTGGCATCTGGTATCGGGCTGTTGTCCGCCGGAGAAAAATGCGGGATAGAATCGTTCTTGTTGATTTTATTTTGTTTCCCGTTCTGTGCAATGCTCTTATTGTCTGTTGTTACCAGATTGATAAATGTCAACAAAAGAACTCCAACCGCTATTTTGCGTTCGAAAAACCATCTCTTTTTTGTTAGGGCAAACAATAGCCCAAGCCCGAACAAATGGTACTGCAGAAAACGGATGCGGATATAGAGAGAAAATCGTTGCATAGAATGTTGGATGGTACCAGATTAAATTAATGATCAAATATAATTAAGATTTTTCATGTTTTTGTTTGTTATAAAGTAAAAACCGGTTGTTTTTATTGTTTCGAGATTTAGTTAGGGAGTTAAATGATCTGTTGTCTAAAGTGATTTTAGTTAAATATACATGGTTCGTTTCCGTTCAATCTGATAAAAATTGGTTCCGTTTTTAAACCGATTATCCCATTTGTAGTCTAAACTTTTGTTTTTTATTTTTCCGTTTCGATTCTATTATCTGTTAAACCCATATCTCCATGAAAAAAACGACTCTGAACAAGCATTTTCTTTGTTCTATCGCAGTGGGAGCAATGTTGTTGCTTTGTCCCATTGTTTCGGCTCAGAAAGCCAAATTAACACTGGATTTTACGCAGCCCGGCGCCAATGTAAGTCCGATGCTTTACGGCCTGATGACCGAAGAGATCAACCACTCATACGACGGTGGTTTATATGCCGAACTGATTCGTAACCGCATTTTCAAAGACAATAAAACCAAACCGGAAGGATGGAGTTTGGTTCAACAGGATACAGCTTCCCGAGCCTCCATCAAATTGATTGCAGCTGATCCCGATAATGTCCCTTTCGACGAGAGACGACACTCTATTAACTCCGCGCTTACCACTTGCCTGCGACTTACCGTAGCCAAAGGCGGTAGTCGGGTAGGGGTTGCCAACGAAGGCTACTGGGGTATTCCGGTAAAACCGTCGACTACTTACAAAGCTTCGTTTTACATGAAAGGTACCGGTAGCATGCAGTTTCCACGTCGCCCGGGTATGCCCGCAAGACCGCAAAATGCCACTCCAGCTCCCGTTATCGAAAATAATACCGCAGGTCCGATAACCGTTACTATTGAGAGCAATGATGGCAAAACGGTGTACGCAACGGGAACCATTACGCTTGAAAAAAGCACTTTCTGGAAAAAATATGAGGTGACATTGACTACCGCTGCCAATGTAGAACCTACCACCGATGCCCGCTTTGTGATCTCAACCGATCGCACGGGTCTCTACTACTTCAATTTAGTATCGCTATTTCCGCCAACCTATAATAACCGTCCGAATGGTAACCGTATCGATCTGACTCAGATGATGGTGGATATGAAGCCGAAATTTCTGCGTTTCCCGGGAGGTAATTTCCTCGAAGGCCCCGATTTTGCGAACGCGTTTCCCTGGAAAACAACATTAGGACCTATTGATAATCGTCCGGGACATAAAGGTTCCTGGGGGTATCGTCCGACCGACGGGATGGGGCTTTACGAATTTCTGATGTGGTGTGAGGAAATCGGCGCAGAACCTGTTTTGGGAGTATATGCCGGTTATTCTCTCAATGGCGACCACGTGGATGCAGGGCCGCTCCTCAAACCGTACGTGGAGGATGCTTTGGATGAAATAGAATACGTTACCGGAGATAAATCGACTTACTGGGGTGCAAAACGTGCCGCAGACGGACATCCCGAGCCATTCAAACTCACTTATGTGGAGATTGGTAACGAAGATTGGTTCGACCGTACCAACAGCTACGACGGCCGTTTCAAACAGTTCCGCGAAGCGATTGAAAAAAAATACCCGCAACTGACCTGTATTTCAACCATTACCGATACACAGAACCCCGATCTGAAAGTGACGGGTAAAAAGCCGGATGTGATGGACGAACACTACTACCGTAATTCGTGGGAGATGTTTGCCAATGCTTCTCAATACGATAAATACGACCGTAAAAGTTCGAAGGTTTTTGTAGGCGAATGGGCTACCCGCGAAGGAGCTCCCACTACCAACCTTCATGCTGCGTTGGGTGATGCGGCCTGGATGACAGGTATGGAACGCAATTCCGATCTTATTATCATGTCGTGCTATGCCCCGCTTTTTGTCAACGTGAATACTGCTACATCAACTGCTCCTAAAGCATGGCAATGGGATTCCGACCTGATCGGTTACAACGCTCTCACAGCTTTC
This sequence comes from Paludibacter jiangxiensis, assembly GCF_001618385.1. Taxonomy (NCBI): domain Bacteria; kingdom Pseudomonadati; phylum Bacteroidota; class Bacteroidia; order Bacteroidales; family Paludibacteraceae; genus Paludibacter; species Paludibacter jiangxiensis. The sequence goes on along the minus strand of NZ_BDCR01000004.1, from coordinate 955,495 downwards.
GGTTCTCCTTCTTATTATGTTCAGAAAGCGTTTGGCGAATATTTGGGGAATAAAATAGTACCTGCAACGGCGATTAATATTCCTACTCAGAATCCTCCGTTGTCTAAGAGAGACAGCATTAACGGTACCAAACCGGCTCCGGTTCCGGTGATCTTCTATTCGGCTACGCAGGACGATAAAACCGGAATGATCTATCTGAAAGTAGTGAATGCTTCCGGTAAGATACAGCCGGTGGAAATCAATCTGAAAGGGTTGGCTAAAGTGGACAAGAAAGCGACGATAGTGGTGATTAAAGGTGCAAAGCCCGAAGATACCAATACTATCAGCGAACCAAAAAAGATTGTGCCGGCTACATTTGCTATCAAGGGAATCGGTACCACGTTCTCGCAGAAACTGGCTCCTTATTCGGTCAATATTCTGCAACTTAAGATTCAAAAGTAGAAGGGTTATTCGTGATTGGATATTGTTCTTAACAGGACGGCAGGTAATATGCTGTCCTGTTATCGTGTTTAAATACCTTCCAAAAAATTAGGGTAAAATTGTATATTTGCAATTGGTCTAATTTTGATATATTAAGTAAATAAATAGTTTGTGCGTTGATATCTGATTATCAATGCGAACGAGCATGATTCGTTTTTGTATGTATAAAGGATGAAATTTTATCATGCGGCTTTCATTCGGTATTAATCTTAAAAACATGAGAAAAATAGGTAGTATTATTCTTGTATCGTTTCTTTTGATTGGAAATATGGCTTTTGCTCAGAACAAGACTATTTCCATCACAAAGGCCGATTTGACAAAAGTCGGTACCTCCATTGCTCCTTCACAGATAGGAGAGCCGGTAGGATCAGTAAAGTTGTATGAACCGCGCTGGATTGAAGCAACAGAAACTACTCCGGCTTATGCTGTAGTTGAAGGCTCCATCTTCCCTGTCGACCCACAAGGCTGGCCGATTAACTTCCGCGTACTCCTTCCGGCCAGTTGGACACAACATGCTATGCAAGCCGGTGGTGGAGGTATGAACGGAACCATTACGGTAAGAGAAGGTAGAAATCCATTGATCAATAAAGGCTTTGCGCTTTATGGAAGCGATTCCGGACACCAGGCCGGCGGCATGGGCTTCGGCGGACCGCAGCAAAAACCATTGGCTTCGGGACCTACTTCGGGCGATGAGTGGGCGATGAATGATGAGGCGATCAAAAACATGGGATACATGCAGATGAAAAAAACGCATGATGCAGCCATGGTGATTATGCAAAGATTGTACGGGAAACGTCCTGCTTACAACTACTACGTAGGAACTTCGCACGGAGGCCTCGAAGCTCTGACCGTTGCGCAACGTTATCCGAAAGATTATAACGGCATTATTGCAAATGTGCCTATTGTCAATTTCTCGAGCCTGATGTTGGCTCCCGAACTGATTCGTATTCGGGAAATACCTGCAAAAAACTGGGTTACTCCTGCCAAGGTGAGCACCATCCGTGCCGAATTCTTGCGTCAATGCGACAAACTTGACGGCCTTTCCGACGGTATTATCAATAACTACATGGCTGCCCGTGCTATTTTCAACGTAAACGATGGTATTGGCCCGAAAGATCCCTGGGCAGCATTGCGTGCTCCGAACAATACTGATCCCGATCCGTCGGATAAATCGACATCGGCAAAACTTACCAATGAACAGATCAAAACGATGGAGTTTGTGTACAGTAACTATAAGTTTGCGACTCCTTTGGCCAACGGCGTAAAAAGCTTTGGCATGTGGCTTCCCACGATTGAACCTGATGGTTTTGGAATGATTGACGGCCGTCGTTACAAAGGACAGGAGGGCGCTGCTGAAAACGCACAAATCCACAATTTTATGGGTACACTGGGTGTGACAGGATTCCTTATGCAGGATATTAAGGCCAACCCGCTCGATTATGTTGAAGGTGGTAAATGGAATGATCGTCGCAAATTGCTCTCTGAATGGCTTGATTCTACCAATCCAGATCTTTCGGCTTTCTATAAAAACGGTGGAAAAATGATTCTTACCATCGGCACAATGGATAATATTGCATCGCCGGGTGCTCAACTTGACTATTACCAGTCGCTGCTTGACAAAATGGGTCGTCCTACAATTGACAAGTTTGCTCGTATGTACGTTGTGCCTCAAGCCGGTCATGGTTTGTCGGGACGCAGCTATAAGATGAACGGTGAAGGCAAGCCTGTGGATGTGAAAAATATCCCGTCTCCCAACGGTGATGATAATATGGATATGCTGGTCAACTGGGTGGAAAAGAGACAGGCTCCGGCAAAAACGCTGATGGTCGATACAAAAGGCCGGATCAGCCCGAAACAACAAGGTGCGGGTTATTTGTTGTGTTCCTATCCCAACTATCCGAAATATGTTGGCGGTCCTGCCGACCAGGTTTCTTCGTACGTCAGCGCCGATAAATAGCCTCTGGAAATACTGGTTTTCTACTGGTAGCGGGATGCTCCCGGGAATATGATTGAAAATAGAAGCACTTTGCTTTTGTGTGGTTTAATGCCAAAGCCACAGAGAAGTAAAGTGCTTTTTTATTGGTCAGCTATTAAAGTTATCGTATCTTTGAAACTTCCTTACAGTTATAACTTTAACCTTTTACTCATGAAAAATAACGGTCTTCATATCGTGTTCTTTATTTTGCTTGCTCTGCTTTCATTTCAACGTGTCGAAAGTCAGACGCAGGAAGCAAATAGAATAACGGGTAATTACACAATTCCCGATTGTCCTGATTGGGCTAAAAATGCCGTATTTTACCAAATTTATCCTCAAACATTCTACGATTCTGATGGCGATGGCATAGGCGATCTCAAAGGAATTACCCAAAAATTGGATTATATCAAAAGTCTTGGCGTGGATGCTATTTGGCTCAATCCTTTTTTTGAATCTCCGTTTTGTGATGCCGGATACGATATTTCAGACTACTATAAGGTAGCACCCCGTTACGGCACCAACGACGATGCCAAAACTTTGTTTGCAGAAGCTCATAAAAGAGGGCTTCATGTCTTGTTCGATTTTGTGGCAAGCTACACGTCTATGGATCATCCGTGGTTTAACGCCTCCGCTCAGCAACAGAAAAACCGCTATTCAAATTGGTATATCTGGACGGACAATATCTGGACAAATCCTCCGCGCAGGTATCTCGATTCGTTTGTAAAGGGATATGGCACTCGCAACGGTCAGTATATGCGGAATTTCTACTATTGTGAACCGGCTCTCAATTATGGGTTTGCATTGCCCGATACTGCCTGTAAATGGCAGTTGCCGACCGACCATCCCGATGTGATGTCGATGCGCGAAGAGATGAAGAATGTAGTGCGTTTCTGGATGTCGCTCGGTGCCGACGGTTTTCGTGCCGACATGGCGGGCGCACTGGCCAAAACCGCGAATATTCAGGGTAATCAGCAGTTTTTCAATACGCATGAAGATGCCACTAAAAAGTTCTGGAAAGAGGTGCGGGCGATGCTGAAAAATGAGTATCCGAATGCTTTCACGGTATCCGAATGGTCCTATCCTCTCGATGCGCTTGATGGTTGTTTCAATGCCGACTTCTTCCATTGGTTTGACGGCTACAACGACCTTTTCCAAAAAGAAGGCTGGCGTATTCTGAACGGAGTTTCCGAAGGTCACAGCTATTTTGATGTGGAAGGGAAAGGCGATATCAAACATTTTCTCGACAACTTCATGGTTCAGTATAATCCGACCAAAGGAAAAGGCTATATCAGCCTGCCGCTCGGTAATCACGATAATGCGCGTCTAGGAAACAAGCGCAGCGATGATGATCTGGAGATTATTTATGCATTCGGATTGACCATGCCGGGCGTTCCGTTTATCTATTATGGTAACGAGATAGGGATGAAGCAAATGCCTTCCGACTGGCCGCAGGTGGAAGGAGCCTACCGTCCCCGAAACGGAGCCCGCACGCCCATGCAATGGACATCGGGCAAAAATCTCGGCTTTTCGACGGCAGCATCCGAAAAGCTATATTTGCCTGTGGATTCCGCAATAAATGCGCCCAATGTTGCAGACGAAGAGAAGGTTCCTAATTCCTTGTTAAACAAAACACGTAAACTGATTGCCCTGAAACATACCGAACCGGCACTTGCTAATTATGCCGAATTTATCCCCTTGTTTGCACAGTCGAAAACCTACCCGTTTGTGTATGCCCGTGCCAACAACAAAGATGTCGTGCTTGTTATTCTGAATCCGTCGGGGAAAGAAGCCACAGCTAGTTTTGATCTCCCGCTGAAATATGTGAAAACATCAGTACTGGCAGGAAAAGCGTTGAAGTTACAGAAAAAGGACAACACGGTAACTGTTACTGTTCCGGGACAGACCTATTCCATTCTCAAACTGTTGTGAATTTGATTTGCTGATCCTTATTCGGTTTTTGTGAGTAAGGTAGGTATATAAATAGACAAAGCCTTAATGCTGCGTTCCACCTTCAACCGAAGGCCCCGACTTATGCATTAAGGTTTTGTTGTCTAAACTATCAAGGACGTTGAAATGTCCAGATTTAATTTGATTACGAATTGTATTTCGCCTATACAGACTGACTTTTAGATTGCTTCCAATGCGATAAGGTTGATGGTTGCGGTTTTATCCAGCAAAAGAAGCGGTATGTTGATCAGATCAATGGAGTAAAAGGTACAATTATTATCTGGTTGTGATGAAGAAGTTGAATTTGTTGAGCTGAAAGGTCGTGTCACTGTGGCTAACTCCTTGTGGTTGGCATCAATGAAGATCATCTTGATTTTCTTCTCATTGTCTCTCCCAGCCCTCTTTTTGAAATTCTCTACAATCAGGGCTTTGTTGGTGACAAATTCCAGATGATACGACTCGTATCCATAGCCATATCCAGCTTGATAAACAGCATCGAGATAAGATTTTTTTTCGGCCTGTTTAATAAGTATCTGATCCGTTACTTCAAGATTCGTAGTGTCGGAATAAATCTGAAAATGCGTTTTTATTCCTCCCATTCCGGCGTATAACTGTTGCGCATGAAGGCTGCTGATAGAAATTATCCCTGCAACAAAAAGGAAAAATAGTGTTCGTTTCATATTTAATTGATTATAAGATTATGTGTAGTGTGACCGGGTTTGATAAATGAGCTTTTATTTCCATTCGTTTCTCCATTTTTCAGGAATTTTCTCCTCACCTTCAAAATAGTTCAGCGTTGCATCCTTGGCGAATATTTCGAATGAAGGAGCAATCAACAGTTTGTTGGAATCAGGATATTCGCACACATCAAATCCGATATAAGTTCTGATGTCAAGGAATGTGCACGGAGCATCCGTGTGGTTGTAAAGCTGATGAGCGCCTGACTCTCCCATTTCAAAAAACAGAATGTCGCCCACGCTAACAGTATCAAAACCATTAGGAGTTCTCAGCGTACACGAGCCTGAAAGTATTACAAACAGCTCTTCCGAAAAACGATGAAAATGATAAGGAGCAGAGCATTGTTGGGGTTGTAGTAAGCGGATGTCAAAATTGAGATTTTTAGGATTGACCCCCTTCATAACTCTCGATTGTTCCGTAAAGATTTTGAATCCGTCTATTTTGTTGGGACTCTCGCTAAAGTTCCGCTCTTCGCTTTTAATAATGGTTGCCATAGTCAAAAGTATTGAGTTCGCAGACGAACGATGATGTGGGTGATGCACGACGCCAAATATACGTTTATTTTGCCAACAAAAAGTAGCTAAGAATAAGAAATAGCCTGATTTGATCTGATTTGTAACTTGCTTGTTTGTAAAGGTAAAACAAAAGGCTGCTTCATACAAAACGATGAAGCAGCCTTTGTGAAAAGAAATATAAAAATTTTACTTGTCAATGCGGAACCAGTCCACATCGGTATATCCTGAGTCGTTGATAGCCTTGGGGCGGATGCAGTATAGTCCCACTTTTGCGCCTATCCACATTCCTTCACGTGCTTTGAACGATTCTCCGAAGGGTAGGAACTTCTTTCCATCCAGACTATAGCTGAACGTGCAGGTGCCTGTCGGTTGCAGAATGCCCTCTTTGTTTTTGTTTCGACTCTGTTTGATATCGACCTTAAGAAAAACGGTTGATTGTTTCAAATCAATTGAGGCATGGTTGGTTTCTGCTGCTCCTTTGTCGGCCTTTAGACAAGAATTTTGGGTTAAAATCAGCCCGTTTTCTCCGTTTTCGATGCCGATGGTGGCGTAGTCCATTCCCATTACCACCAGTCCGGTTTTCTCCCCTTTGTACATCGGGTTAAATGTCAGCTTGGTCGTTGCGCTGAAATTGGGTGCCGGAAATTTTTGTAACAAAAGGTTAGGTGCATCCCACAGGTTTTTAGCTTCACCCAGCAACTGCCATGAGAAGAGACGCATGTAACCTTTATTGCCGGCGTAGAAAGCCCACAGCGGATTCGGGTTGGCTTGCCATTGCCATTGTTTACCAAGCGTTAGTTCGTCAAACTCATCGCTCTCTATCGGATTGACCGCCGGGTATGTTTTGCTTACATCCGGTTTTTTATAGGTGGACACCGGAGTGCCACAGCCTTTTCCTTCTTTGTCGATGCCGATTACCGGCCAGTCGTTCACCCATTTCATTGGCTCCAGCAACACCACGCGGCCGTAGGCATACAAATCCTGAAAATGAATAAACCAATCCTGTTTGCCATCGGGAGTATCTACCCAACCACCCTGATGAGGACCGTTGATTTCCGATTTTCCCTGAGCCATTACGATGCGTTCTTCGTAGGGTCCGTAAACGCTTTTCGAACGCATGGCCAGTTGCCAGCCCGGTTTTACGCCACCGGCAGGACACATAATGTAATAGTAACCGTTGCGTTTGTAAAACTTGGATCCTTCGGTAGTAGAATGATTGGGGTGTCCGTCGAATACCAGCCGGTCTTCGGAGATAGCTTTGGTACCTTCGGCATTCATTTCGAATACGGCTAACACACTTTTCATCCCTGCACGGCTTCCGGCAAAGGCATGCACCATATAGGCGCGTCCGTCTTCGTCCCACAGTGGACAACAATCGATTAATCCTTTCCCTTCTTTTACCATGGTGAGCGGTTCCCACGGACCGGCAGGATTTTTAGCTTTGGTCATATACAATCCGGCATCGGGATCGCCTACGTATATATAAAATTCGTTGTTGTGATAACGAATGCTGGGCGCCCAGATACCATTTCCGTGTTGCATCTTATCGAAACGTTCTGTCGGTGGAACCTTATCAAGTGCATACCCGAGAATCTCCCAATTGACCAGATCTTTCGAGTGAAGAATGGGCAGGGCAGGGGCATTGGCGAACGAAGAGGCTACCAGATAATAGTCATCTCCGACACGGCAAACATCAGGATCGGAATAGTCGGCATAGATAACAGGATTTTTGTACAATCCGTTGCCCAAATCGGGTTGCCATACCTTTGAAGTATAGTTTTGACCGCTAACTGCGAGAGAGATAGAACAAAGTCCCGCAAGGAAAAAAGATTTTATCATAATACTGTTTTGTGTTCAATGTTTATAAGTACACAATTGCTGATGGTATTTCCGTTATTTTAATTCGTTAAAAGGTTGGGTAAAGGTTACTTTTACCTCTTTCTCGGGACGAAGATTATCGGTAAGCGATTTAAGACCCAACGTTTTGAATCCTTCCACAGCCATTTTAGCTACCTCCATGGCGCCATCTACCGACATGTGCGTGTCGTCTTCCCGGCCTTTGGGAGCCAGTTTGTACACGCCCGGAGCAATGTGCAGGAAGAGTTTCTTCGACTCTTCCGGGCCTTTGCTTTCGATTAGTGCCCGTGTGGTAAGCTGCAAGTCAATAAAGGCCACATTCTCTTCTTTAGCCAGCTTACGAATTTGTTCGGGATATTGCCCGTGCTGATCGACAAATTTGCCGTTTGCATCAAACTTGCGACGTTCTATCGGGGTACAGATAATCGGAGTGGCTCCTTTTGCCTGTACATCGGCAATAAATTTTTTGAAGTTGGCCTTGAAATCGTAGAGGGTAGTGCCGCGATCGGTATCTACCTTTTCATCATTGTGTCCGAACTCAATGATTACGTAATCGCCAGTACTTACACGGCTCATCAGTGTATCCCAGCGTCCTTCCCTGATGAATGAACGGGTGCTGCGTCCGTTGCGGGCATGGTTTTCGACGATTACATTTTCGTTGAAATAGGAGGGAAGCACCATTCCCCATCCGCGTTCGGGATTCCCCTCTATGGGTTTGTCGGCCATGGTGGAATCGCCGGCCATAAATATTTTGATAGGCTTTGGTTTCGCCGCAATCAGCACGGTCAGCACCGCGACGATAGAAAGCAATATTGAGAATTTCTTCATAATGAGTGATTGGAAAATTGTGTGTGTTCAACAACACAATGTATCAGTTATACAGGTGGATTTATTTACCAACCCCGCACTTCAACAGAATCTTTTGATGCGTGGTCGCTCCAGTTAATGTTTTTGTAAGTGATTCCGGCCGAACGTTGTATGGAAATATACTGACTGTTCATTCCACTGACATTGATAATAGGTTTGTTAGCGTCAGGAAACATGATGTTGACCAGCGTGATGTATTGAGAGTTGTTGATAATCAGATTGGGTGTCGACGGAGTTTTAAGCACAACGTTAGTCAGCGTTACATTGGTCGATTCGCTGATTTTTCCTCCTTCATTGGCAACAAACATTCCGTTCTCGAGCGAAATGTTTTCGAGATTCATCTCCGGCAATCCGTTGAAGAATAACGCTCTTTTAGCTCCGTTACACGTTATGTTTTTCATGGTAATATCCTTGAAAACAGGTGTCGTTTCGTCGGCTTTCACCTTTTCGTCCTTGTTTTTACTTCCTCCGTAAAACAGGTCGAACAAGACGGCATCTCCCACGATGTCGTTCATGTTGATATTTTCGATGGTGATGTTTTCGACAACGCCGCCACGTCCGCGGGTACTTTTGAAGCGCAGACCTGCATCGGTACCCTTGAAGTTACAGTTGGTAACCTTCACGTTTTTTACACCACCCGACATTTCGCTGCCAACCACAAAACCTCCGTGAGCATGATACACTGTACATCCGTCCACAATGAGGTTCTCTGTTGGAATACCGCGTTTGCGGCCCGATTCGTTTTTGCCCGATTTCACACAAATACCGTCGTCGCCTACATTGAAAGTGCTTTTGTAGAGAACTACGTTTTTACAGGATTCAATATCTATGCCGTCGGTGTTTTGTCCCCATGCAGGATTTTGTATGTTGACGTTGGAAATAATCACATTTTGACACATGAGCGGGTGAACGGTCCACGAAGGTGAATTCTGGATGGTAACCCCCTCTATCAGCACATTTTTGCAATTCACCAGATCGACCATGATGGGGCGCAGGTAATCCTTGATTGCTTGCCATCCGGCTTCATCTTTTACATTGGGGACATTTTGGTCGGTAGATAGCTGGCTGCCTTTGTAGGCTCCTTCGGAAGGCCACCAGGTAGATTTATTTTCGCTAAGCACTCCACCGGACGCAACCAGCGCGTTCCATTGAGCTTCGCTTACTTTTGATTTCTTTACCGGACGCCAGGCCTGTCCCGAGCCGTCGAATGTGCCTTCACCAGTGATGGCAATGTTTTGGGCACCATCTGCCGAGATGGGTTGCTGGCAACGGTAGGTCTCCAGTCCTTCGAAGTTGGCTTTGATGACAGGGTAAAGGCTTTTGTCGGTCGAAAAGAGGACGGTGGCCTCTTTCGCAGTATTGATACGCACGTTGCTTTTCAATACAATAGGGCCGGTAACCCAGGTTCCGGCAGGAACTTCAACTGTTCCTCCGCCTTTGGCAACAATGGCATTGATGGCTTTCGCAAAAGCCTGAGTATTGTCGGTTTTTCCATCGTTTTTTGCTCCGAAATCGACGATGGATACATTATTGGCAGGAAAAACCGGAGTTTTCACCTGTTCCATCTGAAAAGGAAGATTGGTATAAAGATAACCGGGGATATTGGTGGTGTTTTGTGCATTTACGGAGAGGAATAGGCCGGCACAAAGAGTTAAAAATGTGTGTTTAAACATAAATAGGATGATTTACAATTAAGAGTTTCAAAATTACTCAATTTTTAGAGTAAGCGGGCTTAGGTTACAGCAAAACTCATTGAACAAGGTGTATAAGACTTTGTTCAATGAGTTGGGCGAATAATGATTTTTAAGTCCTTTATTTTGTTAATGGAGAAAACACAGTTGAGATTTTTTTCGAAGAAATAATGGTGTTATTGATGCGTACGTTTTCGAAATTTACGTTTACAGCACCCTTAATATCGTTCGAGTTGTATTTCACTCCACGAAAATCGCAATTCTTCAGGTTGATGTTGTTTACACAGTTGGCATCTTCCAGCCCGTCGATGCTTACACCATAGTTACTTTGCTGGCAGGTGACATTTTCGAGATTGACATTACGAACCACCGGCACATAACCGCGTTTGCACGGTTCGTTAGGTTCGTACTGCAAGTCGATTTTCAGCACGGCTTCTTTACACTGGCCTACTTTAACGTTGCGTGCAAATACGTTTTCGACAACACCGCCGCGGCAGGTATTCGATTTGATGCGGATGATGCGGTCGAGTTCGGGACTATCCATTTCGCAATTTTCTACGTAGAGGTTTTTGTAGCCACCCGAAATTTCACTTCCTACAACCACGCCACCGTGTCCGGCTTTCATCTTACAGTTGCGCACGATGATGTTTTCGCTCGGGATGTTCCAGCGGCGACCGTCGTTGTTGCGTCCCGATTTGATAGCAATGCAGTCGTCGCCGTCATCGAATGTGCAGCCTTCAATCAATACGTTCTTGCACGACTCAGGATCGCAACCGTCACTGTTGGGTCCGAGACTTTCGATGGTAACGTTGCGAACGGTCAGATCGTTGGTTAAAAGCGGATGGATTACCCAGAAAGGAGAATTCTGTAATGTTACGCCTTCGATTTTTGCTGTATTGCATTGTACAAAGTTGATGAGTTGCGCGCGGAGATAATTCCCTTCGCCCATCTGGCGCTTTTCAACCGGGACATTCTCTTCGCTCATTTTCATCAGAGCCGCACGACCGGTAGTTTTTTGCGAAGGTTCGCCATCTTTGTATCCAAACAGCTTGTTGCCATTCCAGTTCCACCATGCCGTGTTTGACCCCTGACCATTGATGATTCCCTTGCCGGTAATAGCAATGTTGGTTGCTTTGAAAGCATAAATCAACGGGTGATAATTGTAGCAATCGAGACCTTCCCAACGGGTGAGTACGGTAGGCAGATATTCAGCATAATTGGTGGTGAAACGTAATTCGGCACCTTCTTCGATACAGAGATTGACATTACTTAAAAGAGTTATCGGGCCGGTAACGTACACGCCTTTGGGAACGATTACTTTACCACCGCCCTTTTTGTTACAGGCCACGATGGCGGCATTGATTGCCTTCGTATTCTTAATACTTGGATTTTTTTCTGATGCTCCGTATTTTACGACGTTGAAACTTTTGTCGGGGAATGAGGTCTGCTTGATGCTTTGGGCAAGTTGTGCCATATCCTCCCAGGGACCTGCATAAACGCTACAAAACGATGCGAGAAAAATTACCGCAAATAATGAAAGAAGTTTCTTTTGCATAATTAATAAATTGGTTATTGATGTGGTTAGTGTTTAGAATTCAGTGATGAAAGGTTTGCCATCCATCCAGGCAATCATGTTCAATACCAGTAGATTCCAGTTCTGAAAGCCGGTATTAAGCACAGGTTCTCCGTTTTCGGGCAAATAATATTCGTGTAAAGCTCCGAAGCGTTCATAATCGCGACCAAGTAACAGAATTGTCTTTTGAGCCAGTTCGCGGGCTTCGTCAGTATAGTTGTAGTTAACCAGTCCACGGAATGTCAGGTAGTTGGCAATAATCCAGACCGGACCTTGCCACGACGAGGGATTACCACTGGCACGGACGTTGTACATTTTTTCAAGCTTCGATAGCGAACGAATGCCGGCAGGAGCATTGAAAGTCGCTGTGTCACGGTAATGAACTACCATCCGTTTTGCCTGTTCCTGTGTTGCAATACCGGCCCACATAGGCAGAAAGCTGCTCCATACATCGAAACGTTGCAAGAGGCAATCGTAGTTCCGGGGTTGCCCCACGTGCAGGATCAGCATGTTCGGTTGAAGCGATTTGATGTCAGGCTTCTCAACCGGTCTAAGATTGAGATCTACGCTATAGAAAGTACCATCACGCGGATCCCAGCAATTATTTTGTATAGCATTGTAGAGGTTGTTTCCCTCTTTTTCATATTGACGGGCGATCTCGTCGAGGTGGAGGCAGGAAGCCAGATAAGCCATGGCTTTCACTTCCTTGTACATCATTACGTTGAGGAAGATAGAAGCCGAACTTTCATCGGGACGGAAGAAAGTGGAAGGATCGTTGTCTACACCAATGGCTTCATCGGTCTCCCAGTACATTAGTCCGGTAGCTTTGTGCCTGTGAAAGTTGAGGTATTTGTCGACAAATGCTTGCAGCTGATAGAAATTTTCGCGCAGCCATTCGGCGTTATTATTGTTGTATTTGGTGATGAAAGCTGCATGTTGAGCTAGTTGAGGCTTGTGCATGTTGCTTTTCCATGGATTTCGTTTAGACAGCATTTCGGCACGAGAAGGAGCGTTGCGCTCTATCCAGATGGGAATCCATCCATCCATGCCGCCATAGCTCAAGAAGTTGAGTACGCAGCCCTCTTCGTATTGAAGAGCCTGTTGTTTGTCTTTTTCGGTCCCGTTTTCGAGCAGAATTTGTTTCAGGGCAACATTACTTAACCACGAGTCCCAGTCCCACAGCATATCGAGATATTGGGAACTCCCGGGAGCAAGAAACGGATATTTTAGCGCACCGCCGGGTTCGCGGTACATTCCTTTCATCTCTTTGTAAATGTGACTTTTGCATACCTCTTTATATTTCAGGATATTAGAAGGTGTGTTTTCTGGCATTTGTGCAAAAAGGACAAGCGAAAAAGCCCAGAGAGGAAATAGTATCAATCGTTTCATGCCTTAAATTGAGATTGTTACAAAAATACTGTAGAAAAGATAAAAACAATAATCTGACTTTAAAAAGCCAGATTATTGTTTTATGAGAGTTGATCGTAATCGATAATTAATATCCTGTGTTTTGTTTGAAATCTTCTTTATTCGAAACAGCATCGATTTGAGCTTGCGGAATCGGACGCAGATAATGAATATCCTTCACCTGTCCCGAAGCCTGAGCGTTGTAAGCTTTTACCCGGTCAACCAATGTGTGTGTACGTTTCAGGTCAAACCAGCGTTGTTGTTCGCCGCACAACTCCATGGCACGTTCATCAAGAATAGTGTTGATGGTTACGGTTCCGGAAATAGAGTTGTCTTTGCCCGAGATAGCACGTTTTGCACGTAATAGATTGAGGGTATTAAGCGCACCTCCATTATCTCCGCTTGCTAACTGGCACTCTGCCTTGATCAGGTACATTTCTGCAAGGCGTAATACGATAGCATCGCGAAAAGATATATCATTGGTAGGATATTTGGGATCATATACATTGTCCAGGAATTTTTTGATGCCGGGATAAGAACACCATCCTCCGATTTTGTAAGTATTGTAACGGGTATCTTTGTAGACATCAGAGCTTGCTTTTGCTGCTTCGGTCGGTTTAGCGGTAGCCGGGTCTGAAGATGTGTACACGGGAATATCTCCGTTGTTCAAGAACTGAATACGGTAACGGTTCTTAGCCCACGCCTGTTTAGCAAGACCTGCCGGAGAATTACCGTCTAACGGACAATAATAAATTGCTGTGTCCTGCATATTGGGGTATTTTGTAGAACTACCTTCCAAACCTTTGGCGATGGTATACGCTTCCAAAAGGGTAGCGTTAGTACGTTGGTCGGTTGCACGGTATTTGTCAAACAGTTTCCACAAATAGACAGATGGGAGATAACGGGTGAATCCACGTCCGTAAGGTGAGTAAGTATCGGCTACATAAACACTTTGTTTGGTTTTTGTGTTGGTCACGTACATGGTTTTGTCCGTTCCTAAAGTACGAACGAATACTTCTTTGCCGTCACCACCCAAATCAGATGCTCCGTTGTTCCACATGGATACAAACATCAATAACATAGCACTACCTCCGCGAGAGTAACCGGTTCGGGTAATCAAACCATTGTATGACAACGTACTTCCACTTGCATCGGTTTTGTAACGATAAGGAATGCAGTTTACAGTTGTTGTCAGGTCGTAATCGTATCTCACACCCCAAATTGATTCTTTGTTGGTGGCAATATCTTCGTTCTTCATCGACCAGGTGTCTGCATAATTATCGTAGAATGAAGCAATATTACTTCCGATTACCGCTTCGGCTTCCGCTTGTGCCAAGGCATAGAGATCTTTTCCTGTATAACTGGTGTTGGTAGTGATGCTGTTTTTTCCTAACCATGAAGCAGCATATAACAATACACGAGCTTTCAACGCACGGGCAGCCCAGTAGTTGGCTCTGCCGTCGGTCTTTACTTTGTAATTAGCAGCATTGAAAGCTTCGATCGATTTGTCCAGGTCGGCCAACATGTTGCTGTAAACCTGTTCTTCGGGCATACGGGATGCTGTGGTTACTACCTTGTCAAAAGGAACAGTGTTGTAAGGAACCGGTCCCCATATATTCACCATGTGCCAGTAATAAAAGGCGCGTAAAAAATAAGCCTCACCGAGATATTGGTTGCGGGCAGTTGCACTGATGGCCGTGTTCTTGGGAATATAAACCAGAGCATTGTTGCAAGCATCAACTGCGCAATAAAACATTTCCCAATATTGATCCAAACATGGGTTATCAGCAGTGTTGTCATCGAGACTCTGAGCCGTGATGTTGTATGAGTTCAAGGACTTTTGCTTGTTGTCATAACCATAGTAAAAGAGGTCGGTTCCCATCTCTGAGAGACCTAATCCGGCTTCTTTACCGTACCATCCACGCGAAAAGCTATAGCAGGAGGCCATTAACCCTTGAATTCCGGAAGATGTAGAGTAAGCGAGATCGGCTGTTTGTCCGGCTTTGTTATCTTCCTCCAAGAAACTATTACAGGATGTAAATCCCAATGAAATGGTTAAGGCTGTTAAGGATATATAGATGTATTTTTTCATTTTGAGTTGATATTTAGGATTAGAAATCAAGATTAAGACCTACTACTACTTGTTTTGCCAAAGGGAAGGCAATGGAACCACCGCGTTCTGGGTCATAATTATCTATTTTGCTGAAAGTGATAAAATTCTTTAGTGAGGCGTAAATTTTTAATCTTTCAATGCCCACGTTAGACAATAATTTCTTCGGCAGAGAATAGCTAAGGTTGATCTCTTTGATTTTTACATAATCAGCTTTTTCATACATTAATGACGAACCGTAGCTGGCGAACATTGCACTTGGAGCGCCCGGACTCGGGAATTTGGCGGTTACGTTAGTTGGTGTCCAATAATCAATATCTCCCCAGTTAGCCGACTCGTAGTTGAGCTGAGAGTTCATTCCATAAGAAATATAACCACCTAAACGAGCATATACAAGTACCGACAAAGAGAAATCTTTGTATGTGAAATTGTTGTTCATGCCAATAATGTGCTTAGGAGATTGATTGTAGATGTATTTATCGTTATCATCAAATTTTCCATCATCATTGCTGTCTATCAATTTGAGCGTTCCGGGGGTGCCATATCCAGAAGGATAGCCTATGGTTTGCCCTTGATGACGAGATTGCCAATCGGTCAGAAAATTTGCATATTCTCCAACATTCCAACAACCATTCGATTTGTAGTCGTAGTAGATTTTTACGGGCTGACCTACAATTTGACCTATAGTTCCGTTAATGTTTTTCGTTACACCATCCGTTAATTTGGTGATTTTATCAGTTGATGAAGAATATGACCAATTGATATCCCAAGAAAAGTTTTTGTTTTTTACAACTAGCGTATTTAGCGCAACTTCTATACCATGGCCTTTGGTTTCTCCAATATTGGCGATAACGCTGGGATATACCGAGGAAGCAGGTGCAATTTTTTGATACAATAAATCGCTGGTATGACTCGTGTAATATTCAATAGATCCGGAGATGCGATTATTGAGGAATCCGAAATCAACGCCGAAGTTATAGGCCTGAGTAGTTTCCCATTTCAAATCTTTATTACCTAAAGAGCTTGGCAAATATCCGGCAATAGAACTGGTGCCCATATAATAATAAACAGGGTTATAACCCAGTGCAGCTAAAGTGCTGTAAGGATCAACAGCGGCATTACCGGAAATCCCCCAGGAAGTACGTAATTTTAAATTACTTAACCATTTAACATCTTTCAGGAATGATTCATCATTCATTCTCCAGGCAAGAGCTGTGGATGGGAAGTACCCCCATTTGTGTCCGTCGGCAAGAGTTGACGAGCCATCAGCACGAAGAGAGGCGGTTAACAGATATTTATCGTTAAATTTATAATTCAAACGGCCGAAGAATGATAGCATTGACTGCTTAACATACGTACTTTTAACGGTTGGAGTAGTAATTTTGGTTACATCATAAAACAGATTGGTGTAATAGTGTTCGGCACCGCATGAACCATAGGTGTTGAGAGATTCTGATACATTTTGATTTAGACTTTGTCCTATTAATGTTGTCAGGTCGTGTTTTGAACCTCCGAAGTTAGTGTTGTAGTTCAGGGTGTTGTCCCATGTGAAGCCGGTGCTTTTGTTAGACCCTAAGGAAATATAGCTTGTGTGAGGAGATTGATAGCGTTCTACACTTTCAAAGTCGATGTATTGTCCGTTACGGCTGGTGGAACGGTCAACAGCAAAGTTTGATTTAAAAACCATATTTTTAATTGGAGTCACTTCCAGATAGCTGCTGCCGAAGAAGCGGGTCGACTCTGTATTGTTTGCATAAGCTCCGTCTATCTGATCGAGAAGCGGGTTGCAGTGTGCAGCGTAACGGGGATTCGGAGCTGCAATGAGAGTTCCGTCGGCTGTATAAGGATGAGTGATAGAGGTCATCTTCAAAGATTGTGAATATACGCTACTGCTTGCAGCATCATTATCTTTATAAGTATACAAAATGCTTGCTCCGGTTTTGAAATATTTACTGATCTTATGGTCGATGCTCATTTTGACATTGTAACGGTTTTGTTTGTCATTTTTCTGCAAACCTTCGTCGAACATGCCACCAAGAGAGAGACTGAAATTGGTTTTTTCGTTGCCTCCTGAAACTGAAGTTTCCACATTTTTAGTCAGGCCGTTTTGCATAATAATATCCAGCCAGTTAGTGTAGGATTTGTCCTGATAAATACCATATTCAGTGAAATCGGCCAGACTTTCCGTCAATACATTTTGAGGAGTCAAATTACTTGTGCCCCATTTTCCGGAAAGAGCATCGGCTTGATAATTGGCCTTGTCAACCAATCGTTGAACTTCTTTGTCTCCGTACATAACTTTTGGTACGTTGGTCGGAGAGTTGAATGAGAGGTAGGAATTGACACTTACTTTGGTAGCTCCCGATTTCCCTCTTTTCGTAGTGATGATGATTACACCGTTAGCACCCCGGGTACCATAGATAGCTGTAGAAGAAGCATCTTTCAATACTTCCATAGATTCGATATCCGAAGGGCTAATGTCGAGGGTTGAACCGTATTCCACACCGTCGACCAGAATAAGGGGAGAGTTGCTTGCAGTGATGGAACGGTTCCCGCGAAGTTGAATGCGTACACCAGCTCCTGCCTGACCGCTCGATTGCATTACGTCCAGTCCAGGAACACGAGCCTGCATTGCCTGCATTGCATTGCTGGTAGATGTTTTTGCTATTTCGTCCGCTTTTACGGAAGCAACTGATCCGGTAAGGTCTCTTTTCTTAACTACGCCATAACCGATTGCCACTACTTCATTCAGAGCAATGGAGCTTTCTTTTAGCGTAATCGTCATTGGTTTTCCGGTGATAGGAACTTCAAGTGTTTCCATCCCGATGTAGGAGACTACTAAAGCCTTGGCAGAGGCCGGTATGGATAAATTGAAATTTCCGTCTACATCCGTAATGGTTCCTGTACTACTGCCTTTAATGACAACACTGGCTCCAATAACGGCATCTCCTTTTCCGTCTTTCACGGTTCCGCTAACAGACTTGGCTTGTCCCCAGGCCGTAACAGCCATTGTGGACATAACCATAATACACAGATAGTGTGTGAGTTTTCTTTTCTTTTTTGTTTGCATGGTTGTTAAATTTAAGAAATTGAGGTTATTTAGGCGAATAACTTTCTGGTCAGACATGAGCTTTATTCTGCTCATTTCCTTTTTTATGCATCCGTGCTCGAACACGATAATTGCGTGCACGAACACGAAAGCGCAAATGTAATAATTTTTTTCAATTAAATAACAATGATGTTGATATTTTATTGTATATAAGGTTAATTATACACAATGGGAAAGCCTGTTTTTTATTTCGCAATCATTGCTAATTGACAGCACCAAAGAATGAAAGGTCCGATTACTTTCGGGTCGTTATCACGTTGGGGTTCGTGAATGTAGTAATCATATGTTCCGCTACGATAGGGGGTTCCTCCAAGTCCGGCAACAGCACAGGCCTTGGTTATGTTGTAGGAGCCGTCAGTGTCGATGCGGGTGGCATTTTTTATGAAAAGATTAAATGTTTTTTTTGAAATGGCAAAATAGCTCGGTTCTATATATCCCTTATTAGCCGCTTTGGTAATGGCATACATGAACATGGCGGTAGAAGAACTTTCCAGATAATTCCCTTCAGCTCCGGGTTTGTCGGTTACCTGATACCACAGTCCGGTTGTTTTGTCCTGATACTTTAACAAGCTCTTGGTCAGATTGCTGAATATGCGTTTGATGGCGGGGCGTTGTGGGTGATTCAGCGGTAGATAGTCCAGTACATCTACAATGGCCATCATGTACCATCCGATGCTGCGGCTCCAGAAGTTGGGAGAGCAGCCTGTTATTTTGTCTGCCCATTCCTGAGTTTTGCTTTCGTCCCAGGCATGGTAGTAAAGTCCTGTTTTGGGATCGTATGTGTGTTTGGCAATTAAAAGGATCTGTTTTGCAACGTCATCAAATGTTTCTTTCTCATTAAAGCGCTTTGCATATTCAGCTAAAAAAGGCGATGCCATGTAGATGCCGTCGAGCCACATTTGATTTGGGTATATGGCTTTATGCCAAAATCCACCTTCGCTTGTTCGGGGGTGGGTCTTGAGTTGTGCCCGGAACGCTTCAATGGCTTTGTAGTATTTTAGTTTCAGCGTTTTGTCGTAGAGTGTAAAGATGAATTTGGCTCCGTTGATGCGGTCGAGACTGTTTTCTGATGCTTTATAGGTGAGAACATTTCCGTCGTTGTCAACCATGTAGTCTCCGAATTTCAGCACATAGTCATAGTAGGTTTTATCTTTTGTGAGGGCATTTAATTTTAATAAAGCAGAACACATCAGTCCCTGACAATAGTCCCATTTAGGAGTTTTGTTGAAATCGATCATCCAACCTTCAGGATTGCGTTTCATGTCTGATTGAGCCACGTTTGCAGCCCAGTTGAGATACATGGTGCGTGTTTGCGCAAAAACAGTGATGGTCAAAAGAAAGGATAGTGAAATCAAAAAGATTCGTTTCATGGTTTTTTGTGTAATGGTGTGTATGGTTACAAATTAAATCTGCTGCAAATTTATAAAAATAGATAAAGAATTATTCTATGTCCGGTGATTTTAAGTAGTATTTATCCCGAAACCGGTATCTCTATCAGTATTGAACCGAATAAACTTTTACTGATATTGTTTATAATAGTTTGTTTACTATAAAGATTAGAGGATTTAGAGATTGAAAAACGTGTCCGTACACGGAAATTTTATGCAAACATAAGCGAATATTTTGATAGAAGGATAATATTCGTGGTAATTTTTTTCGTTTTTATCTTTTATTGTGTTCTGTGTGAGGATAAACCAGAGGAAGAAGGGAGCGGTTTCGATAAAGAAGAAGGCTCCTGCCCGATGTGGATATCAGACAGGAGCCTTTTGCTTTTTATTTGTTGCAGATGGGTGTTATGGGTTGTCCAATGCACCCGTTAGGCATTTGTATGTGAAGCAGAGCAGCAACTGTGGCCGAAATGTCAGTCATATGTGTGGCTTGGGTGGTAAAACCGGGTTTTATTTTCCATCCCATAAATATAAGTGGTATATGGGTGTCATATGGATTCCAGACGCTGTGTGTTGTCCCCTTTTTTGAATAGTAGGGGAGCCATCCGGGTTTGGTGATCATAACGACCGAACCACTTCGTTGTTGGTTATAACCATTTATCATCATCTCTTTTACAATCGCAGGGATGGAGGTTGTGGAAATCTTATCCTGATCGGCAGCATACTGAATGCCATCCTGTTGCATCAGAAAATCTACTGTAGCGGCTTTGATTTTATCAAAATCCAGGTTGAGACTATCGATACGTGCTTTGTTGAAATATACCTGAAAGTTATCTACGGAAATAATCAGTTTGTCTCCGCCGAATTTTTGTTTTAACATGTCTCCGATAGAAGCATCAAAACCTTTTGAGAGAAATCCTGTTGGCATTTTATTTGATTCCAGAAAACCCTCTGCGTTTGCAGCACCGTGATCCGCAGTGAGAAATACAAGATAGTTGCCTTTGCCGATTTTTTGATCAAGATAGGAAAAGAAACCGGCAAGGTCGCGGTCAAGTCGGAGATAAACATCTTCGATTTCGATAGCATTGGGGCCTACCAGATGACCGGAATAGTCAGTAGATGCACAGTTTATGGTTAAAAAGTCACAGTTTTTTTCTTGCCCCAGTTTATAGCCGTCAATTGCAGCACGTGCAAACTGAAGTGTGAGAGTGTTGCCGAAAGGCATCTGGCGCAATGTTCCGTGATCGAGTTCATAGGCTTTTTTTGCATCGTAAGGGAATACGGGTTTAGCGGCTCCTTTCAGGGTACCTTCCCATGAAACGTCGTCGGCGGTGCTTTCGGTGTATTCGTTGATCGGTAGCAGTGTGTTCCATCCGTTAGCAAGCAATTTTTCAATGGGTTTTGATGCGTTGAAAGTATTAACCCAAGCAGGTAATTCCTTCATGTAATAAGTGCTTGTGATAAAGCGGCCTGTTGCGTCATCCATCCAGAAAGCCCCGGTAGGGTTATGTCCTGCCGGAATGATAGATGCCCGGTCTTTGAGAGAAACCCCAACCACTTTCGATTGGAAATTGGTAGCCATGCGCAGTTCGTCTGTAATGGTTGTGGCTAATAGTTTGCGGGGGGACATTTTGCCGGCTTTGCTTTCAGAACCGACACTGTTTTCTGTCTGATCGTCCGTGCAATAGACTGATTTTCCTGTTTTGTAGTCAATCCAGTCATTGCCGGCTATACCATGAATTGATGGAACTGAGCCGGTGAAAATGGTGGTGTGCCCAATTGCTGTTACCGACGGAATATAGTTGAGCATGGTGTTCTGACAGGCAAATCCCTCATTTAACAGGCGTTTGAAACCTCCATTTTCGTATTTGTTATAAAAGCGGTAGAGATAATCCCATCGCATTTGGTCAACAACAATTCCCACAACAAGTTTCGGGCGTTCTAACGGAGTTGCGGCGGGGGTACTTTTCTGTGCAAATAACATAGCACAGGTAACGATCAACATCACAGGTAGCGTTAAGCATTTTTTTATCATCATATTGCTTTTTAATGTGTGAAATAAATGCCCCCAGGTGCTATGTTCCGGTAGAGTGAAACATCAGTACAAGGGAGTATTTTTAAGGTAATACAGTGTTATTTTAAAACGTGTGCTAAGGTAGTGGAAAATCAAATGATGGTCAAATTTTCTTTCTTTCTTTTTTGATTCTTCATCAAACCTTCATGAAACAATGTGATTGCATGACCTTCCATAATTAATGATTTTAATAGTAGTGTTGGGGTGTTATAATGGTTTTGCACAATTAAAAATATCTGTGTGGTATTTTGTTATGTGTTTATAAATGTTTGAAAAATAGTGATTGTAATATGCGTTAGTGATATTTAACTATAATAATTAGCATTTTGGTTTTGCTACAATTAATTTTGCACAACCAAAACGAACGTATTTATGTCAGAATTCCTCAGGCTCGATAATCAGTTATGTTTTCCTTTATATGTTTTGTCACGGCAAATAACCGGTTTTTACAGGCCGTTGTTAGAGAGCCTTGAACTTACCTATCCTCAATATTTGGTTATGATGGTGTTGTGGGAGCGGGAAATCGTTACTGTAAAACAGTTGGGACAATTGCTTTGGTTGGATAGCGGAACGCTTACTCCTTTGTTGAAACGGATGGAGGCCAACGGACTTCTTACCCGTAAACGTTCTGTAGATGATGAACGTTCTGTTGATATAGCACTAACAGAAAAGGGGCGTCAGCTGGAGGAAGAGGCAGAAAAAATTCCGGCGCATATCAAGTGTCATATTAAAATGAGCGATTACGAGATAGTAACTCTGAGAGAGTATTTGAAGAAAATCTTATCGGTAACGACCGAAAATGAATAGCTAAAAGAAAAAGTATTTACTAAACTTTAAACAAGAAACAAATTATGGCAACAGTAACATTACAAGGCGAGTTGAAAATAAATGTAGGAGGAGAACTTCCTGCAGTTGGCAGTGTAGCATCTGATTTTACACTGGTAAAACGAGATCTTTCTGAAGTATCATTGAAAGATTTTAAGGGTAAAAAAGTATTGCTGAATATTTTCCCAAGCATCGATACCGGTGTTTGTGCTGCCTCCGTGCGTCAGTTTAATAAAGATGCAGCTGGTCTTGAAAATACAGTGGTGCTGGGAGTCTCTGTGGATTTGCCTTTTGCCGCAGGTCGTTTTTGTGCTGCCGAAGGTATCGAGAATGTGGTTACAGTTTCTGCATTCCGTAATCCCGAATTTGCAGCCAATTATGGCGTATTGATGGTTGATGGTCCATTGAAAGGGTTACTGGCTCGTTCAGTTGTTGTGGTGGATGCAGACGGTAAAGTTGTTTACACAGAACTGGTGCCTGAAGTAACACAGGAACCGAATTACACTGCAGCTTTGGCAGCGTTGAAATAAACGGGTTTAATAAATAGGGTTGTGGATAAAGGTCTTTGGTATTGCCAAAGACCTTTTTTTGTGAGATGGTGTCGCAAACTTCCATTTGAAGGAGATATTGTGGTCGTTTTTTGCAGAAAATGCTAAATAAATTGTAAGTTTGTGAGTTGATTCGATTATGAATAATTCGCGAAAAATATGTCAGATATCATTAAACGGCCGTTAAACTTTAATAGTATCGTGTGCGGATGTCTCGGACTGTTTTTGTTTGTGTCATGCAGTACGTCGAAACATATTGAAAAGCAACAAAATAAAGCAGTATATGAGGCATTAGGCTTATATAGAGACAGAAGCGATAATGCAGCCCTGTACAAAGAAGCAGCTTCCTGGTTGCATGTCCCGCACGTAGATGGAGGTATGTCGCATAGCGGGGTGGATTGTTCCTTTCTTGTGTATACTATTTATAAAACCGTTTATGGTAAAACTATCGAACGGAATTCGTTAGCAATGCTCCGCAAAAATTGCGAGAGGATTAGTCGTGATAAACTGAAAGAAGGCGATCTTGCTTTTTTTAATACAAGTGGTAAGTCATCGGCATACGTTAACCATGTGGGAATTTATCTGAAGGATCATAAGTTCTTGCATACATCCACGTCTAAAGGTGTTGTTGTAAGTGATCTGGATGAAGATTATTACCGGAGAACATGGGTGTGCGGTGGTCGTGTAAGATAAATAGGGGTTTGTAATTCTGTAGTTAACTGCTTTAGAAGTGGTAAAACAATGTCTCAGCAAAAAGATTGAGTTTTGTGGAAAAACTAAGTATCTTTAATGAGAAGTAATTGAGAGAGTCTTCAAGCCTGAATCGATGAAACCTTAAACCTGTTCACCATGAAAAAGAATACAATTGAATCATTACAGTATCTTTCTGTTCCAATAGTCATTCTGACCATTATTGCCCTGATATTCTGTAAGCAATTTGAACGGATTAAGTACTTTGAAATTGTTAGGATTTGTCTGATTGTGCTTTTGCTTGGAAGTTTGGTGATAAATTTAAGCGGCCTCTTTAAACGAAAATAGCAGAATCAGTCTATAAAAGGAGAGCTGGACTTAAAAATAGCGAAAGGAGCAGGTTACGCTCCTTTCTGTAGTTTGTCATTGATGACTCAACTACCATTTTTCTCTTTAGATATTTGGGATAGTTTCGTTTTTTTGAAAAACCATGAAAACACTTCAAGCTTTATTTTGTTTGAGAAGAGAAAAACATAGTTTTCAAATATAGCCTCAAAAGTCATAATTGATTCTCATATAGATGCTTTTAATTGAATAAACTTTCGCATTTAACTTTCATGTGAAAAAGAAGTGATTGCGTTTGTAACTTGTTTTATAATAGTGAGTAACATGTTCTGTTGCTGCTTCGCGTGGATTGGTGTATTGTGCTTTATTACATATTTAGGAATGAATATGCATTATGAATGGAGTGTTAAATCAAAACCGATGAAATTACGTAAGATGAAATTCTTGTTTTGTCCGCTTAGTTGCTTTTATGTCTACGCTTGAATTATCTATTCGTTCAACCTTTAAAAATAATATCATATACAGATGAAAAAATTATTAGTTTGTACAGCCGTTTTGCTGTTGTGTAGTATTGCTTTTTTACAAGCAAGCCAGAAAGTTAACAAAGAAGTGCTGGGAGAGCATAATGGGAATGAAGTATGTCTTTATACTCTCTTAAATAAAGCAGGGAATGTGTTGAAACTGACCAACTATGGCGCACGCATTGTCAGAATTGAAGTACCTGATAAAAATGGAAATAAAGACAATGTTACTACCGGATCGGAAAAACTGGAATCACTTTTGAGAGGCGATGCATTTGGTGGAGCCAGTATCGGCCGTTTTGCCAACCGGATTTCCAATGCGAAATTTACACTGGATGGCGTTGAATATAAGTTGACGCCCAACAATAGTCCGAATACATTACATGGTGGCCGTAACGGATGGTTTTCCAAAGAATGGAGCTCTGAAGTTGTGACAGGCAGCAAGCAACCGGCAGTCCGTTTCTCGTATGTTAGTCCTGATATGGAAGAGGGATTTCCTGGAACAGTCAACATTTCGGTTACTTACACATGGACGGATAAAAACGAAATTATTATTGATTATGCAGCATCTACGGACAAAAAAACGGTAATCAATGTGACCAATCATGCTTATTTCAATCTTCACGGAGTAGGCAAAGGCTATATTTTCGACCATATCCTTACAATGAATGCTTCGAAATATACTCCGTCGACTCCGGCACGAATACCTACCGGTGAAATTCGTCCGGTGAAAGATACCCCGTTCGATTTTACCACACCTCATCCTATCGGATATAAAATTGGAGAAACATTTAATAATGGTGTGTTTCAGGGATATGATGATAACTACGTACTTAACAGCAAAGCCAAAGTTTGCGCAACGGTTTATGATCCCCAAAGCGGGCGTGTGATGGAAGTTATTACCGATCAGCCGGGTTTGCAATTCTATTCGGGTATGGGTGGAATGCAATGGAAAAAAGCAATCGACAATGGAGAGAAACCAACCAGTACCCGTTCGGCTTTTGCTCTCGAAACACAACACTTTCCTGATAGTCCTAATCAACCGGGTTTCCCAACGACGGTACTTAATCCTGGAGAAAAATTCAAATCAAGAACGATTTACCGTTTTTCGGTGAAATAAAAGGAGGCTTAGGCATACAACTCTCAATATATTGATGGGTGATATTATAATTGTTGCTCTCAAAAAGTGCTTTCGTGCACCGAATGCTCAAGCTTTTTAGTGTGAATCAGAAGAGAGAATAGTTTCAATAATTTAATGGATTAATAACAACTCGTTTACAAATGAAGACAAAGCTTATTCTTGGTGTTTTAATTTTAATGTTTTCCCAAAGTGCATTTGGTCAACGTAATGATTTTTCTGTTGATCAGCAGAACAATGAAGTACGAATGAACTTCCTGATGGCTATTGCTGGTATGCCGGAAATAAATTACGAACGTTATCTAAGCGACAATATGGGAGTCGGAATGGCAATGGCCTTTTCGATTGTAAAAGTAGGTGATATGACAGATCGTTTTTCAGCTTTGCCGTATTGCCGAATCTATTTTGGAGAGACAAAAAGAGCAGCAGGCTTCTTCATCGAGGGCAACATGGCGTTGGTCCATCAAAAGGAAAACGGCTTTTCGGGTTATTACTATAATAATGAATTTGTACTGACAAATGTTACGTATACATCGACCTGCTTAGGGTTCGGAGCTGCAGTAGGCTTCAAACTGCTTACGCGGGGAGGAGTTTCCGGCGAACTGTATCTTGGAGCCGGACGCTTGTTTGGAGATCCTATTAATGCGGCATATCCACGCTGTGGTATTTGTATCGGAAAAAGATTTTAACCAAAGTGTGCTTCCCATGTCTCTTTAGCTAATTGTTAAGGGAGCATGTGTCTTATAAAGCACAGTGAAACGTTAGAGACAAACAATCCGTCTTTGCTTGAAGGAGGTTTTAACATTGCAAGATGAACGAACTTTCCTTGTTTGCATTCATAATTAAAAGTCCCTGTCAAAGAACTATTTTCATTTGATAGGGACTTTTTTTGTTTGATATACAATCGATAGACCTAAAATTTCAGATGCAAGGTAATCGTGTTTGATACCAGACCGGTGGTTTGTTTGTAATGACCATAGCGAAGTTCAATCGACTTGAAGAATCCGCCTTCCAATGGCATCCAACGTATTCCAACACCGTAGAAGTTGGCAGAAAAGGCCGAATAGCTATAGTTGGAAGTGTAATATTCGTCCGATGTCTGATGCTGTGCAAAAGGCTCAAAGTATTTTGAAGCTGTTTGGGTGTAATACCTGTAAAATGGCGCAACAGAGAAAAATGGTGATAGTTTGATAGGTGTTTCTATATAAGCTGTATGCGCCTTGATTCCCCAACTGTCGGTATAAAACCTGTAATAGGTTCTGAAAATAAAATTATCACCCAGAAAATAATTCCATCTTACTGCCAACGGTAGTTTCAGTCGTTGACTGGGTAATTTCTCGATCTTACTACTGTCGGCATCGGCGAAGAAGACCCGGTGAAATGGTAACCCCAGATAACCGAACTGTCCGGTAAAGTCGGCCAGGAACGCAACCTGCATGCGCGGATTGATGATCTGGTTGTAAGAAAAAGCAGCCGTCAGTGTGGTTCTTGGTTTGGTGGCGTAGTTTTCTCTGTAGGATGATGCCGCAGATGTTACAACGTTCTTGTTTGTGCTTGTAGTCACTCCGCTTGCCGACGACACTGCGCTGGTTCTTGTTCCGGTAAACGACATAACATCGTCTTCGTAACTGCTGCTTTTCTGAGGTGTTACTAAAATCGAAGCATTTTTTGCCATTGTTTCTCCGTTGATCATGGTTACACGATCCAGCGAAGCAATCATTTTTAATCCGAATTCTCCGTTGTTAGAGTTGGCTTTTGTAAATCCGGAGTTCAGAGTGAGTGATTTGTAATTGAATTCACCTGAATATTGCGCACCCAGAGAGTATTCTGTCTTTAATTTAACGTTCTGTAGCGACCATTCCAGCGAGGGATAAATTCGGTCTCCTGCCGTTCGGGAGGCTCCCGTTTTGGATACCCAGGCTGCCGAAGCTGCCGTGTGGTGTGCATATCCGAAGCCGGCGGTAAGTGAGTGAATATAATTCGGATTGGTATACCCTACGAATTTGAGGTCGATGGCCGAGGAAATTTCTTTGACCTGTTCGTCACCTCTTCCCCCAAGGGTGGTGGAGTGATCTCCGGTTTGAGAATAGTAGCCTGTTACCAGATTGACTTCGTCCAGTTTTAGACTTTTTGTTGTATAAGAAGTTGTGTCTTTTTTCAAATACTGCGCAAACGCACTATATACAACACAGAACAAGAATACTATGATGAATAAGTATTTTTTCATTGCTAATGGTTCATTATCAATTATTAATTGCTTAGTTGCAGCCGCATCCGCCACCCGATTTTCCGGAATTAGCTCCGGCAGCTCCTTCTTTGATTACCTGAAAGTTAAGTTCTTCCTTCTCTACTTTTCGGTTGCTCAGAATCATCTCCGAGTCGTTTAGTCTCGACTTTTGGTATTCTTTTACTGAAACACAGGAGCTAAGAGATAGCACTGACAGTGCAAAAAATATAATTGTTTTTGAATGCTTCATTTTGATTAATATGTTGTTAGGTGTTACATAATCAGATTGATATTCTTTGACGTGTAGAGTTTGTCATCGTCGGTAATGATGATGGCTTCGATGTTTTTGATTTGATTAATCATGTGAAGCCCGGCTTTGACCCCCATAATAGTTACCGGGGTAGCCATGGCATCGGCAATTTCTGCGTTTGACGAGATGATAGTCACGCTTTTGATGCCGTTAATTGGCAAGCCTGTTTTGGGGTCGATGGTGTGAGAATAGCGTTTCCCGTCAATCATCACAAACTTTTCATAGTTGCCCGAAGTTGCCACAGCCATATCGGTGATGTTCATGTACGAAAAGATCTCCTGGGCAAGGTTCGGATTGGCAATGCCGATAGTCCATGGCATGCCGTCCGGCTGGTATCCCCACGCGGTGAGGTCGCCCGAAGCATTTACCACACCACTTTCTACTCCCTGACGTTTCATGAGGTTTTTGGCCATTTCGGCAGCATAACCCTTCCCAATACCACCAAATCCGATACGCATTCCTTTCTCTTTCAGAAATACCGTTGAGTTGGTCGTGTCTATCTCTATGTTTTTGTAACTGATCAGGCGTACACTTTTTTTGGCAGTCTTTTTATCCGGAAGCGAGGTCATGTGCGTATCAAAGTTCCAGAGACTTTTATCAACAGAACCGTAAGTTATGTCAAAAGCACCTTGTGTTACCTCCGATATTCGTTTCGACCGCTCGATTAGTTGTATTATTTCCTGACTAACCACAACAGGGCGGATACCGGCAAACGCATTGATTTTGTTGGTCTCGCTTTCGTCGTTAAAGGTGGTGAGCAGAGCTTCGATGCGCTTGATCTCTTTTACTCCGGCATCGATGCGTTGCCTCGCCCAATAAGCATCTGCAGCTACCACCGATATTTCGAAGTGGTTGCCCATCAGTTTCATGCCGCGTTTGTGTACAATTTTCCTGGCCATAGAGATATAGCATTAGCAATTCACCGCATTTTCGGTGTTTTGATGCCTTAGTGTTTATAGAGATTTTATTTCAGCAATGAAGTTTTCCACACTTCCCGTATAAAGTCCGTTCCATTGTTTGAGAACTTTGCCGTTTGAATCTAACAGGACGGTGAAAGGAAAGTGGCCTTCTTTGTTATACAGGTCGGCCAAAGCGTTGTTCTGCTTTTCGATCTCTTTGTTGAGCTGATTTTTCTTGTTGCGGGGGAAATCGGCATTGTACATAACCAGATTTTGAGACGCAAAAGCCGTAAATTCATTTGACCCGAAAACATTCTTATGCATGCGCATACAAGGCAGGCACCAGTCGGATCCTGAAAAATTGAGAAGGATGTGTTTGTGCTCTTTTTGAGACAGAGATGTTGTTTCGTTCCAGCTATGTTGCCATTGTTGACCGTATGACGCAGTCAGGAAGATGAACATTGAAACAAAGCTGATGAATAAACTTTTCTTTACCATGTTATACTGAATTAAGATATTGGAAAAGTAACAAAGTTTTTGTTACATAGATAGTTATAAAGAAAAGTAAAGGTGTGTCAGAGGCTGTGTGTTTTGATTAGTGATACAAAAGTAATTTGCGGAGGTGTGTTTTGCAAATTGTAGCCATGAATCTTAATATTCTTTAGAATTTTATATGGCTTGCTAAGGACCTTGAAATAAGATGTGAATGGGTAATAAAAAGAGGAGTTCGGGTTTTAAAACAAATCCATCTCTATCATTGCGGGATAAAGATGGATTGTTTTGGTGTCAAAGCGTTGGCTATCGTATGAAGCTGGTCATTACTTTTTTAGTGGGGGTGGGAGCTGGGATTGTATCTTTAGTAGCTTCTCTCATTTTAATTTGCCATGCTATATTTTTGCCCAGTATTTCCATGATCTGAACGCCTTCCGCATCTTCGTGGACTTCTCCGGGAGTGCGTCCGTGAATGATGTTCCAGTAGTTAGAAGAGGCGATCATCATTTCCGAATAGAGTAGATAATGATTGAGATTGTCGAAGGTGAACGAACCTCCCGTGCGTCGTACAGCTACTACTGAAGCTCCAATTTTATTGCGAAAAAGACCTCCGTTACTGCCTGAAACGTAAAAAGCGCGGTCGAGAAAACATTTCATGGTGCCGGCAATTCCTGCATAATAAACAGGTGAGGCCAGAATGATTCCGTCAGCATTTTTCATCTTTTGGATAGCATCGTTTACGCCATCATCTTTCATGGCACATTTTTCGTCTTTGTTTTTGAAACACATGCCACAGGCCGAACATCCTCTGATGGGTTTGTTGCCGATATGCACAATCTCCAGTTCAATACCGTTTTGTTCCAGTTGCTTGCCGACCATCGTTAGCGCATGATAGGTGTTGCCTTCTTTGTGAGGACTTCCGTTAATAGCTACAACTCGCATTTTTTTAATCTGTTTAGTGGGTTATGTTCTTTTTTGTACTTTTGTGCTGCAAATTTCGGCGATTAATGCCGAATGTGCAAGTACTTACTAAAAGGTGGTATAGTTACCAAAAGGAGTAAATTATGGGAAATGAGGGGCGTATAAATAAATATATTTTTAAGGGGAAGGAATATTTCTGTTCTCTGGAGTTGGTGATGGACATGATTGGCGGCAAATGGAAGCCGATTGTGTTGTTTCATCTCAAAGATGGGATGATGCGTTCGGGTGAATTGCAACGGAGTTTAAGGGGAATTACCAACAAGATGTTTACCCAAACCGTGCGGGAACTTGAAACTTCCGGACTGGTGGAGCGTATTGTTTATCCTACCGTTCCGCCCAAAGTAGAATATAAGCTCACAGAAATGGGGGATTCTGTTTTGCCTGTGCTTGAAATCCTCAACGGATGGGGTAGAGAGATTAGTGTGAAATACAATCCTGTCAGATAGTTTGCCGCATTAGCCGATTCCCTGATTGTCAAACGCTCCTATGCCGAACAATGCAAAATCGTAACGGATAGGATCGTGAGGGTCGAATTGCCGGAGGATGGCTGTGATCTCTTCAACGGCTTTCCAGTCGTTTTGCTTGCGCGCGAGCAGTCCGTAAGCGCGAGCCACATCGCCGGTATGCACGTCGAGCGGCAGCATCAGCGCCGACATCGGAATGTCCCTCCATAGTCCGAAATCGACTCCGGCTTCGTCTTGTCTTACCATCCAGCGGAGGAACATATTCAATCGTTTGGCGCTCGAATTGGC
The DNA here is from genome assembly GCF_001618385.1 of Paludibacter jiangxiensis. NCBI lineage: Bacteria > Pseudomonadati > Bacteroidota > Bacteroidia > Bacteroidales > Paludibacteraceae > Paludibacter > Paludibacter jiangxiensis. The sequence goes on along the minus strand of NZ_BDCR01000004.1, from coordinate 924,036 downwards.
CGCCACGTCCGACAGGTGTTTCCTTATTCTTTGCTCATGTGGAGTCGATAAAAACACTTCACGGAAATGTTTTAAGGCGCCGAAAATGTTTCCTTCATCTTGAAATCCTTTCGTAAAAACCGACTCCATTCCGTTGTGGTTGAGGTAAATGTTTCGTAACGACTGAATAAAAAAACGACAGTCGCGTCCGTTGAAAGTTCGGTGCACAAACTGTTCCAGACTAGCAAGGTCGTTTTCCTGAGCATTACACACAAAATCGTATGGAGCATTGTCCATTAACTGCATCAGTCGGTTGGCATTATTTATGATGCTTTTGCGTTGTCCCCAGGCAATGGTGGCCGTGAAAAAGCCTGCGATTTCGATGTCTTCTTTCAGACTAAACCTGTGCGGAATCTGGATCGGATCGGTGTCGATAAAATCCAGACAATTGTATTGTGCGGCTTTTTGATCCAGTAGAGTTTTTATGTCGTTTAAATAATTGGTCATCGTTCATGTGTTATTGCCAGTGCATCAGTTGTCGCAGATAATCAGTTAGTTCTTTGGCGATCAACTCGTGTTCTTTCAAGTCTGGATGTGCATCGCAACCGCTGTTGTAGCTCCGGCTGAAGAAGAATTTTGTCACTCTCTTGTCACCGCTTTTATGCATCGCATTCTCAACCGTAGTAAGGTAATCCTTTAACACCGGAAGCAATTTGTCGTCAGCCATCGGACTTGTAAGAAGAACGAACCGGGTGCGGGGGTACACTTTTCGTAATTTTTGAATTAAGTCAATATACGCGATGCAGAACTTCTCTTTGTTCTGGATGCCGTCGTTTTGGCCCAGACAAATGGTAACGACATCCGGCTGGTAAAGAGCAAAATTCCATGTGAGTTTATTCTCCCTCAGACTGATTTTGTCGTACACCTGCGGCATTACTATATCCATGTCGCAACAACTATGGATCAATCCAATGCCGGAAACAGAGGTGAGGTGATATTGTGCATTCAACGCCCTTGCTGTCAATGCCCCGTAGCTGAGATAGGCGTTGTGCTGATCCTGCCAGTCGCCTTTACCGCAAGCCACCAGACTCTGGTCGCTGCCTGTTCCGCAGGTGATGGAGTTGCCGAAACATTCGATCTTGCGTTTAGGTGGGGTGGGGTGTTGCAGTAATTCACGGCAGGTTACTCCATTGAACTGAATGTAACCGATGTTGGTTTCGGTGCATTTGCAAAGTACTACCGTGTGGATTGTATCTTTCAGATTATCGCCAACCGATAGTGTATTCTCGGTAGCCGGTAGTTTGAAACGGGAGTATTTTCCATCCACAACGAGAACAATATAGTTTAGATTCTTGCCATATAAATGCTCGTCTGTTAGGTCGATAGTGCATTTGGCGCCTTTAAACGAGAACGACACTTGCGCCGCAGCAGTCCAAAAACGGGGATGATCGGGATTGCTGAAATCACCCCGCCCCATGTAGGAGAAACGTTTGTCGGATGCCTTGTAATATGTGTCATTGTTACTGGCAAACAACGCAAATGCGTTTACCAGTAGAAATGTTGCGAGTAAAATATTTTTCATGCGATGCCTGTAGTTTATATCTGTCGATTCGATTGTTGTGCCTTTATTTGTAGCTGCAAATATAGCCACTTTAGTTTATAAGGATAGCCGAATTGTTTTTCCGAATTGTATGCTACATTTGTAACTGTAAATTTTCGTGTCTCATATGTTATGAAGAAAAGCCTTCTGATATTATTGGTTGTTTTGCTGGCAGGATGTGTTCAGGAAAATGGATACAATTCTGTAACTCCGACTATCATTGCAAAAGGGAATCTGATGGGTAATGGCAAGGAACAAATCAGCAAACAAATGATAGTTGTTGCTGATAGTCTCAGCTGGAACCGGCTTGTTGCCAAAATGAATGCCGTGAATAACGTATCGGGAGGTTTTCTGGAGAGAAAAGTTGATTTTTCACAATACATGGTACTTGCCATTTTTGACGAAGTCGAAGGAAGTGGGGGCTATTCTATAGACATAAATGTCTTTGAAGATAATATGAAAGTATATGTTGAGGGCGTTTATAAAAAGCCTTTAGGTGGTATTGTTCCTATGGTGATAACGCAACCTTACCTTATTGTGAAGATACCCAGAACAGAAAAATCAATTCAATTTAGCTCATAAACAACAGACGCCGACAAAAACAATTTGTCGGCGTCGTCGTTTATTAGAGAAGTTATTTCTTCGTTACAGTTAGAATAACATCAATGGTTGATCCTGATATTTGGTAGACAAGCTTGGTTTTGTTGTCCGGAATTTCGTATGTCCACGATTGTTGTATTTTCCCCATTACAGGATTGCCATTTTCATCTACCGCAATTCCCATGTCCTCCGTTGACGTAGGAGCCATTTTAAGCTCTTTGTCGGCAATACTTTTCAATACATCTTTTTTTACGATACTCACAGCCGGCCATGTGTACGAAATCTTACTATTCCCCTGCGCTTTGAGATTGGGAGCCGTTCCGATTTCAGAGGTAAAAGCCGCAATCAGTCGATCGCTGTTTGATGAACAGGAAGATAACAGGATAGAGAACAAAATAGTAAGAAAAAGAGAAGTCGTTTTCATAATTGTACGGTAAGGTTTTAGTGAACAAAGTTACATGATGAAGCGGAAACAAAAAAGCCACCTGCAAAAATAATTGCAAGTGTTTTTATAATCTTGGAGCTGTCTAGTCCTGAAATAGCGTAACACAAAAAGTAATGTTATGAAAGAAAAAGATGGCTAGTTCTGAAAAGCGTTACAGTTTGATGCTGTCCAAAAAATCGAGTAAATGAAAACAGGATTCTGGTATAGTACCTGAATAGGAAATATAATCGGCTTTCTAATTCTTGCAAATATTTCAAATCCTTCCAAGAATTGGGAAGAAACAGTCATTAAGATAGAATTATCACATGAATAGATGCAAGTCCAATCCCTAAGCTTTGATATTTTTGTTTGCCGTCTTTAGAGATTTGAAGCATTAAAGGATGCTCACCATTGGAAAGAATTTTGGACTTGTAGTAGACTACAGAAACAGAAGCGTTCATGTGGTTTTGGTTTACATTTTGAGAAGCAAAATCATGTAAACCGAACGTAAACCAGAGGCTTTAAAAGAAAAAATCAGGCAATCACATTAATGTAACTGTCTGATTTATAAGAGCGGAAAACGGGACTCGAACCCGCGACCCTCAGCTTGGGAAGCTGATGCTCTACCAACTGAGCTACTTCCGCGTTAAAAGCGGTGCAAAGATAATAGTTTTTTTGAAACAGTTACCTTGCACCGGCTTTTTCTTTTATTCGATAATGCCTAATTTACGGGCATTGCTGCTGATTTTTTCTACAGCTTCGTCAATTTGTTCGAAGGTGTGTGTGGCCATCAGCGAGAAACGAATTAACGTGTCTTCTGAAGGTACAGCCGGAGAAACCACCGGATTGACAAATACACCATCGTCCATCAACATTTTGGTCAACAGGAATGTTTTGTCATTGTCGCGAACAAAGAGAGGAATGATAGGAGTTGTGGTGTGACCTGTGTCGAAGCCTGCTTTTTTGAAGCCTTCGAGCGCACGTTTGGTGTTAGCCCACAACTGTTCTTTACGCCATGGCTCGTCGCGCATCACGTCAAGAGCTGCCAGCACACAGCCGGTAGATGCCGGAGTGATACTTGCACTGAAGATAAGTGTGCGGGAGTTGTGCTTCAGGAAGTTGATGATATGGTTGTCAGCCGCAACGAAACCACCGATGGTGGCCAGCGATTTGCTGAAAGTACCCATGATCAAATCCACATCCTTTGAAATGCCCAAATCTTCGCAAAGACCGGCGCCCGTTGCTCCATAAAAGCCCAGAGAGTGGGCTTCGTCCACGTAGAGAGAAGCATTGTACTTCTTGGCAAGAGCAACCATTTCAACCAGTTTGGCTTCATCACCTTCCATGCTGAATACAGCATCGGTAACGATCAACTTGATTTTGTCGGGAGCGCAACGTTTGAGTTGTCTTTCCAGCGACTCCATGTCGTTGTGTTTGTACTTGATTTGGTTGGCAAAAGAAAGACGGCGTCCTTCGATGATGGAAGCATGATCCAGTTCGTCGTATAACAGATAGTCGTCTTTTCCGCCGAGGCAAGGAATTACTCCTGAATTAACAGTAAATCCGGTCGCATAAACAAGTGCACCGTCTTTATGTACTAACTTGGCTAAACGTTCTTCCAATTCAATGTGAATATCGAGCGTGCCGTTCAAAAAACGAGAACCGGCGCATCCGGTTCCATATTTTTCCACCGCTTTGATTGCGCCTTCTTTAATGCGCGGGTGGTTGGTAAGTCCAAGGTAACTGTTTGAACCAAACATTAATACTGGTTTACCATCAATGGTTACCACTGTGTCTTGGTCTGATTCTATCGGACGGAAATACGGATATACCCCTGCTTCCTGATACTTTTGAGGTGCATCGAACAGGGACATTTTTTCGCTAAGTAAACTCACAGTTTTCAGTTTTTGGTTATAGGTTGCAAAGGTAAAAAATTAATTTGGGTTTATGGTGCATTTTTCTCAAAACTGATTATCTGAGCTTCAAACTATATACATGTTTCAATCTATCAATTGGTTGCAAAACTGCACACTTTTCTTAAAACTCACGAATTTTTTATTGCGGTATTGCTTTTAGTCGTTATCTTTGTATTTATTTTCTTCAAATATCATCAATTTCTGTTGCCGAACACGAACTGTTTTGTACAGAAGTTAATCAACTATCAATCTGTCAGTATCGTATGACTGTAGAATCTATTGCTAGCACTATTTCCGAATCTACAACAGAATCGCCTTCAGACATCATTATTCGCGAAATTAAAAGTTTATTGAACAACGGGAAATTGAAACCCGGCGACAGACTTCCTGCCGAACGTAAGCTTGCAGAGCAATTTGGCGTAGGCAGGGCTTATGTGAGGGATGCCATCAAGAAACTCGAATTTTATGGGGTATTGAAAACCTTACCTCAGAGCGGATCTGTTATTGCAGGGTTGGAAATCCCGGCTCTTGAGGGCTTGATCACGGATGTTCTCAAACTGGATAATTACGATTTTTATTCTTTGGTGGAAACGCGCCTGATTCTTGAAACCAACGCCGCTCGTCTTTGCGCTTTGCGTCGTACCGACGAAGATCTTGTGAAGATTGAAGCTGCTCTCCGTAATTATCTTGATAAGGATAAGACGGGAGGAATGGAAGTTGCTGATGCCGACATGGCGTTTCACAGAAGCATTGCTGAGGGAAGTAAGAATATGGTGATAAAATCGTTGATGATGATTATTACCCCCGATATTCTGAAAAGCTTTAATGAATATAAGGTGTGCCAGGCGGTCGAAACAGTGGCGTCTAATGAGCACCTTAAATTATTGGAATATATCCGGGCAAAGGATTCCGAAGCTGCGGAAGCAACAATGAGACTTCACCTTAATAATGTGATGGTATTTGCTTCGTCATTGAAGAAGTAATAAAAACAATAACAGAAACAGACTATAATGAAGAGTTCAAAATTTATAATAGAAAAAGAGCTTGCATGGGAGCCAGCCGGCGAAGGCGTGGTACGTCAGATATTAGGCTATGATGGCCAGTTGATGCAGGTAAAAGTGGCTTTTAAAACAGGAGCCATTGGGTATTCACACCAACATTTTCATTCTCAAAGCAGCGTCGTTGTGAGTGGCCGCTTTGAAGTGACGGTAGGCGGAGAATCAAAAATTCTGGTGGCAGGCGATGGTTTTTATGTGGAACCAAATGTTGTCCACGGTGTTGTGTGCCTCGAAGAAGGCATCCTGATTGACGGATTCAGCCCTGCCCGTCTCGACTTCCTCAAAGGAAAATAAAACTTCCCAAAGGCTTTCTGCTGTTTATTGCATACTCTCTTTTGTAAAGCAAAGCGGCAGAAGGTCTTTGATACTTTCTACAAAATATATTCCTTTCTTTCCGTAAAGCAAAACCTGTAAAGGTTGTCCGAAACGGCTTTCGTTTTCAAGCAAAGCCTGACGACAAGCCCCGCAGGGAGCTACCGGATCTTCCAAATAATCATCGTTTGTATATGCAGCTATGGCAATGGCTTTGATAGGTACATCAGGGCGCTGTGCATTGGCATAAAACATCGTGGTTCTTTCTGCGCATAATCCTGACGGGTAAGCCGCGTTTTCCTGATTGCTGCCGGCAAATATTTCGCCGTTCTCCATCAATACAGCCGCACCTACGGCAAAATGAGAATAGGGAGAGTATGACTTCCCGGTTTGCTCTTTGGCCAGGGTTACTATTTTCTGGTAATCGGGTGCCAGTTCTTCAAACTGATAGAGTTGAACCTGAGTAACGATGCTTTGTGTTTCCATTGGAGCTGTTATAATTTTTGTTCAATTACGTTTACAATGTCATTTGCAACCTCTTTTTTGTCTTTAAGAGAATATTCTGTCTTATCGCCGTTTTTATCGATGATCGTAATTTGATTGGTGTTGTACTGAAATCCGGCTTGTGGTGTGCGCAATGAGTTCAATACAATCATGTCAAAATTCTTTCTTTTAAGCTTCGATAAGGCATTTTCTTCTTCGTTGTTTGTTTCCAGTGCGAACCCTACCAATAACTGGTTGTCCCGTTTTACCGTTCCGAGTGATGCGGCTATATCGCGTGTTGGTTTGAGGTTAAGTACTAAATCGTCTTTGCCTCTTTTGAGCTTTTGATCAGCTTTGGTCTCCGGTGTAAAGTCGGCCACAGCCGCGCAGAGAATTGCTATGTCGTTGTTGGCGAAATGAGTTGATGCAGCCTGATACATCTCTTCTGCACTTTCGACGTCAATCCGTTCTATGTTCGGATGGCTGATCGTAAGACTCACCGGTCCGGCAATAAGAGTTACTTTTGCACCTCTTTCGGCGCATGTTTGTGCCAGTGCAAATCCCATTTTTCCGGAAGAATAGTTGCCTATGAAACGTACAGGGTCTATCTTTTCATATGTAGGCCCGGCTGTGATCAGTACTTTCTTCCCGGTAAGAGATGCTGTCTCCGAAAAATAGCTATTCAGATAGCTTACGATATCTTCCGGTTCGGCCATCCTTCCTTTACCCTCCAATCCACTTGCCAGTTCTCCGGTGCCGGCGTCAATAATATGGTTACCATAGCTTAGCAGGGTGCTGATATTTTTTTGTGTGGCCGGATGCTGAAACATGTCAAGATCCATTGCCGGAGCAACAAATACCGGACATTTCGCTGAAAAATAAGTGGTCATCAATAGATTATCCGCAATCCCGTTGGCCATTTTGCCCAGCGTGTTCGCAGTCGCCGGTGCAATGACGTATGCGTCGGCCCATAGACCCAAATTGACATGGCTGTTCCAGTTGCCGTTTGTCGGGTCAAAAAAATCGACAAGTATCGGATTCTTTGCCAGAGTTGCTAATGTCAAGGGAGTAATGAACTCTTTTGCCAAAGGTGTCATCACAATTTTGACGTTTGCACCTTCTTTTACCAGAAGACGGGTCAACATAGCCGACTTGTATGCGGCAATGCTGCCGGTAATGCCAAGTATAATATTTTTCCCTCGAAGCATGATGCCGGAATTAAATTGAGTAAAGGATGGGTATTTAAGTGCCGTTTAAAGACACTTTTTGCCGATCCGTTTGTGACGAACCGGCAAAATTATAGTTTATCGTTTCAGAAAAACTTACTTAATAGCCTTACGGTGGAACAGTTTGTTGTCAACGTATTCCTGTGCTGCAATTAAAGTAGGTTTAGGCAGTCTTTCGTAAAAACGCGACAATTCGATTTGTTCGCGGTTTTCGAATACTTCTTCCAGGCTGTCTGCTACGGAGGTGAATTCTTTCAGTTTTTGATCCAGTTCGTCACGAATCAATAAGCTGATTTGGTTTGCTCTTTTGCCAATAACATTGACAGTCTCGTACACATTACCTGTTGGCTCACACATGCTGTTCATGTCACGGGTAATGGTTGAAAGAGGCGCTTTTGTTTTTCTAAAGTCCATAGTTATTTTTCTTTTACGTAATTCTTTGCTTCTTTGAGGAAGGATTGAGCTTCCTTGATATATTTGCCGTTCGGAAATTCGTTGATGTAGCTGTAGCATTCATCAATTACGTCACGGTAACGGTCGGCTTTCTTTTCTTCAAAACTTTCAACAGCCTGTGCATGTTTTGATTTCATTACAAGAGCTGTGAGATCATCGCGATATTTAGTCTCGGTGTAGGTCTTTAAAGCGTTGTTTGCTGTGATCACAGCAGATGCGTAACAGTTTCTTCCCAGATAATTGCCCAGGTTGTAATATGTTTTTGCATTCAAATATGCTTTGTACGCCAGTTTGTCTTTTAATTCCGTCAGGTATTCGTATGCCTGTTTTGCTCGTTCGCTTTGCGGATAGCTTTCTACAAAGTTTGAAAAAGCTGTGATAGCGTCGTTTGTGCTTGACTGGTCGAGTCGGGCATCCGGTGAATCCAGATAGGATGAATAACCAATCATGAAATAACTTTCTTCTGCATATCTGCCTCTTGGAAAGCTTTTTATGTAGCCTTTGAAGTTCTCTCCGGCGCTATAAAAATCTTTTTGTCCTGCGTACGACTTAGCCAGATAATACATCACATCTTCCGAACGGTCTGTTCCTTTGTAATAGGTCGAAATGTCTTCGAATAATTGTGCTGCGTGATTGTAGTCCTTTTTGTCGTAGTAAGCTTTTGCTTCATTGTACTTTAACTCGTTGTCGTTGCTTTTGAGTAATTTCTGAAATTGACTGCAAGAAGTTAAAAATGAGACAGTGATCAGTAGTAAAAGCGATAGTTTTTTCATTGATTGATGTTGTTTCATTTAAAGGGCGAATAGCTCATTTCATGTGTTTGGAACTTTGTTTTTTTAAGGTCACATGAAACTTGCTATAATGTTAATTCCCTGTTGTAGAAAACGTTATTCATAGCTCGTTTCAGTTGCCGATTTGTTTCGGTGTGTTCAATGTAAAAACGAATACAGCACAATCCTAAAATGACCTGCAAAGGTAGTGAAATTACGGTAAATAACGAAAAAATAATTTCGATAATTTTTCAGATAATTCCTTTGTCAGCTCATTCTCTGTTTTGTTTGATAACCTTTGCTGCAAAGATAGGCGGAAATTGGAATCGACCAACTATTTAAAATGTTTGTCGTTTGTGGTGAATAATGCGGTTTCTCTGCATCGTGTTGATATACTGAAATTTGATTCACGGGAAGGTGGAATGTGGTATGAGTGAATGATTATTAAAGTTTCTGATAAAAAATTAGCGCACGGAATCTTTACGGTAGGATTGCAAGTGGAGAAGTCTGCGGGTTGTTGGTTGAAGATATAGTTTGTACCTTTGTGCGCCTAATTATAATTGATGCTATTTAAGTGAAAATTACACTCTTACTGGTGGGGAAAACCACGGAAAGCCACTTGAATCAGGCAGTTGAAGAATATCTTAAACGCCTTAAGCGCTACATTTCGTTTGAGGTGTCGGTTATACCTGAACTGAAAAATGCTAAAAATCTGACTTTCGACCAACAAAAGGAAAAAGAAGGAGTGGCAATCCTGAATGCATTGGATAGCTCGGATGAAGTTATTTTGCTGGATGAAAAAGGATCTCAGTACAGTTCGGTGGAATTTGCTTCGTTGTTGGAGAAGAAAGGACTTGCTTCCGTTAAACGTCTGGTTTTTGTTGTGGGTGGCCCTTATGGCTTCTCCTGCGATGTGTATGCGCGCGCAAACGGGAAATTGTCGCTTTCGCGAATGACTTTTTCGCACCAGATGATCCGGCTTTTGTTTGTCGAGCAGGTATATCGGGCAATGACCATTATAAAAGGGGAGCCATACCATCACGAGTAATATGCCTGACAAAACTGCATTTTTAGGAGTCTCAGGCTGACAAAATGGAGTCTTAAATGTTTTTGGTAGACTTTTTGTTGTAAAAAATGGTGGAGACGTCTGTCTAAAAACGAATAAATAAATACAATATAGAACTATGACTCAGGAGAAGAAATCAGAGGAAATTGTAGAAAAAGAGGTTCAGAATCAGGAAAACGAGGCTCGGGAAAGTGAAGTTCCCGAAGAAACCTCAGTGGAAAATGAGGTTAATGAATGGGAATCGAAATATAATCAGTTGAATGATTCTCATTTGCGACTGATGGCAGAGTTTGATAATTACAGAAAACGTACTTTGCGCGAAAAATCTGAACTGATAAAATCGGCAGGTGAATCGGTTTTGGTAAATCTGTTGCCATTGGCTGATGATTTCGAAAGAGGCTTGCAAGCTTCAAAAGGTAGTACGGATGTGGATGCTGTTCGACAGGGAATGGAGCTGATTTATTCTAAGTTGGTGGCATTTCTCACTCAAAACGGAGTAAAGGCTATTGAGACTGAAAATAGTGTTTTCGATACCGAATTTCATGAAGCAATTACAACTATTCCGGCTCCGTCTGAAGAGTTGAAAGGAAAGGTTGTTGATTGTGTTCAAAAGGGTTACGTATTGAATGATAAAGTGATACGTTTTGCAAAAGTGGTTGTCGGAGAATAACCGGATTGCTCATTTAAAAATCAATAGTTCGGAGATTCAACATTTGAAAAATTCAACAGGTATTCCGGAGTGGAGTCAAGTGGCGATTTTTTAATTGTAAATCGTAATTGAATAAATTGTAAATTAAAAATAACGATGTCGAAAAGAGACTATTACGAGGTGCTTGGTGTTGCCAAAAGCGCTTCGGAAGACGAAATAAAAAAAGCCTATCGTAAGAAGGCAATTCAGTTTCACCCGGATAAGAACCCCGGAAATAAAGAAGCTGAAGAAAAATTCAAAGAGGCTGCTGAAGCATATGAAGTGCTGAGCGATGCCCAAAAACGTCAGCGTTACGATCAGTTCGGACATGCCGGTATGGGCGGTGCTGCAGGTGGCGGTACTCAATGGAGTGGAAATATGGACGATATTTTCTCTCATTTCGGCGATATTTTCGGTGGTCATTTTGGCGGCTTTGGTGGTTTCGGCGGCTTTGGCGGGGGAGGTAACTCACCCCGTTATAACAGGGGGGCAGATTTGAGAGTAAAAGTTCACCTGAATTTGCAGGAGATCGCCAATGGTGTTGAAAAGAAAATTAAGGTCAATAAATATGTTGCCTGTTCTCATTGCGGGGGAAGTGGTGCGGCAGATCCGAGCAGCGTGTCTACCTGTTCTACCTGTCATGGTTCCGGACATGTAACCCGTGTACAGCAAACTATTCTTGGCGCAATGCAGACCCAATCGGTTTGTCCTTCCTGTAACGGCGATGGCAAAACGATAACTAAAAAATGCCCTCATTGTAACGGTGAAGGCATTGTGCGTCAGGATGAAGTGATTAGTATCAATATTCCGGCCGGCGTTGGCGAAGGTATGCAGCTGTCGGTTAGTGGCAAAGGAAACGCAGCCCGACGTGGTGGTGTTACGGGAGATCTTCTTGTCTTGATTGAAGAAGAACAACATCCGGAACTGATTCGTGATGAAAATGATCTTGTGTACAATCTTCTTTTGCCTGTGACTGTCGCTATTTTGGGAGGTACTGTAGAAGTACCGACGGTAGACGGACGTGTTAAGGTGAAGGTGGATGCTGGTACTCAGCCAGGTAAGGTGCTGAGGTTGCGGGGAAAAGGGTTACCCAATGTTAACCGTTACGGGCATGGCGATTTATTGGTACACATCGGAGTATACATTCCTGAACATCTCACAAAAGATGAACAAAAGCTGATTGAAAAGCTGAATGAATCTCCCAATGTAAAGCCAAACGGATCTGCTTCAAAATCATTCTTCCAGAATTTCAGGAGAATGTTTGAATAAAGGGGTAGGGTGTCTGATCTGATTTGTAATTTGTTACAGATTCAGACGCTTGTGTTTACATTGAATTTATGCTACCTTTGTTATTCTTCTATATAAAAACAGAAACGAATGTTAGAATAAAACAGATAAAAGTTTCACAAACAGAATACTTATGAACGATTTTAGAAATTATGCAACCAAACATTTGGGAATGAATGGACTGGCATTAGACCAGTATTCCCGGATAACCGACAATTATATATCTCCGTCAATTTTGGAAGAACGCCAGTTGAATGTAACTCAGATGGATGTTTTTTCGCGTTTGATGATGGATCGTATTATCTTTTTGGGAATGCCCATTGATGATTATGTGGCAAATGTGATTCAGGCTCAGTTGCTTTATCTCGATTCTGCTGATCCGGGAAAAGATATCGCAATTTATTTGAATAGTCCGGGCGGATCTGTGTATGCCGGTTTGGGTATATACGACACTATGCAGTTTATCAGCAGTAAGGTGGCAACTATTTGCACCGGAATGGCAGCTTCGATGGCCGCTGTGTTGTTGGTTGCCGGTAGCCAGGGTAAACGTTCTGCGTTGAAACACTCGCGTATCATGATTCACCAACCAATGGGCGGTGCTCAGGGGCAGGCTTCAGATATAGAGATTACAGCTCGCGAGATTCAGAAGCTGAAAAAAGAATTATATACGATCATTGCAGATCATTCCGGAAATGAGTATGAAAGAATCGAAAAAGATTCGGATCGCGACTACTGGATGACCGCTGCTGAAGCTAAAGAATACGGAATGGTGGATGAAGTACTGTTCCGTGAAAAGAAATAAGGATTAGTAATTTATGGCAAAAAAGAATACAACAGGTCGATGCTGCTCAATGTGCGGCAGATCGGAGTCGGAAGTGGGCGCTTTAATTACGGGTGTCGACGGCGCGATTTGTTCACAGTGCGTTGAAATGGCCTACGATATCGTTCAGGAATTTTCGAAAAAATCAGGAGCGGAGGATATCAAATTTAAAAATGGAGCACCTCCCAAACCTATGGAGATTAAGCAGTTCCTCGATCAATACGTTATTGGGCAGGATGAAGCCAAGAAGTTTTTATCGGTAGCTGTTTACAATCACTATAAACGACTAACTCAACGTGATCATGGCGATGATGTGGAAATTGAAAAATCGAACATCATTATGGTTGGACCCACAGGTACTGGAAAAACGCTTTTGGCCCGTACCATTGCCCGTCAATTGCATGTTCCTTTTACCATTGTAGATGCAACGGTATTTACCGAAGCCGGGTACGTTGGCGAAGATATAGAAAGCATTCTGACCCGTCTTTTGCAGGTAGCTGATTATGATGTGAAGGCTGCTGAAAGAGGTATTGTCTTTATTGATGAAATAGATAAGATAGCCCGCAAAAGCGATAATCCTTCCATTACGAGGGATGTAAGCGGCGAAGGCGTGCAGCAGGGCTTGCTCAAGTTGTTGGAAGGCTCGGTTGTGAATGTTCCGCCACAAGGTGGACGTAAGCATCCGGAACAACGGATGATTGCCGTAAACACGCAAAACATTCTCTTTATTTGCGGTGGCGCATTTGACGGGATTGAGAAAAAAATTGCGCAACGTCTAAATACGCACGTGGTAGGCTATAGTGCTACAAAAGCATCACATGAAGTAGATCGGAGCAATTTCCTTCAGTATATTTCTCCGCAGGATTTGAAGGCTTTTGGCCTTATTCCTGAAATTATCGGACGTTTACCGGTTCTTACCTATCTTAATCCGCTTGAAAGAACCTCATTGAGGAGAATTCTTACAGAACCTAAAAATTCTATTATAAAGCAGTATGTAAAGCTTTTTGGAATGGACGACGTTAAGCTGACTTTTGAAGATGCCGCGTTAGACTTTATTGTCGATAAGGCTATCGAATTTAAGTTGGGCGCCCGCGGTTTAAGATCCATTGCAGAAACCATAATGATGGATGCGATGTATGAAGTTCCATCAGGAAATCAAAAAGAACTGGTAATAACAGCTGCTTTTGCTAAAGAAAAAATGGACAAATCGGGAAAAATATCAGCCTGATAAGACGTAAACTGTCGTCGTAAACAGTTTTTCTTGATGAATGGTGTGGAATCGTATATTGATGATTGCGGTTTCACACCATTTTTTTATGCTTGTAGTTGGTGTTTTGTTGTGTAAGTAGCATAAATACAGTGATATATACGGTTAAACAATATAGGGAAAAAACTTTTGTGCTTTTATGGGTTTTTTTTTATCAAAATATTAGGGGGTTTGGGAAACTTGTTTATAAATTTGTTCTATGAAACATGCCTCCTTATAAAGGAGGTGTTTTATTGTTTGGATAGTACTATCTGCTCTTGCGTTGTTCTTATGAAGAACGCGATTAACGGGAAAGAGCAATCCGAATTATGGGCTAATCAATAGAGAATCCGTCGATTGTTATCCCCAAAGAGTATTAATGAAAATCAGGTTAGATTCAGCCTGTTGTGAAAAAATCAACTGAGAACATAAATTTAGTCGTTTGAAAGAAACGTTTATTATAGACTTACTTTATATTGACCTACTAAATATTGACAAACTAACCTTGATCTAACTTTTATATGGCGAATAAGCATTCAGAACTGACAGAGCAATTAAAGACCTACTTCGGCTTTGATGTCTTCAAAGGCAATCAGGAGGCTATTATCCAGAATGTGCTGGATAAAAAAGACACCTTCGTTTTGATGCCAACCGGAGGCGGCAAATCCCTGTGTTACCAGTTGCCCGCAATCATGATGCCGGGAACTGCAATTGTCATTTCTCCGCTTATTGCTTTGATGAAAAATCAGGTTGATGCCATGCGTAGCTTCAGTATGGAAGACGGAGTGGCTCATTTCCTGAATTCTTCTCTCAACAGAGCAGCCATAGACGAGGTTAAAAGCGATATCCTTAGTGGTAAGACTAAATTGCTTTATGTTGCCCCGGAATCGCTGACAAAAGAAGATAACGTGGAGTTTCTGAAGCAGCTGAACATCTCGTTTTATGCCGTAGATGAAGCTCATTGTATTTCGGAATGGGGACATGATTTCCGCCCGGAATACAGAAGAATTCGACCTATTGTAAACGAGATAGGGAAAGCTCCCATCATAGCGCTTACTGCCAGTGCAACACCGAAGGTTCAACACGATATTTTGAAGAATCTGGCGATGACAGATGCAACTGTCTTCAAATCGTCATTCAACCGCCCCAATCTTTATTACGAAATACGTCCCAAGACAAATGATATTGATAAGGAAATTATCAAATATATCAAGTCTCAGCCTAAAAAATCGGGTATTATTTATTGTCTCAGCCGTAAAAAAGTAGAAGATCTTGCGGGAACGTTGCAGGTTAACGGTATTGCTGCATTGCCCTATCATGCTGGGATGGACGCTGCTACACGCGCTGAAAATCAGGATAAGTTCCTGATGGAAAATGCGCAGGTGATTGTAGCAACTATTGCTTTTGGCATGGGAATTGATAAATCTGATGTTAGATTTGTAATTCATTACGAAATGCCGAAGAGTCTGGAAGGCTATTATCAGGAGACAGGGCGTGCCGGACGTGACGGTGGTGAAGGTATTTGCGTTGCATTCTATTCTGCAAAGGATTTGCAAAAGATGGAAAAATTTATGCAGGGGAAACCCATTGCAGAACAAGAAATAGGTAAACAGTTATTATTTGAAACCGCAGCTTACGCGGAAACATCAGTTTGTAGAAGAAAAATTTTATTGCATTATTTTGGAGAAGAGTATATGGAGGAAAATTGTGGAAGTTGTGACAACTGTAGCCATCCGAAAAAACAGGTGGAGGCTCAGGAATTACTGGTACTGATTTTAGAGACCATTTGTGCCCTTAAAGAAAAATTCAAGGCCGAGTATGTGGTTAACGTGCTAAAAGGCGTAGAAACGGAAGATATAAAGTCTTACGGGCATGATGAGCTTGAACAGTTTAGTACAGCCCAGGAAGAAGATGAAAACTTCTTGCAGGCAATAATTCGTCAGGCAATGCTGGCTGGTTTGGTTGAGAAGGATATTGAAAACTATGGTTTGTTGAAAATGACGGCCAAAGGGAAAAAATACCTTGCAAAACCAACCTCTTTTATGGTAGTCAAAAATAATGATTTTGACGAAGAAGAAGAGGAAACGCCATTAAAAGGAGCAGGCACAAGTGCTGTTGATCCGGCGCTTTACGCAATGCTGATTGACCTGAGAAAGAAAATGTCGAAGCAACTGGAATTGCCTCCTTTTGTAATTTTTCAGGATCCTTCTATCGAAGCGATGGCTACTACGTATCCAATCTCTATAGACGAGTTACAGAATGTACCCGGGGTAGGAGCAGGAAAAGCAAAACGTTACGGAGAAGAGTTTGTTGCTTTGATCAAGCGGCATGTAATCGAAAATGAGATTGTTCGTCCGGAAGACCTTCGCGTTCGTTCTGTTGCCAATAAATCGAAGTTGAAAGTGTCTGTTATACAGGCAATAGATCGTAAGGTTGCATTGGATGACCTTGCCGAGTCGAAAGGCCTTGATTTTACCGAACTGCTTGATGAAGTAGAGGCAATTGTTTATTCCGGTACAAAAATAAATATCGATTATTTTCTTGAGGATATTATGGATGATGACCACATCGGAACAATAGAGGATTATTTCCGTGAAGCTGAAACCGATGATATTGCAGATGCCCTTAAAGAACTTGGAGAAGATGATTTTACCGAAGAAGAAATTCGTTTGGTACGGGTCAAATTCTTATCTGAAATGGGGAACTAATATTATCTGATCGTTATACAACAAAAAAAGGCTTTAATCAAAGTGATTAAAGCCTTTTTTGTTGTTAGATAACTTCAATGCCTTGCTCTTGAAGCATTTCAAGTCCTATAGTTTTCAACTTGTATTTTTGAATTTTTCCGCTGCCGGTCATAGGAAATTCCTTGACGAAGAAAATATATTTCGGAATTTTAAATCTCGATATTTTTCCCCGGCAGAAATCAACAATGTCTTCTTCAAGAAGTGTCTGTCCTTCTTTGAGAATGATAAACGCTCCGACCTGTTCTCCGTATTTTTCGGAAGGAATACCTGCCACCTGCACATCTTTTATTTGAGGTAACTTGTAAAGGTATTCTTCAATTTCACGGGGGTAAATATTTTCTCCACCGCGGATAATCATGTCTTTGATACGGCCGGTAATCCGATAATTTCCGTTTTCGTCCTTTACACCAAGGTCGCCGGAGTGTAAGAAACCATTCTTGTCGATGACTTCTGCAGTAGCGGCTTCATTTTTGTAGTATCCTTTCATAACGTTGAATCCGCGGCAGCACATTTCGCCCTGTACGCCTACCGGACATATTTCTCCGGTTTCGGGATCGATGACCTGTACTTCAACGAATGGAAAGTCGCTACCCACTGTTGTGCAACGCACCTCAAACGGGTCGTCGATGCGGGTTTGAGTCATGCCCGGAGATGTTTCGGTAAGCCCGTAAACACTGGTAATCTGAAGGTACATTTTGTCGCTTACTTCACGCATCAACTCGATAGGGCAGAGCGATCCGGCCATAATCCCTGTGCGTAGCGAGGTGAGGTCGAAAATATTGAACATCGGGTGGTGAAGCTCCGCGATAAACATGGTGGGTACGCCGTAAACAGCCGTACATCGTTCTTTGTGAATTGATGCCAATACCACCAGTGGGTCAAACCGCTCAACCATTACCTGAGTACATCCGTGTGTAAGGCAGTTCATGGTGGCTAAAACAACCCCAAAACAATGAAATAAAGGAACGCAAACACAAAGCTTATCCTGTTGGGTGAATTTCATGTTTTCCCCCGTAATATAGCCATTGTTGGCGATGTTATGGTGCGAAAGCATAACACCTTTTGGGAAACCTGTTGTTCCTGAGGTGTATTGCATATTCGTTACGTCGTGGCAATTTACTTTCTTTTTTGCTTCCAGAAGAGGTGCGTTGTCCAGATTCTGCCCCAAAAGCAATAGTTCTGCCGTGTTGTACATGCCCCGGAACTTTTCCTGTCCAATATAGACTACGTTTTTCATGCAGGGGAATCGTTCGCTTTTCAGATGCCCTCTTTCGCAGTTCTTCAGTTCAGGAAGCATCTCGTATGTCATGTTCACATAGTCGCTTTCGAACGTTCCGTTGGTAATGAACAACGTGTGCATATCGGAATTTTCAACCAGATATTCCAGCTCGTGTTGCTTGTAATTGGTATTGACAGTTACGGCAACAGCTCCTAACTTGGCACAGGCATAAAGTATGGTAAGCCAGTCAGGTACATTTTGCGCCCAAATGCCCACGTGATCACCACCTTTTACGCCAATCGAGAGCATGCTTTTTGCCATGCAATCGACCCGGTCGTTAAATTGTTTCCATGTAAAACGCAGATTGCGATCCGAATATACAATATATTCGTGGTCAGGGGTTTCGGTTGCCCAATGTTCCAACCAGTCTCCTAAAGTTCTGTCAAAAAGCTGCATGGGAATGTTCGTGTTTTAGTATAATTCTTTGGTAGTTAGTTCTATAAAAAGTTTACATAACCTGTCAGAAACGACATCCGCATAGCGTTTGCCTTTTTCTGCCGTTGCCAGTTTAGGATTGCCAACTCCGGTATCGTTGGTCGCTTTTGTCCAGTGTCTGGGAGTCCAGGCCGTCTTGTCGTTCAGCGAGTCGATTGAGAAACGCGTTTCAGTGCCTTCGCCGGCCTCTGAGAGAGGCAAAACCAGCTCCGGAAAGTAGTGCATGATGACGGATGTTTCCATTTCGCCGGCATGATCGTCGCGGTTTTCAAAATATCCTTCCTGAGGAATAATATCGTACCAATTGGCGATCACTACTGTAAAATCAGGATAATCGACAGCCAGATCGCGAATCATGTTTTTGAAACTGTTGCCGCCGTGTCCGTTAACAATTACAAGCTTGCGAAATCCCTGTCGTTGAAGTGATGCCACAATGTCGGTTAAAATCGCTTTTTGAGTTTCGTAACGAGCGTGTATGCATAAGGGCATGTCCGTTTGTCCCGGATTTTGGGAGCCTAACGGAATGGCAGGCAAAACCATACAGCGCACCCCTTGCAGAGCTGCTTTTTTTGCTGCATCTATCGAAATTGAAGTGGATGCAAGACAATCTGTTCCGTATGGTAAATGTAAATTGTGAGGTTCAGTTGCTCCCCAGGGTAATATTGCCAGATCTATAACGGATGCTTTAATTTCAGTCAGAGAAGTGGCAGCAAGTTCATGATGCACCATTGTTGGTAGTTCTTTTACATTGGAGAATAAACCACAGCCAGTATTTTTGCCGGTTTTTCTACAGCTGAACAAACCAGATGGGCTACTATTGAATCGTAATAAATGCTTTCTCCTTTGTTTAGAAGATATTCTTCTTTTCCGTAATGAATTTTTACGGTGCCTTCGAGCACATATAAAAATTCTTCTCCTTCGTGAGACGAAAGTACAATTTCCTTATTGTCTGCGGGTAAGATATCAATCAGAAACGGTTCCATGTGGCGGCCAGACTTATTTCCTGCAAGGGAGAAAAAGTTGAGGTGCGAATGCGTGTTTGAAACCTGACTTGAAAAGCTGATTGTTCTGTGCGACTCTTCGTTCCGAATAACTACCGGCCAAAGTCCAAGGTCGTCATCAAGAAAAGTTCCAAGTCTGACTCCCAGTACACGTGCTATTTTGATAAGTATAGCAAGAGAAGCTATAAGATTCTGTTCTTCAATAGCTTTTAACTGGAATAAAGACATGTTGCAGCGTTCTGCCAGTTCTTCTTGTGTTATATTTTTTGAGTCCCGGATGGAGGCAATTTTTTCGCCAACTTTGCTTTCGGATTTCATGAGTAAATGGTTTTGTTTTGGTTGGTTTTTAGCATTAAATGGTTGAAACAAGGAGTTTATGTGCAGATTCGTTCTTCTGACTTCAATTGTTCAGGTTGCGATGCACATTCTAATGGACATAAAGCAAAATGTTGTCAATCTGGTAAAATATAGAGCAATATATGGCTTTTCAAATTTGATGATTTGATACTTTATGAGCCGATTTGCTTACGCTTTATCAGGGAAACAAAGATAATAAATAATTGAATAAAATATTCTTACCCTACAACTTTGTATACGTTTCCGGGAAGACAGCGAAGATGTCCTTTGAATTCCAGTTCGATAAGCAGTGGAAATAGTTTTTCAACCGGTAGCTTTAGTTTGAGCGTGAGTTGGTTGATTTGAAGGGATTCATGTTGGCGAAGAACAGAAATGATTGTCTGTTCTTCTTCCGACAAATCATTGAAGAGGAGAGTTTGTTTAGAATTTTTGCTTTCGTTCGGTTGCCAGCTCATGGCTTTTATCAGGTCGGATGCCGATTCGATAAGGGCCGCTTTGTTTTGTCGGATAAGGTCGTTGCAGCCGGCAGAACGTGTGTCGCCAACCCGTCCGGGAATGGCAAATACCTCGCGGTTATACAGGTTTGCGGCGTCGGCAGTGAGCAGTGATCCGCCGCGTATTGCAGATTCTACCACTACAATTGCATCGCACATCCCTGCAATTATACGGTTGCGTTGTACAAAGTTGGGCTTGTCCGGTTCCGTATTGGTTGTGTATTCGGTGACAATGGCTCCGGAGGCGGTCATTTTGGACGCAATTGAGGTATGCGCAGCCGGATATAGCCGGTCAAGTCCGTGAGCAACAACGCCGACAGTCGGAGTGTTGTGCTTCAAGGCGGATTTATGTGCAGTTATGTCTGCGCCGTAGGCAAGTCCGCTAACAATAATGACATCCGGAATTTGCAGAACAAGATCTTCAATCAGGGTTTCGCAGACATTACGTCCGTAGTCGGTGATGTTGCGAGTGCCTACCACAGCAACAAAACGCCCTTTGTTCAGGTCAATGTTGCCATTTGTGTATAAAACGACAGGAGCATCGCTGCATTCTTTTAGTCGGAAAGGATAAGTTTTGTCGGTGTAAGCAAACGCGTTGAACCCATTTTTTGCGATAAATTCCAGCTCATTATCAGCTGATTTCAGCAAGTCGGTTTTGCCAATGATTGCCTGAGATAGCACTCCGCCAATACCCGGAATTTTCTCCAGATTTTGTTGTGTCTCAGTAAAAACGGCTTCTGCAGCGCCAAGGTACGCAATCAGGTTTCGAGCCAGAATAGGACCGATACCTTTAATCATCGATAAGGCAATGAGATAGCGCATATCAGAAATAACGGTTATTTTTTTCTTTTCAGCAGAGCTGGTAATATCCATTTGCCCGCAAAAAAACCGGAGATGGCGCCAAGTGTATTGGTGAGTTCGTCAAGCCAGTCGCCGGAACGGGTGGAGGTAAAGAATTGTTGTATTAATTCCATACTTCCACCCCAAATGACGGGTAATCCTACGATGAGGAGAAAAAGTTTTTTTTGCTGGATAATCGATATTCCAAACCTGTCGAGGAGATCCCATAAGAGAATAAAAGCAAAGCCAAAATACATGAGAAAATGAACCACCTTGTCCTCGTTTGGAAAGCTTGGAATGTGCTCAAACTCGGATCCGGGTGCTGTAGAGAGATACAATATGACACAGGCGGTGCCTATTGTTCTCCAGTATCTTTTGACAAATGTCTTTATGGGGCTCTCGTTGTGAGTCATGTTATAATTTTTGACCGAATGCCAAATCTCCGGCATCGCCCAGTCCCGGAATAATATAAGAGTGGCTGTTCAGTTCCGGATCAATTGCTGCAGTCCACACGGTGATATTATCTGCAGTAAGATTCGACTGAATATAGTCGATGGCCGGCTGGCTGGCAATTATAGTAGCAATGTGAATATGTGCCGGCTTTCCTTTGGTATGCAAAGCACCAACAGCAAGTTCCATCGAACTGCCGGTTGCCAGCATGGGATCGGTAACAATCAACGTTTTGCCGTCAAGAGAAGGTGATGCAATATATTCAATAAAAATATCGAATTTGAGAGCGTCTTTATATTTTCGATAAGCAGAAACAAAAGCATTTTCGGCATGGTCGAAATAGTTCAAAAAGCCATTGTGAAAAGGCAAACCGGCTCTCAGTATGGTTCCTAATACAACTTGTTCGGTTGGTAGGTTAATGGGAGCGACACCAAGTTGAGTTTTTACATTTTCGGTTTCATACGTCATTCTTTTACTGATTTCGTATGCCATTATTTCGCCAATGCGTTCGATGTTGCGTCTGAAGCGTAAGCTATCTTGTTGTATTTCAACATTTCGTATCTCTTTCAGGAACTGATTGAGAAGCGAGTTTTCTTCTGATAAATTGTTAATTTGCATGTCTGTAATATTTATGCAAAACAACAAAAAAAAACGACGTAAAACAAGAGTGGCGACTCCTTTGTTATTTCCTCTGTGCATAGTCCTGGAATAACCGGAAGGGTGTGAGTCTGATTATTTTTGATGTGTTTTACAGGAACAGAAAGCTGAAATTTGCCATGTGTAAAAATAATTAAAAATGTGATTTGCTGTTGACTTTTGCATTTGTAAATACTTACTTTGTATAAAAATGTAGATGTAGCTATAAAAGTGTTAATTTTTGGTTGTGGAATCTATCCTAATAAGAAGACATTGAGCGCCTAAAATAATTTCTTTTATAACACATCTGTCAAAGATCTTTTCAATTTACTCTTGTAAGGGGATTTCTATTAATGCACCCACTCCAAACCATTTTGCCCCTTTTTGCATCAGCAAGCGATATCTGCTTGATTTGGTGTAATTCTTTTACTTCCGCAATTCTTTTGTAAAATACGACTAAGCTGTAATACGTCTGGCCATTTCTGTGTCCGAACAGAAATGATTGTGTGTCGTTTTTTGCAAATATTCTTTTATTCAGCATCCTTTATGAATTTCTATCAGTGATGAGACGATCATGTTGTAACATGGAGTTCGCTTTGCTGAATATTATTTCCATATGTACTTAATCAACTAAATTCCTATCATATGAAAACACAAGTCTACTCGTCATCGCCCAAAAGAAAACAGACATTTCTGATAAGTTTTCTGGTAATGCTGTTTTGTGCCCTGTGTAGCACTAATCTTTATGCGCAGGATCAGGAAGCGTATGTGGAAACCGATGCACCGGACTATGCACCGGGATCAACGGTACTAATAGCCGGAGAGTATTGGACCCCCGGTGAAACAGTTTACCTGAAAGTGACCCACCTCTCGCCACTGCCCGTACCTGACGTGACAGGCGTAACCCCCAACCCTTATGATGCATGGACCGTTATTGCTGATGCAAACGGTGAAGTCCATGCTACCTGGTATGTAAATGATTTTGAAGCCGGTGCTCAGCTCCAACTGGAAGCTTATACAGCTTCGGGTTATGATTACAGGGTGTTTTTTACGGATGGAGCAGGTAAAACAAATTATTACCCATCTTCATATATTAATTTCTCAGGTGAAAATTCTTATTGTAAAGATGCTACAGCATCACCTCTTAGTATATCTTGGAATAATACAGCTTGTACTTATGCACCTGGAAATAAAGATACATATCTTCCTATAATAATTACATGGTATAAGAATACGACTAATTCTACAACTGACGGAACAGCTGTAGCTATAGATAATACTAAAACTGCGAGCACAACCTCTGCAACCTATACACCACCTACAAATGCAGTAGGAACTTTGTATTATTATGTAACAGTTTCCTGGAGTGGTGGAAACTCTGGAAATGGTTGTTCAGCGTTAGGTGCTATTACCAGTGGAATACAAACTATTACGATTAATACTACGCCTTCAATAACAACTCAACCGAATTCTACCACTATAACTTATGGTGCAAACACAAGCTTCACGGTAGCAGCATCTGGAACAACACCCCTTTCCTATAAATGGCAGGTAAATACTGGTAGTGGATTTACTGACATATCTAACGGTGGTGTTTATTCTGGTGCAACTAGTGTAACCTTAACCCTTACTAAGCCTGCCGTTGCGATGAGTGGTTACCAATATCGGTGTGTGGTTAGTAATATTTGTGGTAGTGTGACGAGTAATGCTGCGGCATTGACGGTAAATAAAGCCGAATCAACAATCACAGCAACCGGACCGACATCATTTACCTATAGTGGTTCACCACAAGGTCCTGATGGTTCATCGGTTACAGGTTCGACCGGAACGGTGACTTTCAGTTACATCGGTATGAGCAATGGTTCAGTAGCCTATGGCCCATTAGCAGCTAAGCCTACCCTTGCAGGTACATACAGTGTATTGGCAACAGTTGCTGCCGACGATAACTTCAACGGTAAAACTTCAGTAGCTTATAATTTCACTATTGGAAAAGCCGAATCAACAATCACAGCAACCGGAACGACATCATTTACCTATAGTGGTTCACCACAAGGCCCTGCTTCTGCTGATGTTACAGGATCAACAGGTCCTGTAACTTATAGCTATTCCGGTACAGGTTCTACTTCATATGGTCTTTCGGCGACGGCTCCTACTAATGCTGGAACTTATGTGGTTACAGCAACTGTTGTGGTAGATGCGAACTATAATGGAGCGACTTCAGATGGTTATGCATTTACTATAGGTAAAGCCGCTTCTGTTACTACAGTAACAATTACAGGTGCTCCGTTTACTTATAGCGGTTCTGCAATTACCCCGGCTTCGGTTACTGTAACAGGTGCAGGAGGTTTGAGTCTGACACCGACTGTGGATTATGCCAATAATATCAATGCAGGTACAGCCACTGCCAGTTACACTTATGCCGGCGATGCGAACCATGAAGGTAGTAGCGATAGTAAGAGCTTTACTATCGGAAAAGCGGCTTCTACAACTGTAGTTGCCATCACGGGTGCTCCGTTTACCTATGCCGGTTCTGCAATTACACCGGCTTCGGTTACTGTAACAGGTGCAGGCGGTCTGAGCCTGACTCCAGATCCTGTTTATGACAACAATATCAATGCGGGTACAGCCACTGCTAGTTATACCTACGCTGGCGATGCTAACCATACGGGAAGCAGCGATAGCAAAATCTTTACGATTGGTCAGAAATCCGCAACCGTAGTTGCAGACGCCAAGAGTAAAACCTACGGGGATGACAATCCGGCCTTGACAGCAGTAGCAAGCGGTGCGGTACCGGGAGGCGATGCGATTAACTATAACCTTGCAACGACAGCGGTTAAACTCTCGAGTATTGGCGATTACCCGATCACGGTAACCCTGGGCAGTAACCCGAACTATAACGTTACCAAGACAGATAATACCCTGACCGTTACCAAAGCGGATCTGACCGTTGTCAATACCGACCGTTCGAAAGTATATGGTGCAGTGTTGACCAATGCGGACTATGCCGGAAGTATCACGGGCATCCAGGCCGGTGATGACATCACCATCACTCGCGCTAGTACCGGGGATGCAGCCAATGCAACCGTAGCCGGTTCTACCTATCCGATTGTAGGAACTTTGGTTGACCCGGATAGCAGACTGGCAAACTATACCGTTACCAATCCGAACGGTGCCCTGACCGTTACCAAAGCAGACCTGACTGTCGTCAATACCGACCGTTCGAAAGTATATGGTGTCGTGTTGACCAATGCGGACTATGCCGGAAGTATCACGGGCATCCAGGCCGGTGATAACATCACCATCACTCGCGCCAGTACCGGGGATGCAGCCAATGCAACCGTAGCCGGTTCTACCTATCCGATTGTAGGAACTTTGGTTGACCCTAACGGAAGACTGGATAACTACAACGTTACCAATCCGAACGGTGCCCTGACCGTTACCAAAGCGGATCTGACCGTTGTCAATACCGACCGTTCGAAAGTATATGGTGCAGTGTTGACCAATGCGGACTATGCCGGAAGTATCACGGGCATCCAGGCCGGTGATAACATCACCATCACTCGCGCTAGTACCGGGGATGCAGCCAATGCAACCGTAGCCGGTTCTACCTATCCGATTGTCGGAACTTTGGTTGATCCTAACGGAAGACTGGATAACTACAACGTTACCAATCCTGATGGTGCGTTGACTGTGACGGCCAAAGCAGCTTCTGTCGTTGTAGATGCCAAGAGCAAGACCTATGGAGAAGACAATCCGACCTTGACAGCCGTAGTAAGCGGCACCGTCAACGGAGATAATCTGAATTACACGTTGGGTACAATCGCCGAGAAGTTCTCAAATGTAGGTGCTTATCCTATATCAATTACTTTAGGGTCGAATCCAAACTATATCGTAACTCCGACTGATGCTTTATTGATCATTGGACAGAAGGCTATTTCTGTAACTGCGAATGACGGGCAGACCAAACTTTATGGAAATAATGATCCTGTATTAACTTATCAGATTACCTCTGGTAGTCTGGTGAATGGAGATGCTTTGAATGGTCAGTTAGGTAGAGACGGAGGAGAAAATGTTGGAAGTTATCCTATTAATCAGGGGACATTGGCAAATAGCAACTACAACATTACATTTACCAATGCAAACTTTACAATTACGCCTCGTTCGGTTGTGGTTACTCCAAATTCAGGGCAGGGAAAAAAATATGGTTCTTCAGATCCTGCATTATTGTATGGTACAAATCCTGCATTATTGCCAAATGGAAGTACTGTAAATCTGAATGGATCATTAATGCGTAGTCCTGGTGAAAATGTAGGTAACTATTC
The DNA here is from genome assembly GCF_001618385.1 of Paludibacter jiangxiensis. Classification (NCBI taxonomy): domain Bacteria; kingdom Pseudomonadati; phylum Bacteroidota; class Bacteroidia; order Bacteroidales; family Paludibacteraceae; genus Paludibacter; species Paludibacter jiangxiensis. The sequence goes on along the minus strand of NZ_BDCR01000004.1, from coordinate 897,547 downwards.
CATTTTGCAGAATAATATTGTAACTGCAAATAATCCAAACTATACTATCACATTTACCGATGGAATCATGTTTGCAATTACTCCGTCTTCTGTGACTGCTACAGTTACTATGAATAAGGATTCAGTCCAATATAGCGATGTCGCTATTTTTACTGCTACGATAGCTGGTGGCGCTCCGTTATTGAGCGGCGGACCTCAGGCAGCAACCTCTGCAACGTTCTATGTGGGAACACAGCCTATGGGTCCTGCTAATCTGACTGTGAATGGGAAAGATCTGGTAGCCACACTGTCAGCAACGTTGCTGGAAACAATAGCAGACCAGATGATGCCTGGAAGTAAAACTCTGAGGGTGAACTTCAACGGCATTAATAGCAATTATGATGTTCCTGCTTCGGTAACGTCTAATGTGATGCTTGCTCGTGAAAATGCGATTGTTAACTATTCTGGAGTACAGTTTGCTTCAACTTCCGGCATTTCAAGTTCTACGGCCATAGTGACATTGGCTGCTACTATTCAGGATATTACGGCGATTATTGACAATCCGAAGTATGATGCGTATCCGGGTGATATTCGGAAAGCAAAAGTAAGATTCATGAATATGGATTCCAATACTCCGATTACGGATTGGTTGCCAGTAGCACTAATAAATAGTACAGATTTAAAAACAGGTACTGTGATGTTTGATTGGACCACTAATATAGGAAGTAATGATGCGTTGCAGTTTACACTAGGGGTTCAGGTGGATGGCTATTATGTAGGAACGTCAGACAATACTATCGTAACTGTTGCTAAACCTTTGGATAATTTTGTTACCGGTGGTGGTAATTTGCTTTTGACGAATGCAGTTTCAGGAACAAAAGACGGAGATATAGGTTCTAAATTGAACTTTGGTTTTAATGTAAAATACGATGCGTCGAAGAATGAACTGAAGGGTCATTTTAATGCGATTATTTTCAGAACTGAAGATCAATGGGGACATAAATGTATGCCAAATCATGGGATGTTACACCAATTTAAAATTGACGGTGATGACATGATTTCGCTTGCCGTAGTTCCTGCAACAGCAACAAGTCCGGCGATGGCAACTTTTACGGGTAAACTTGATATCAGAGATAATCAACATTCGAATATCTTGTTTGCAAATGGAGCTACAGTTATGGTTACCATGACTGATTATGGACAACCTGGTAAAAATGACAGACTTGGAATTACTGTATGGAACCCAGATGGCAGCTTGTTGTTTTCATCTAACTGGGGATTGATACGTACTGCTGAACAAAAATTGAACGATGGAAATCTTGAAATTCACAGCAAGGTCGTATTCAAGACAGGGTCTATTCAGCCAACTGTAACTTTGGTAGCTACACCTACATCAGGAGTGAAAGGGACTCCGATAACATTTAATGTTACGGTCAAAGGAAGCAAAAATATGCCAACAGGATCTGTTACGTTCAAAGACAATGAAACAGGAACTGTCTTGACTACTGTTTTGCTTAGTAATGGCACAGCTACATTTACAACTTCGAGTTTAGGGGTAGGGCCTCATAATGTAGATGCTTATTATGGTGGCAATAATACATATTCAAGTGCAGATGATGATGCGATGATTGAAATTACTATGCCGTTAAACTCTTCGGCTTTCAATTCAGAACATCCAGATCCAATTGAGTTAAATGTTTATCCGAATCCATTCGGATCTCATCTGTTCTTTAAATTACAAACGCCTGAAGATGCTCATGCATTGTTGGAAATATTTGATATCAGCGGACGAAAAATTGCAGTAGCATTTGATCAGGTTGTCAGTGGAAATCAGTTGTATGCCATTGATTATGCTCCTGCCGGTAATGTGGCTACGGGTATGTTGATCTACCGGTTAACGGTCGGACAGAAGGTTTATATGGGGAAGGTTATTTACCAACCCCGGTAGAGAATAAATAATCAAACTAAGCAGGTTTAGTCTTATACGGTCTGAACCTGATAATTGGGGAGTCTGCATATTGTTATGCGGACTCTCTGCCTTTTTGTTAGATCTGCCCATCGGTTTTTCTCCTGAGTAATGTTGCGAGGAATTTTGAGTTCTTCTAGGTCGTTTTGTCATCGTTTGCAATTTGGTACTCTCAGATTTGCGGCAATGGCCGAGGATGATAAGGTTTGTAAGTGTGGTAGGTGTGGGGGGGTAAAAGTTCTGCGAACTGATTTTTCGGCCTTGTTGTTTTTTGTGTATTTCGGAGTGAGAAACCCCGTTTTGAATCTTTGTTTTGATGCTATTAAGGCCTTGGGTAGCTACTGTTATGTATGTGACTATATGGTGGTGTCTTTACAAAACAAGAAGCGTTTTAAAACAGAAAGTCCGGAAATTGGGAGGATTTCCGGACTTAACTATTTATTGAATTTTGGTTGCTATTACCAGTTTTTGAGCTCTTCTGCAGCATTCGATTGGTCTATAACCTTTACATCAAAGGCCATTTCTTTTTCGTAAGGAAGCTTCATGATTGCGTTGTACATGTTTTCGACGGAATAGTAGCCCATGCCATGGAAATCCTGCTTCATGGTAGCGCAGTTCGGATGATCTTTGATGTATTTCAATAACGGTTTCGATGTGTCAAAGAAAACGGCAATTCCTCCTTTTTTCATGAAATTGGATAAGGCGGGGATACTATCAACGCCTCTCAGTGCCGGAAGTCCCCAAATCATCTGGACGGCATCTATGTTTTTATTTTTCTTTAGGTTCATGGTTAGAAGTTCTTCTCCATATCCTTCCATTTCGAACGTGTAAATTACCGTGCTGATTTTGTCATTGCCCATTTCCATCTGGAATCCGCTAAAACGTTCTTTCATATTACTGGCGTTGATTCCACCGCTTAACACCAGGATATGTTGTGGTTTTTTCTTTGCTTTGTTAAAAAGCTGGAACATGGTTTGGCCGCAAACTTTGCCTGCTTTGATGTTGTTAGATCCGACATAAAATAAACGGTCACTTTTTGCACAGTCAGAGTCGAAAGTGCCGACCTTAATGCCTGCTTTTATAGCTTTGTTAATGGGCTCTCTCAGCATTTCTTCGTCATTGCAACTGATAATAATACCATCTACCTTGTATTTTATCAGGTTTTCAATCAATGCTTTTTGTTTTGCCCCATCGTTCGACGTCGGAGCTTCCCACGTGACGGTAATGCCAAGCTTTTTCCCCGCCTGCATGGCGCTCTCCTTTACCTGATCGAAAATCTCATTGTCAATTTTGGGAATTACCGCGATAATGATATTTTCTTTCTTTTTCAAGCCGTGTGAGCAAGAGTATAATACGCTTGCCAACAGACAAACTACCGGAATTAATAGCCAATACTTTTTCATAATATTCAAATTTAAAAAGTCTGAGAATTGAAAAATATGTCGACAGAATACGTAATCAGCTAATTGATGATCGGTTCGGTTTACGTGTAATTGCAATAAGTGTCAATGATTTTGTAATGGTGGTGCAGACTTGCAAAATGCAAAGCAATCTTTTGTTTAATGATAAAACAGAGAGGATAAGAACAGCTCCGATACAATATAATTCGGTGTCTATAGTACAAAGATAAAGCATAAAATAGCGATGTAAATAAGCAGTGTAAAAAAATATAAAATATTTTTGGTTGTCCGTGTGGAGCTCCTGAATTTAATCGCAATTTAACAAATGTACCGTGCTTATGCTGTTGAATTACAGCAGGTCAATGTAAGTGTTGAAGGATGGATGTTTCTGATGATAGTAAGGATGCGCGTATATAATTTATAGTTGTATTTTTTGAATGAGTAGTAGTTGGAACAGATGTGTTAATTATCCAATTGTCGAAATATAAAGTGATTTTGTATTGTACTTTTGAGAGTAAATCAACACAAAACTGGTATGTAGCGAGCATGATTCGTAGAACATGAATTGGAATGAACATTCATCATGCGGATTTCTTCCGGTAACTAAAAAATGCAGATGAAAAAAAGACTAGCTATTAGAGTGTTTGTGGCGTTTGCATTTGTTGCATCTGTACCGCAGGCAAAAGCACAATCAGTGCAAATTGACTCTGTTAAAACTGTATCAGTAACCGGATCGAATAGCGATCAGCTGGAAAAACAGTCAAAGGAATTGAATTCGGCGTTGAACGATTTGAATGTCAGACGGGATGCATGGAAGGATAAACAAAAAGCGCTTGATAATGACAAGAAAAGGTTGAAACAGGACGTTTCGCAGTTGAAGGACGATAAAAAAATGCTGAAATCGAGAATGTCGTTAGCGAAAGAGGAGCGAAAAAGAATTGCCGCCTCCGAAAAGGTTCTTAAGTCGAAGCAGAAGCTTTCTCCGGATATGGAATTTTATTCGGAGCAACAAAACATACGATCGGATAGAGAAAAGGCAGATCAGTTTGAGGAAAAATTAGACGCAGAAAACAAGCGTATTAAGTCTGAAGATGCAATTCTGGACGATAGAGGCCGGAGAATTGATGAACAGCAAAATGAATTGAACGTTCAGAAGCGGGATCTGGATCAGCAATTGAATGCGCTTAAAGAAAAATTGAAACAAATCAAGGCTGAACAGAAGCAGTTGAAGCAGAAATAGTACTTTACGAAAGGACTAAAAACGACAAACCCCATCGATTGATGGGGTTTGTCGTTCTGTAATTATTTGTTTTCAATCCATTTGCGGGCATTAACAAATGCTTCGATCCATGGGGTGATTTCGTCCGTTGCTTTGCGGTCGAGAGGGTAGTGAGCCCATTGCCATGGGAAAATTGCTCTTTCCAGGTGAGGCATCATAGCCAGGTGACGACCATTGTCTGAGCAAATACCGGCTGCGGCAAAATCGGAACCGTTAGGGTTACCCGGATATTCGCCGTAGTTGTATTTAGCCACGATGTTGTACTTATTTTCAGCATATGGGAATTTGAACTTTCCTTCTCCGTGAGCTACCCAGATACCCAGGCTGCTTCCTGTCATTGAGCTGAAAAGAACCGAATCGTTCTTTGGAATGTTCACGCCAACAAAACAAGATTCGAATTTGTGCGAATCGTTGTGCAACATATGAGGACGTTCGGCATGATCCGGGTGGAGCAGATTTAATTCCACCATTAACTGGCAACCGTTGCAGATACCGAGGCTTAACGTGTCGGGACGGGCATAGAAATTGTCGATAGCAGCTTTTGCTTTTTCGTTAAACAGCAAGCCGCCGGCCCATCCTTTGGCAGAACCCAGAACGTCGGAGTTAGAGAAACCGCCACAGAAAACAACGAAGTTGACATCTTCCAGGGTTTCACGTCCTGTTGCAAGGTCGGTAGCATGAACGTCTTTCACGTCAAATCCGGCAAGGTAGAGCGCATAAGCCATTTCGCGTTCTCCATTGGTTCCTTTTTCACGGATAATGGCAGCTTTGATGCCCGACGGTTCGCGGTCGGGAGATATGCCATACTGGCTCATTTTTCCGCTGAAATCGCTGTTGAAACTGTATTGGAGCGGTTGGTCTTTGTAATTGTTGAAACGGGCTTCGGCACAAGCTTCCCCGCTTTGTCTGCGGTCGAGCAGGTACGATGGTTTGTACCAAAGATAGCGCAGACGATCGACGTCAAATTTGAATTTGAAGTCGTTGTATTCTACCGAAACATATCTTTCTTCCACCGGTTTTGCAATCGCAGCGTAGTAAATGCTGCTTTCGTTCAATACGGCTTCAACTGCTTTTGTATCTTTCACCTGAACCAATACAGCAGGGTTTTCTGCAAAGAGCAGTTCCAGTTCGCCTATAATTTTTTCGGAAACGTTGTTCAGATTGACCTGCAAGCCGCCTTTGGTGTTCGCAAAGCACATTTCGAGCAGCGCAGTGAGAAGACCTCCTGCAGAAATGTCGTGTCCGGCCAGAACCAGGCCCTTGTTGATCAGGGTTTGAACGGCGTTGAATGCCCGGCTGAAATAAGCAGCGCTGCTCACGTTTGGTGTTGCATCGCCAAGCAAATTCAATGTTTGAGCCAATGCCGAACCTCCTAATTGTAAATCGGTATTTGAGAAATCAATCAGGTAAAGAGTCGAGTCCGGGTCATTAATCAAAACCGGTGAAATCGTTTTGCGGATATCGCTCACTTCGCCTGCGGCAGAGATGATAACGGTACCCGGTGATAACACTTTTTCGTCTCCGTATTTCTGTGTCATCGAGAGACTGTCTTTCCCTGTAGGAATGTTGATGCCTAATTCGCAGGCAAAACGGCTGCAAGCTTCAACCGCGCGATACAAACGTGAGTCTTCGCCCGGGTTTTTGCAAGGCCACATCCAGTTGGCACTGAGAGAAACACTCTTCAATCCATCGGCAAGCGGAGCCCAAACTAAATTGGTCAGTGATTCGGCAATTGCAAGAACAGAACCGGCTTCAGGATCAACCAGCGCGGCCATCGAAGCATGACCGATAGAGGTTGCGATACCTGCTTTGCCTCGGTAGTCGAGAGCAACAACAGCAACGTCATTCAACGGTAATTGAATTTCACCGGCTGTCTGTTGTTTGGCAATTTTACCGGTTACCGAACGGTCAACTTTGTTTGTGAGCCAGTCTTTGCAGGCAACACTTTCCAGTTGCAGTACGTTTTCGATGTATTTGTAAACCTGAGTAGCGTCAGCGGCTACAGGTGCATATTTGTCGTCGTTGGTAGTGTCGGTAATAATGGTGCGTGGCGGTTTCCCGATCATGTAATCCAAACGCAGGTCGATAGGACGTTCACCGTCTTTTTGTTCAAAAACAAATTGCATATCGCCGGTTGTTTCGCCAACCACGTAAAGCGGTGCGCGTTCGCGTTCTGCAATTTTGCGGATATGTTCAATTTCTTTTTCTTCCACCAGCAAGCCCATGCGTTCCTGACTTTCGTTACCGATGATTTCTTTGGCCGAAAGGGTAGGGTCGCCTACCGGAAGTTGGCTCATGTCGATTTTGCCACCGGTAGCTTCCACCAATTCAGAGAGACAGTTCAAGTGACCACCTGCACCATGGTCGTGGATAGAAACAATAGGTGTTTCGTCCGCTTCTGCCAGTGCACGGATTACGTTGGCAACGCGCTTTTGCATTTCCGGATTGGCACGTTGAACAGCGTTTAATTCGATAGAATTGTCATATTGTCCTGTGTCTACGGATGATACTGCACCACCGCCCATACCGATACGGTAGTTGTCGCCACCCATCACAATTACTTTCTGACCGGGTTGAGGATCACCTTTGAGGCAATCTTTCTTTTTTGCATAACCTACACCACCGGCCTGCATAATTACTTTGTCGTAGCCATATTCTTTGCCGTTTTCGGTGTGTTCAAAAGTCAGCAAAGATCCGCAGATAAGCGGTTGTCCGAATTTATTTCCGAAATCGCTGGCACCGTTTGAAGCCTTGATAAGAATTTGTTCCGGAGTTTGGTACAACCATTTGCGGGCTGGAATGTTTTGTTCCCAGGCACGTGAAGCATCATTGCGGGCGTAAGAGGTCATGTAAACCGCGGTACCAGCAATGGGTAAGCTTGCTTTTCCACCACCGAGACGGTCGCGGATTTCCCCTCCGGTTCCGGTTGCGGCTCCGTTGAATGGTTCTACTGTGGTTGGGAAGTTATGTGTTTCGGCTTTCAGAGAAATAACCGATTCAAAAGGTTTTGTTTCAAAGAATCCCGGTTTTTCGCTTTCGTTGGGGGCGAATTGTTCAACAACAGGGCCTTCGCTGAAAGCAACGTTGTCTTTGTAGGCCGAAACCAGTTTGTTGGGATTGGTGGTCGATGTTTTTTTGATCAGTTGGAAAAGAGTCGAAGGTTTTTCTTCTCCGTCTATAATATATTGACCGTTGAATATTTTATGACGACAGTGTTCCGAATTTACCTGAGAAAATCCGAATACTTCGCTGTCCGTCAGTTTTCGGCCTATTTTTTCACTTACGCCGTTCAGGTATTCAATTTCATCGTCATTCAGGGCAAGACCTTCGCTTTTGTTATAAGAAGCGATATCGTCGATGTAACGGATAGGATCCGGAGTTTTGCTGATGGTGAAAATGTCCTGCGTTAAGCGTGCATAAACACGTTGCAACATCGGGTCATGGTCATCCTGTGCATCGGCTGGGAAGAACTCTTCTATACGCAAAATGCCGTCAATTCCCATGTTCTGAGTAATTTCGACGGCATTTGTACTCCACGGCGTTATCATTTCGCGGCGTGGGCCTATGAAAGTGCCAATGATTTCATCTTCTTGCACAACGGTGGCATTCTCGAATAACCAGGTTAATTTCTCAAGGTCAGACGAGGTGAAAGCCTCTTTTGATTGGACAGCAATTATATGACTGTCAGGGGATTTGAAAAATGTTATCATGTGAGGGGTTGAAATGATTTTCAATCCTGCAAATTTAGCAAAAAAACACATACTGTCCAATTCAAACCGTATGGAATATAGGGCAAAATACAGAATATGATTCCGTGAATATTTTACGGTTGAACAGCGTTATTAAAGTATTGATAAATTACGGTAAAGATTGCAGGAACTTCTTCAAAAGAAGTACATTTGTAAGTCGTTTGAAAAGTACGATCGTATCTTTTTTGATTAAGAATGAAATTTATGAAGAAAATACTGTTATTTGCTTTTTTATTGTTTGATGTGTGCCTCGTTGGCGCTCTTAATCCGGGAATAAAACATTTTGTGGAAGCGCCTAACTTTAAGGGAAGTAATCTGGCTGTTTTGGTAAAAGATATTAAAAGTGGAAAAGTTGTGCTGGATTATCGCGGCGAAAAAAGTCTGATGCCGGCATCCAATATGAAACTGATAACCACGGCCACAGCTCTTGAATTACTTGGTGCCGATTTCAGGTTCGAAACGCCACTTGAATATGACGGAACTATCGATGTGCAGGGTGTTCTTCATGGGAATATTTATATTGTCGGCAGCGGCGATCCGACTATCGGTTCGGCAGTTTTTAATGATCATGACTTTATCAAACGTTGGGTGGATGCCGTCCAGAAAACCGGCATTAAAACTGTGTTGGGACATGTTGTTGCTAACGTCTCTGCATTCGACAAAGAAGTAACACCGCCCGACTGGACATGGGAGAATATGGGAAATTACTTTGCGGCAGGCGTTTTTGGCCTCTCGGTTTATGATAACATGTATGCCATTCATTTCAAAACAGGAGCTCCGGGCTCCACTCCGCAGATTTTGGGAACAACTCCTCCAATGTATGAAATGGTATTTCATAATATGTTGAAGGCTGGTAAAACAGGGGAAGATGATGACGATGGATATTTGCATGGTGCTCCTTTTAGTAACGAGCGCTATATAACAGGTACAATCCCTTCCAACCGGGAACAGTTTAGTATTCATGGAGACATGCCTAATCCGCCACTTAAGTTAGCAACTTTGTTTACAGAAAAGCTGAACGAAGCCGGTATAGCTGTATCTGGTGCACCTTTAGATGAAATGAAAAACAGTGACAATCATACGCGTTTCTTTGTTCACCAGTCGCCCACGCTTGCTGAAATTGTAAAAGAAACCAATATGCAGAGTAATAATTTGTATGCGGAGCATGTATTCAAACGGTTGGCGCTGATTAATAATGCTGTGGCCACAAGAGATGAGGCAACACGGATTGTACGTGATTTCTGGAAGCAGCATGGAGCCGATGTTTCAACACTATTTCAGCACGATGGTTGCGGTATGTCCCCAATGAATGGCGTTTCTCCCCGTTTCTTTGTTGATTTGCTTTCCTATATGCGTACTCAGAGTAAATATAAAGATGCGTTTTTCAAATCTCTCCCTGTCGCAGGGCAAAGCGGGACACTCAAAAAATTACTTGACGGAACTCCTCTTGCCGGAAAGGTGATGGCAAAAAGCGGTTCTATCAGGAGAGTGCTTTGCTACTCCGGTTATATGGAGTTGGGCAATAAAGAGTACGCATTCTCTGTTATGGTAAATAATTATACAGGAAGCTCTACCGAAGCCCGAAAGGTAATCGAACAGTTACTTTTGAGTGTGCGATGAGTAATGATGATAAATAATTGAAGATGATGAATATAACTCGATATTGTTTCGTATTGGCGTGCGCCGGGATTTCTCTGTCTCTTTTTGCGCAGAAAACTAACGTGTTATTTCCTTCCAAAGTAAAATTGCCCAATGGTTGGACAATTACTCCTGTTGGGAAAAATATTACCCTGGGCGATTTGCCGTTGAATATGGCAGTGAGCCATAACAAGCGTTGGATAGCGGTGACAAACAATGGACAAAGTACTCAAACGATTGACCTGATTGACGTTGCTAAACAAGAAAAGATTGCGTCAATGCCGATTGCAAAGGCCTGGTATGGATTGACTTTTAGTCCGGATAATCGCAGCTTGTTTGTTTCGGGTGGAAATGATAATGCGATTTACCGTTATCAGGTTTCGGGAAGTGGATTGCAGGCCGGAGATACAATTCGGTTAGGCAAACCATGGCCACAAAAGATTTCGCCGGCCGGAATGGCGCTTGATAGCAAACACAACCGTCTCTACGTGGTTACTCGAGAAAATAATTCACTTTATGTGGTTAATCCGGATTCTAAAACGGTGTTGCATGTGTTATCTTTAGGCAATGAAGCCTATACTTGCTTGTTGTCGGCGGATAATAAAAAGCTCTATATCAGTGTGTGGGGTGGACGTAAAGTGGTAGTTTACGATTGCGAACAAAATAAGATTATGGCAGAAATTCCGGTAGGCAGTAATCCTAACGAGATGTGCCTGGCCAAGAACGGACATTTTCTGTTTGTGGCCAATGCCAATGATAATACGGTATCTGTAATCGATACAAGAAAAAATGAAGTGGTTGAGACGTTGAAAGCCGCTTTGTATCCCAACGCTCCGAGTGGTTCTACAACAAATGGACTAGCCCTTAGCGAAAACGGAAAGACGCTTTATATTGCCAATGCTGATAACAATTGTCTGGCAGTGTTTGATGTCTCCAAAACTCCTGAGAGCAAGGCGAAAGGTTTTATTCCGGTAGGGTGGTATCCGTCTAATGTAAAGGTGGTGGGCAAAAATGTCTTTGTGACGAATGCCAAAGGCTTGACCTCTTTGCCAAATCCACAGGGGCCAAATCCAACGATGAAAAAAGAAACAGTGACCTATCAGCAGGGAGATAGTTCGAAGCCTGTTAAAGTTCAGTATATTGCGGGTCTGTTAATTGGTTCGATGAGCATTTTGAAAGAGCCATCGGCTAATTTGTTAAGTCTGTATTCTCAACAGGTATATCAAAATACGCCTTATTCGAAAGAAAAGGAAATGAATGCTCCGGGCGAGGTGGGTAATCCGATTCCCATGAAGGTGGGTGATGCGTCGCCAATTAAATATGTGTTTTATGTGATAAAGGAAAATCGAACCTACGATCAGGTACTTGGCGACGTGAAAGCCGGAAATGGTGATACGACACTGGTGCTGTTTGGTAAGAAAATCACACCTAACCAACACGATTTGGTGAACAGGTTTGTGCTGCTGGATAATTTTTACGTGGATGCCGAGGTAAGTGCCGATGGGCACAACTGGAGTACAGGGGCTTATGCAACTGATTATCTTGAAAAGACATGGCCTACGTATTACGGTGGAAGAGGCGGGCGTTATGATGCGGAAGGTAATCGGGCTATCGCCAATAATCGCGATGGATTTATCTGGGATTTGTGCAAAAGGCATAATGTGACTTATCGTACGTATGGGGAGTTTGCTGATAATTACAAACCGAACATTCCGGTACTAAAAGGACATGTTGCTCATTTTACGGGCTTTGATTTGGAGGTGCGCGATACGACCCGTTTCAATCAATGGAAAATGGATTTCGATTCATTGGTTGCAAAAAATGCTTTGCCACGCTTTTCGACGGTGCGTTTTGTTTGCGATCATACAGAAGGTATGCGTGCGGGAAAACCGACTCCCTATGCTTTTGCTGCGGACAATGATCTGGCTGTTGGATTATTTGTCGAGCATATATCGAAGAGTCCGGTTTGGAAAGAGTCAGCTATTTTTATAGTGGAAGATGATGCTCAGAACGGGCCTGATCATGTGGATGCGCACAGAAGTCCGGCTTATATTGTAAGTCCTTACGTTAGACGGAACTTTGTGGATCATACCATGTATTCCACCAGCGGTATTTTGCGTACAATGGAACTGATTTTAGGATTGCCACCCATGACACAATACGATGCAGCAGCAACTCCTTTGTGGCGCTGTTTTACATCAACGCCTGATTTTGCTTTGTATGAGCATTTGCCTTCGAATATCAATCTTGATGATAAGAATCCATTTGATAAAAAACTATCGGCGCTATCAGATAAGTTCAACTGGACAAAAGAAGATCAGGTGCCCGATCTTGTCTTCAATGAAATATTGTGGCAGGGTCTCAAAAAGGCCAAAGCTCCTGCACCGATAAGGTCGGCATTTTTGAATGTTCAGCAAAAAGACAAGGATGACGATTAGTGTACGATAATATATCAACCCTTTAATAATGAAGCCTTATGACACAAGAATCAGATTTAGATCCTGTTGAGGTTTTTGCGGGAACTTCATGGGAAGCCGGTATGTTAGTCAGTTTGCTGGCCGATAATGACATTGAAGCATATTTCAATGATGAAATTCTGGGTAGGGTGGCTCCATGGGTGGCCGAGCCCGGAGGCGTGGGTGCTATAAAAGTGATAGTCGCTGCGAAGGATTACGAACAGGCAATGAAAGTGGTTAAGGAATTTAGCAAGACATTGCAATAAGAAGCAGGAGAATGCGGTAATAAACCGATTCTGCACAAATGAAGAAAGCCTCAATTTATCAGGAATACTGATAAATTGAGGCTTTTAATATTAAAATAGCGGTATGTTATTTCTTTTTTTGCGGGTACTTCCTGAAAAAGCTTTTTAGTTTTAGTGATAGTACACCGAAGAATGCTTCCCCAAAAATCCCGCCGTTCATCTTTGATACGCCCAAAACTCTGTTTGAGAATACAATGGGCACTTCAATGATGTTGAAGCCGCATTTAAATGCTGTGAATTTCATTTCGATCTGGAACGCATATCCTTTGAAACGAATTTTATCCAGTTCAATAGTTTCAAGCACTTCACGGCGATAACATTTGAATCCGGCTGTAGTGTCGAATATTTTCAGTCCGGTAACGATTCGTACATAAGTAGATGCGAAATAGGACATAACAACCCGTCCGATAGGCCAGTTGATAACGTTAACGACATGACCGACATAGCGGGAACCGATCGCGACATCGCCACCGCCGGTTGTGCAGGCTTCATACAAACGGAGCAGGTCTTTCGGGTCGTGCGAAAAATCCGCATCCATTTCAAAGATAAAATCGTATTTATGTTCGATAGACCAGCGGAAACCTGCTATGTAGGCAGTTCCCAGTCCCAGTTTTCCTTTGCGTTCAACCATGTGCAGAGATTCAGGAAATTCACCCTGCAATTGTTTTACGATATCGGCAGTGCCATCGGGCGAACCATCGTCAATGATAAGAATATGAAAGGGTTTGGGTAACGAAAAAACAGCGCGAATAATGGCTTCTATGTTTTCTTTTTCGTTGTACGTCGGAATAATAACAATACTATCAGACACGGGAAAGTTGTTTTTGGTTAGTGGTGTGATAATTACGATGCGAAGATAGGAACAAATGCTGAAAACTGTTCCGTTGAGTTCGGATAAAAATTAAAAATAAAAATGGCAATAATGTTAAAAGATATATAAGAATATGCAGTTATTCTTCTAGTAAATCTCTCAGAGACGCAACAATAGCATCTTCCCATCCTTCAACAATATTTTCAAAAGCATCATCCGGAATATTTATCTGATTTATTTCCAGATCGGTTCCCTTTTTGTCCTGGTGAGTTTTGATAGTCACCAGTGATGTTTCTGTTTCTCCGAAATACCATTCTTGTACTATCTTTTTATCTTGTTCGAATTCAATGTTTTTGCCGCAAATGTCTCCGCCCCACCATTCAAATTCTGAATCAGGAGTAGTGCTCATTACAGCATCTTCGCCGGTCCATAAAGCAATTATTTCCGGATTGGTCAAAGCAGCATATACATCTTGAGGAGTAGCTTTGATGATAAAATGTTTTTTGAAAGTTTGCATGAATTTGAAATTTTGTCAGGTGAGATATATAAACGAAATAATAAAAAAGACGGCAGTAGCAACTACGGTTCCACGGCAAGCATGCCAATAATCGGCTTTGTAAAACAGAAAGAACAGTCCAAGGTTTGGAAAGGTGCTTAAAAGTACCAGTTTCCCAAATAAAGGTAATCCTGATTTAGCTGTGGCGATAAGAGCATCCCACATTTCCAGATCTCCTTTGTATGCAGTATGAAAGTATGTTAGCCCAAAAATGACAGGCAAAATAATCGAAACCAGTAATCCGATCCAGAATTTATCAACGATCTTCATGTTGTTAAAGGTTCCAACTGGTTAATTCGTCTATTACCTCGTAAGCCGTCATGTCAATTTTTGTCGGAACAACTGCAATATAATCGTTTGTTAGTGCCCATTCGTCAGTGTCGGAGGCTTCGGGTTCACGGTTGGTGAAATTGCCTGTCAGCCAAAAGTATGGATGTCCGTTCGGATCTTCGTGGCGAACAAATTCTTCCGTCCACAATCCATTGGCTTGCCGGCAAATTTTGATCCCTTTAGGAGGGTTTTCCGGCATGTTGACGTTAAGACAAACTCCATAAGGAAGACCTTTCTCAAGTACCTTTTCCGCGATTTTCTTTACAAAAGGAATAACGTGCGAAAAATCAGCATCGGCATGATGATTGCATAAGGAATAACCAATGGAAAGAACTTTATTAATACATCCTTCAATAGTTGCTCCCATTGTGCCTGAATAGACCACGCTTATAGAAGAATTGGTGCCGTGATTGATGCCCGTTACCAATAAGTCGGGTTTTCTGTCTTTAAATAAAACATTGAGGGCAAGTTTTACGCAATCAACGGGAGTGCCGGAACAGCGGTATATCTTCAGACCTTCTTCTTCGTGGACTTTGTGCAGGCGAGTTGGAATTGAAACTGTAATGGCGCTGGACATTCCCGAGCGAGGGCCGTCGGGTCCAACGACAATAACATCTCCCAACGGTAACATCGCATCCTTGAGTTCTTTGATTCCTTTTGCCGTTAAGCCGTCATCGTTGGTTATTAATATGCAGGGTCTCATATTGGACGTTGTTTTTAAGACTTTTGTTGTTTGTATATTTAATATGGTACAAAATTACTCATTTTAATACACTTTTTGGCGGCATTGCTTCAATTTTAATGAGAGCGGGTTTTTCGACCGGGTTTAGGATGTGTGATGTTCAGATATTGTATTTTTTTAGAAAATAATCTCTATATTTGGCGCCATAAACCCTTGCTAAAATAGTATCATGATTAATCCGGAAATTTTACACGAAATTACTCCTTTATCTGAAAAGGATTGTTTTTATATTGTGGAAAGAAATAAGTCGGAATTTACGTTCCCTTTACACCGACATTTGGAATATGAACTGAATTATATTGAACATGCAGAAGGTGCGCGAAGAACTGTAGGAGATTCGGTTGAGGTGATATCTAATTTTGATTTGGTTCTTATAACCGGAAGCGAATTGGAGCATACCTGGGAAAATCATAAGTGTAATGCAAAGGAAATAAGAGAGATAACGATTCAATTTTCACCGGAACTGTTTTTTAAAAACTTCATAGATAAGCATCAGTTTAAAAGTATTAAAGTGATGTTGGAGCAGGCTCAAAAAGGACTGTATTTTCCTCTTGATACAATACTATATGTTCGTCCGTTACTCAACTCGTTATCGCATGAAAAGCAGGGTTTTTATGCGGTTATGAACTTCTTAAGCCTGCTTTATGAACTGTCGTTGAGTAATGGAGCTCGTACTCTTTCAAGTAGTGCATTTGCGCGGGTAAAATTGCCTGCGGACAGTAGACGGGTTCAGAAAGTACATGATTATCTGATGCAAAATTATACGCAGGAGATTAGATTGGGAAAGCTGGCAGATATGGTTGGTATGAGCGAAGTAGCTTTCAGTCGGTTCTTCAGATTAAGGACGGGAAAGAGTGTAACAGACTATCTTCTTGATATCAGAATAGGAAATGCTATTAGAATGCTTGTTGATTCAACACAGTCTGTCTCTGAGGTTTGTTATAGTTGTGGATTTAATAATTTGTCTAATTTTAATAGAATATTCCGCAAGAGGAAGGGGTGTACACCAAAGGAGTTTCGCGAAAACTATAACAAGAAAAAGACAATTGTGTGATAAGAAAGTATGATTGGGTATGAAAAACTAGTACAATTTATTCGGGTAAAGAAAGTATTATATTTTGATAAAATTGTATTTGAGATAGGCGAGGCAACTCGCCTATTTTTGTATCCGTGATACTGGTTCAATGAATCAGCTCGTAAAGTGTAACGGTATGTGCCCCGAAAGAAATATTATTTCAACGGCATTCGACACTCTGATTTTTGAAGTATAACCTAAAACTAAATACGCATGACTTAACACGTCCCTCTTCTCACTCAAAGTATTCTCAATCATTTGTGAGACAGCTTCTTTTTATTCCTAATCCAGAGGTCTGTTTCGCAAAAACTAATGATCAGAATTTCCTTTTCTGATGCGCGCCGTCGGTTTCCGACATGAACATGTAAACAAAACCATTCGAACTAAAGCTGCTTTTGGCATTTCAGTACGAGCCTTCGGTTTTGAGTGCACACTTCAAATTCAATAATCGGATTTTATTAGATGACTATTCATTAAAACCATGAACAAACTTATGAAAAAAACCATGAAAGCGGGAAGATGTACACACATACCTCTTCCAAGACAATGCAAGCGGACTCTGGTGCTGGCACTCGTGTTAACATTGGGGTTTTGTTCCACAAACCTTTTAGCAGCCGGCCTGTCGTCAGCTTCGGCAGCCAGTATGGCTCCAACTGACGGCGAAAAAACCGTGACCGGTAAAATTACAGATGCAACCGGAAATCCGATTCCGGGAGCAACAATTGTGATCAAAGGACAGAAGACCGGTACAGTTACTGATATGGACGGTAAATTTTCGCTAAAGGCTCCATCCAATGCCGTTTTGAAAGTGTCATTTATTGGCATGAAAGCGCAGGAAGTTGCACTTCAGGGACGTTCTTCCGTAAGTATATCACTTGAAGACGAATCTGTAAGTCTGAATGAGGTTGTAGCCATTGGTTATGGAGTTCAGAAAAAGAAACTGGTTACCGGTGCTACGGTGCAGGTAAGCGGTGATAATCTCCAGAAACTTAGCACAACTAATGCATTCACAGCTTTACAGAGTCAGACTCCGGGTGTAAATATCGTACAAAATTCTGGTCAGCCGGGCGATGGATTTAAAGTGAATATCCGTGGTATCGGTACTATCGGAAATTCAGCGCCATTATATGTAATTGATGGAGTTGCCGGTGGTGATATCAACAGTCTTAATCCTTCTGATATTGAGTCAATTGACGTATTGAAAGATGCGGCATCTTCTGCAATCTATGGTACACGTGCTGCCAATGGTGTTGTGTTGGTAACAACAAAACAAGGTAAAAGTGGTAAAGTACAAGTAACCTATGACGGATATTATGGCGTTCAGAACGTATATAAAATGCCGTCGTTGCTTAATGCTCAACAATACATGGCAATTGAGAATGAGGTAGATTTTAACGAAGGAATTTCTGCACGTAACTGGAAAAGCATTTTGGGTTCTAAGTACAGTTCTGTGATGGATGAAACATGGAAAGGTACAAACTGGATGGATGCTATCCGTAATAAAAATGCTCCTACTCAGAATCACGCATTTAATCTTGTGGGAGGTAATGATATTTCTAAATTCTCATTAGGCGTCGCATATACAAACCAGGAAGGTATATTTGGTGATCCGGTAGCTTCAGGCTATGAACGTACGTCTATTCGCCTGAATTCAGATCATGTGATCTTAAAGGCAGCAAATCGGGATGTAATTAAACTGGGCGAAAATGTCAATTATAATTATTCAGTGAAAAATGGTATTGGTTTGGGTAATCAATATTGGAACGATATTTCTAATATGTTGAGAGCAATGCCGATTATGCCAATTTATAACGATAAAGGTGGTTATTTTGATAATGCAGATAAGACTGCAATGGGCCTTAATGCATATGATGCTCAGGCCGCTAACCCCATTGCTTCGATGGTATATCAGAGAGGATATAATAAATCGAAAAGCCATAACCTGAATGCAAGTGCTTATTTGCAAATTTCTCCGATCAAGAATTTAGTACTTAAATCTCAATTCGGATATAAAATGAGCGCAAGCAGTTATCGTTCATATACTCCGGCTTACAACTTGTCGACAACTGCAGTGAACACGGTATCTTCTGTAAATCAAAGCGCGAATTTGGGTTGGAGTTATACATTGGATAATACTGCCGATTATAAGTTTGCAATCAACAATCACCATGTTGATGTCTTAGCCGGACAATCTCTTGAAAAATGGGGTATGGGCGAAGGCTTATCTGTTACAAATGGAAATTTGTTGTTTAATGGATTTGAATATGCATATCTTGCAAATACGCAGGGAATTGCTGCAGGTACAACTAAAGTTGATTCAAATACAGGTCCCTGGGGGCAAGGTGGATTAGCCTCTGTTTTTGGACGTATCAACTATGACTGGAATGAAACATACATGTTGACCTTGATTTTGCGTAGTGATGCTTCTTCAAATTTTGCCAGTGGCAAACGCTGGGGTTATTTCCCATCTGTTTCTGCTGGATGGGTTGCTTCAAATGAAAAATTCATGGCATCGACAAAAAGCTGGTTGGATTTCTTAAAATTCCGTGCAAGCTGGGGTCAAAACGGTAACTGTAATATTTCTAACTTCAACTACATAGCGCTGATATCTTTTGATCAATCAGCTAAATATTCATTCGGCAATGCCAAGGACAGCCAGTCAACCGGAGCTGTTCCTTATAACTTGGCTAATCCTGATGTTACCTGGGAAAAATCGGAACAGTTGGACTTTGGTTTTGATGCCCGCTTCCTGAATTCCAGATTAGGTGTGAATTTTGACTACTATGATAAGACCACAAAAGGATGGCTTGTTCAGGCACCCATTCATCCCTACTTTGGAGTTAGTGTAGCACCATATGTAAATGGTGGTGATATTACCAATAAAGGGGTAGAAGCAGTTATTTCATGGAACGATCATGTGGGTAAAGATTTTACTTATGGAGTAAATGTGAATGGAGCTTATAATAAAAATAAAGTTACCCGGATTGCTAATTCAGAAGGCATCATTAATGGATCTACTAATGTGTTAGCTCAGGGAACAACATATATTTACCGTGCTCAGGTAGGTTATCCCATAGGGTATTTTTATGGATATAAAACCGCTGGCGTATTCCAGAATCAGGCAGATATAGATGCCTGGAAAGCTGCCGGAAACGGAATTCTCCAATCGAATGTACAGCCGGGTGATTTGAAATTTGTTGATCTGAATCATGACGGCCAGGTTACTGATGCCGACAGAACAAAAATTGGAGATCCAAATCCTCATTTCAATATGGGTTTAAGCTTTAATCTGGGATATAAAGGATTTGATTTTACAGTTGCCGCTCATGGTGCTTTTGGTATGCAGATTGCCAAGAATTATCGTCAAACATCAAGATCGGATAATTACACAACAGAGGTATATCAACGCTGGCATGGTGAAGGCACCTCAAATAAATGGCCTCGTTTAACCTCAAATACGAATGCTAATTACATGTACCTTTCAGATATTTACATGGAAAATGCAGATTATTTGAAATGTCAAAATATTACATTGGGATATGATTTCAAAAAATTATTTCCGAAGATGCCATTGCAACAGGCTCGCTTGTATTTCACAGCACAAAACTTGTTTACAATAACAGGTTATTCCGGAATGGATCCGGAAGTCGGATCATCTGGCGGAGCTGATAGTTGGGCATCTGGTATTGATATCGGTTATTATCCAAGCCCACGGACTTATTTGGTTGGTGTAAATCTTAAATTTTAATTGTATTCGATTATGAAAAAATTGATATATAATGTAATAGCAATTGCTTCTGCGGCTTTGCTTATGTCTAGCTGCGAGAGCTTTCTGGATACGAAAAACCTGACTCAGGCTACTACGGATAACTATCCGCAAACCGCGGATCAGGCAAAGCAGGTGGTAACAGGTATCTATAACCCGTTATCGTTATGGAATGCAAATCCCCAAATGTCTTTCCTGTATATCTCACAATTAGCATCAGACGATTGTCTTGGTGGTGGTGGAGAGAACGATAAACTGATGCAGTCGGAAGATTTGTTGATGAACAATGGGACCAATATGTTGCTCACTTTTTGGACAGATACTTACAAGGGAGTTCAACGTGCAAATACGGCCATCGAAACTTTAGGAAAATGTACAGGCTATGCCAGTGACGATCAAAAGAATCAATTACTTGGTGAAGCTTATTTTCTGCGTGCGTTTTATTACTATCAACTGGCTTCTTTGTTCGAAAATATTCCATTGACTACGAGCTCGGCGGCAACAGAATTGCCACAGTCCGCTCCCGATGCTACATGGGGTCAGATTATTTCCGACCTGAAGCAGGCGATTACTTTGATGCCCGCCAAAAAATTCGGAAGCGGATGGGTGGAATCAGGTCATGCCGATAAATGGAATGCAGAGGCTATGATGGGTAGAGCATTCTTGTTCTATACCGGCTTTTATAACAAGACAGACGTTACATTGCCTGATAATTCAAAAGTTACAAAGGCAGATGTTGTTACCTGGATTGATGACTGTGTGAATAATTCAGGTTATTCATTGGTTCCGGATTATCGTAATCTTTGGGGATATACTAACCGGTTAACGGTGAATGATTATGCCTGGACTAAAGGTAAAAAAGGTGTAGATGGAAAAGCTTTGAAGTTTGTTGAAGATGATAATGCTGTCAATCCTGAAGCGATGTTTGCTATCAAATTTTCAAAATTTGCTGACTGGGGTACAACTATTGGATACTCAAATGGATATGCTCTTCACTTTGGTGTTCGTGGTGCTCAGGATTATGCAAAAACATTTCCGTTCGGCCAGGGTTGGGGTGCAGGTCCTGTAGCTCCGAATTTATGGAGTGATTGGACAACTGCAGAGCCCAACGACACTATTCGTCGTCCGGGTACAATATGCAATATTCCCAATGAATTGACTAACTATACATACGGAGGATGGACTGATTACGTTCAGGAAACCGATTATTATGCAAAAAAATGGGCTCCTATTACAGCTAAAACAGGAGATTCCGCTAATCCTTATTCATCATTCGATGCGATTATGTATAGCTACACGGCACAAGCAACAAACATGCAGCTGTGGAATATTCATGATTTGGTATTGATTCGTTTTGCGGATGTATTGTTAATGCAATCGGAACTCAAGGGTGATGTTGCCGGTATCAATAAAGTGCGTGCCCGTGCCGGATTACCAGCTATTGGAACTTATAGTCTTGCCGCTTTGCAAAATGAGCGTCGTTGGGAGCTGGCTTGTGAAGGTGTTCGTTGGAATGATATTCGTCGTTGGCATATCGCAGAAACCGCTCTGGCTGCACAATCAGGCCAACCTGTTTATTACAAAGGAAAAGCAGAAACTAATGTAACTTCTCACAATGGTGGTGGATATGCAGCAAGATATAAAGCAACCAATGGATTTTTCCCGATTCCGGATACCGAAATATCGTTGTCAGGCGGTAAGTTCAAACAGAATGCCGGGTGGGGTACCACTGCATCGGAATATGCGGGATGGAAATAATGAGGATTGTTAAATGACTTAATTATCAAATGACTATGAATAAAATATTAAATATAGCTTTTGCATTGGCGTTTGCAGTCCTGTTTGTTGCCTGCAACCCGATAGAGAAAGATTTTGGCACAGGTGAAGTTGTTACTTCTACCGATCAGCTTAATGTGACTATTACGCCGGTAATGTTCAAAACGTATAAGACTAATAAATACAAAGTGCAATGCAAGAGTCCAGTCGTGTGCAAATGGAGTACAACAGCTTCTTATATCAGCAACGATACGACAGTATTGCTTTTGGGTAAAGGAGCTCAAAATATTAAACTGACGGCAATGGCTGCTGATGGCTCTTTGCTCACAAAAACGTATAGCGTAACTGTGGATTCACTGTATTATCCGGTTCCTCCTCAGTGGGGCTATTTGTGCGGCTCCAGCTCTAAAACATGGGTATGGGCTACTGATGTTACAGGAACTGCATTCCCGGGAGCAGCAGCTGGTAAATGTTATGGTAACGGTGGCTATTTGGCTAATAACTCACCGGGTTGGTGGACTTGCGGCCTTTCGGATCTGACAGGCTGGGGTGTTGCCAATGATAAAATGACTTTTAGTTTGGATGGCGCGTCTATGACCTTAGTTACAGGTAATAGTCAAACTGCAGGTAAAGGTCTGGCAGCCGGTACTTATGGAGGAACATATAGCTTTGATATGTCCAAAACAAAAGCAAGTTCAAGTCCTCCTTCAGCTTCAAACAGCAATACCTATGCAATTGGACAGTTGACTTTAAGTGGTGTAACCGTAAGCTTGGGCTTCCAGCCTAATGTGTCGGGATATCCATCTATTTATACCTATGATATTTTGTATCTTGACAATAATATCATGGTGCTGGAAGCTCCCGAACCTTCTACTACAGGAGCCTGGGGTACAGCCTGGTTCTGGGTATTCAAACGTCAGGGATATTCTTTCTGATGAATTACTTAGACAGTAAATAAGTCAAACTGATTATCTTGTATATTTGAATTTGTCAAATACAAAATAGAAAAACAGGTGTTCTTTATGTGATTATTAAAAGAAGACGGGACGTTTGTGCCCGCCTTCTTTTTGTCTTATAGGGCTTACAATGAATTATTGGTTACAAAAATATAGTGATGTTGGTGTTGTTGCCGAAGTAACGGGTTTGACGCCTCAGGGAAAAGTGCATGAATTTCAGGCTATGCTGCATGTTACTCCAAACGGAAGAAGCTTTTCTCAGCAACTGCAGAATTTAAGCAAAGGACTTTCCGATCTGACCAAAGAAACTTTTTTCGATGGGGCTAAGCCTGTTTTTGCGCGCTGCTTTCTGAGTGATGCGTCAAATCAGTATGATCTGGCAAAGCAGGCTATGGATAATCTGATGAATTGTCCGGTGAGTTATGTGCAACAACCACCTTTGGATGGTAGTAAAATTGCAATTTGGTTGCAGTTGGAAACCAATGTGTTGTGCCCTGATGAACTGACAGATGGATATGAACGTAATGGTTACGTGCATTATTATTCGGTCTTCAATTCAAGTTTTTTGGGTAAGACGGAATCATCGTATACTCAAACACATTTATTGCTGAATGCTTATGAACGAAAACTGGATTTGGCCGGTTGTTCTATTGGAGACAATTGCTTGAGAACCTGGTTTTTTGCCCGTGATATTGATTGTGACTACAGGGGAGTTGTTGAAGCACGCAAAGAAAATTTTCAAATTAACGGCTTGACTAAAGATACGCACTATATTGCAAGTACAGGCATTCAGGGCGGTGCAGCTGATTATCGCACAAAAGTTTTACTGGATGCTTATGCAATAAAAGGCATTGAAAAAGAACAGATTCGTTATCTGTACGCGTTGGAGAATATGAGCCCTACGTATGAATACGGAGTTACTTTTGAACGTGGAGTAAGCATTGATTTTGGAGACCGGAGGCGAGTGCTGATTAGCGGAACCGCCAGCATTGATAATAGCGGAAAGATATTACACGAAGGCGATATTGAAAAACAGGTTTCCCGTATGCTGGAGAATGTACATGCGTTATTGGATGAAACCGGTTGTGATTTTAGCAATTTAATGCAAATCATTGTTTATCTTCGTGACGTGGCTGATTACCAAAATGTGAAAAAACGATTCGACGAACAATTTCCCCATGTACCCAAGTCAATTGTCTATGCACCTATTTGTCGCCCGGGATGGCTGGTGGAAATGGAATGTATTGCAGTGAAGGAGATTCAAAATCCTCAATTCAGAGATTTATAACCGATGCTACCAAGCTTCTTGAAGTCAGCCTCAATCAAGTTGTGAATAAAAAAATACTTTGCATATTATCGGCTGTGATAGTTTTTGTGCTTGCGGGTGCAACAATTCTTGAGCGATTTTATGGAACAACCACTGTTATGGACTTATGTTACCATAATTGGTGGTTTGTTGCATTATGGGTGTTGCTTGCCGTCGTTGTTGTCATCTCGTTTATCCGCATAGGGAAAGCCCCGTTTCCCGTTTGGTTATTCCATTCCGCCATCGTTTTTATTTTGGCCGGAGCGCTGACTACTTTTATTTTCGGAGAGAAAGGAACAATTCATCTCAGGCAAGGTTTGCCTGCCAGATTTTTTTTAGACAATACATCCTCAGATTGTTATTCTCTTCCTTTTGCATTGGTTTTGAATCGGTTTGAAATAAAATACCACGAAGGAACAACACGACATAAGGATTATGTGAGTAGCGTGACAGTTGTAGATCGGAATGACAAAGCGCAAGAAATCGTATCAATGAACAATGTATTGTCGTATAAGGGGTATCGTTTTTTGCAGGGTTCATACGACGGTGATAACCAAGGTGTGGTTTTGCTTGTCAGTCATGATCCATGGGGGATGTGGCTGGTCTATTTTGGATATTTGTTATTCTCGGGAGGCATTGTTTTGAGCCTCTTTCGTCGGAGAGGAAAAATCAAACAAGGGCTTGCTAATTTGAAACCAAACCGGCAGGTGCTTTTCCCCTTTTTAGGAGCATTGATATTTGCCGGAGTTATCGTGCCTTCGTACGTATTATTACGTATGAGCCATAGTGAAAAATACTTACAACCGGTTTTGCAATCTTTTTGGTTAAAGCCACATGTGTGGTGTATAGCAATAAGTTATGCACTTTTTGTTTTAGTGGCGCTCAACTCATTAATGGCTTGTGTGCTGCGAATGAAAAAATCATGGCTGGAAATAGAGCATCTGAGAGTGACTGCGAAATTGATGCTTTATCCGGCTATCGTTTTTCTGGGAATCGGAATTTGTTTGGGCTCCGTTTGGGCCAACGAGAGTTGGGGCGCTTATTGGTCGTGGGATCCCAAAGAAGTCTGGGCATTGATTACTTTTGTCATATACGCAGTGCCCCTTCATGACGAAAAGATTAAATGGCTGCAAAATCCTTTGAGCTTCCATCTATACCTTATTTTTGCACTCATTTCTGTGGTCATGACTTACTTTGGAGTTAACGGCTTTCTGGGCGGAATGCACAGTTATGCTGGTTGAAAACCGGACAAAATACCGGTAATGTTGTCGTTTGAGGACTTTGTTTTGTGAACGATAATTTGTTTCTTTGAATTTGTAAACCTTAGCGGTGATTTTGACCAAATGTTGAAATGACTGCACAAAATATATACCATGAATAAAGTCCTGAAGTATTCCGGGGGGATACTGTCATTCAGTTTTGGAATAGCCGTTTGGTTGTTTTTTGCGCTTGCATACAGCAATCATCTTCATTACCAGGAACAGTTTCAAATGTTTCTGTTTACGTCCGATTATTGGGCAGATTTAATGAGCCGCCCCGGAGGTTTGGCTGATTATCTCGGGACTTTTTTCACTCAGTTTTATTACCATTCGTGGCTTGGTGCTTTCATCATTGCTCTGTTTTTAGTTCTTCTTCAACAACAGGTCTGTTTTATCTCTTCCAGACTGAAGGATAATCCGCTTCTTTACCCGTTGACATTTATTCCGTCAATAATCTTCTGGGTTTTATTTTGCGATGAAAATTATTTGCTGGCGTCACTGATTGCTGTTATGCTGACTCTGTTGGCCGTCCAACTCTATTTATACCTCAGAAATCCTTTGGTCAGAATCGTTTTTGCGGCAATGATGTTGCTTGCTTTGTACTGGCTGGTCGGAGGCGTTTTCTGGATTTTTGTATTGCTCGTTATTTGTGTTGAATTGTTCTTTTTTAGGCAGTTGACAAAATTTCAATGGGTTGTGCTGACAGCATTATTTGTAGTTTGCGTTGCGGTTCCTCCTTTACTTACCAAGCAATTTTTGCAATATCCGCTTTCCCGATTATGGTGGGGAATCAGTTATAACCGTTATTCTACAGTTTCACCGGTTCCTTTATTGCTGGCATGGATAAGTATTCCTCTTGTTTCGCTTATGTTCTTGCTCCCTGTTAAGCCGATGGGCTCGAAGCCAGCAATTTTGTGGTTGTGTGTCGAAGTTATCGCGTTGATTGTAGTTAGTGACTGGTTTGTGCGCCATTCCGTCGATGGGGCGAAAGAGGAAATTATGGCTTACGACTATAATGTGAGAATGCAAAATTGGGATCAGGTGATTGCAATGGGCGACCGAAAAACTCCCGATTCTCCACTTTCGGTTGCATGCCTTAATCTGGCTTTATGCAAGGAGGGCAAGATGAACGATAGCATGTTTCATTACTTCCAAAATGGGCCGGAAGGTTTGCTGCCGTCCTTTAAGCGGGATTTCACGGTTCCGATAATTGTATCGGAAATTTATTATCACCTTGGATTTCTCAATACGTCCATGCAATATGATTTTGAGGCCATGGAGGCAATTCCTGACTACAAAAAAAGCAGTCGCGCAATTAAAAGAATGGCCGAAGTCAACCTGCTGAATGGTGAGTATAAAGTGGCTGAAAAGTATTTGCATATGTTGCAGCATACTCTCTTTTATCGCAGTTGGGCTAATGAAGCTATGCAATGTATCGGGAATGAAACGAAAATGGATGCAAATCCCGAGTGGGCACAATTGCGTCAGTATCGCATGAAAGAAGATGTGTTGTTTAGTGAAGAGCAGAAAGACCAAATGCTGGGCCTGTTGTTTATGAATTGTAAAACCAACCGAATGGCGTATGAATACCTTATTGCATATACATTGCTCAATAAAGATCTTAACCATTTTGTTCAATATTTCCCTATAGGAAAGACGTTGAATTATAAAGAAATACCGGTTCATTATCAGGAAGCCTTGCTCGCTTTCTGGGCTGGTTCGGGTCGCAAAATGGCGGACTTCCCATGGCCGGTGAGTCAGACGGTTGGAGAACGATTTAATAATTATGCCCGGTTAAGCTCTTCCGGCGGATATGCAGAGGAACAAATTAAAAATCTTTACTCACAGACCTACTGGTATTACCTTCAATTCAGAAAATAAATACGGTGATTATGAAACGCAATTTAGTATACATATTTCTTCTTTTAATTATTCTATCGGCCTGTAACGAATCGGTAAAATCGCCGGTGATGGTCAATGCGAAACCAGCACTTTATCCTGATTATACAGATGTTACGGTTCCGGCTTCCGTTGCGCCTCTCAATTTTACTATTACCGCAGAGAAGTTCGACCGGATTGATGTTGTTATTTCTGGTTCTAAACACGGAGAACTGCATGTTCAGAGTAAAGATATTGTTCAATTTCCACATGACGAATGGAAACAATTGCTTTCTGATAATAAGGGCAAAGATTTGAAAGTGATTGTTAGCTTAAAGCAGGATGGAAAATGGAAACAATATCAACCCTTTGCTATTCATGTGAGTGCGTATCCGATCGATTACGGACTGGTTTACCGAATGATTGCTCCAGGTTATGAAGTGTATAGCAAGATGGGAATCTATCAGCGCGACCTTTCTTCTTTTGACCAGAAAGCAATTGTCGAGAATACCTTGGTTACAGGTTCCTGCGTGAATTGTCATGCCTTTAATAAGAATAATCCGGCCGAGATGAATCTGCATATAAGGGGAGCTAACGGCGCCACCATGTTGCTTGTAAACGGCAAAATGGAATTGTACACAACCAAAACCGACAGTACGATTTCGTCGTGTGTTTATCCTTATTGGCATCCATCCGGAAAATACATTGCCTATTCTGTCAATCAAACCCGGCAGGCATTTCATGTGGTGCGAAACGAGCGGATAGAAGTTTTTGATCAGGCGTCGGATGTGGTGGTTTATAACATAAAGACCAATCAACTGACGACTTCTCCACTGCTTAAAACAGCCGATTTCGAAACTTTTCCTGTGTTTTCTCCTGATGGAAAAACGTTGTATTTTTGTCTGTCGAAAAAGCAGGATATTCAATCCAATTACAAACAAATCAAATATAGTTTGTGTAAAATAGCTTTTGATCCTGCTTCGGGAAAATTTGGAAATAAGATTGATACTGTGATCTCTGCTGCAAAGACAGGCAAAAGTATCTCTTTCCCACGGCCATCTTTTGATGGTAAATATCTGATGTACACTCAGTCGGATTATGGCAATTTTTCGATTTGGCATCGAGAAGCCGACTTGTATTTGCGTGACTTAAAAGCAGGAGTAAGTCGTCCATTGACAGAGGTGAATAGTGAAAATACCGAAAGTTTTCACGACTGGAGCAGCAATTCTCACTGGTTTGTTTTTAGCAGTCGCAGAGGCGACGGATTGTACACCCGACTGTATATTGCATCTGTCGATGACAAGGGTAAAGTGTCAAAACCATTCTTGTTGCCACAAAAAGATCCTCGTTTTTACGATGCCTCTTTGTTTTCATACAATGTGCCGGAATTTGTAACTGCGCCAGTCAGGGTGAATGCCAATGAGCTGGAAAAAGGATTGTTGAAGAAGGATAGAAAGAAAATGACTTACACAAAAGAATAAATTTATGAAGAATACAATAAAATGGGGAATTCTGGGGACCGGATGGATTGCACGCAAATTTGCAGATGCTCTTCAGGTTGCAGACAATTGCGAATTATATGCCGTGGGTTCGCGAACGAATGAGAGTGCTAATCATTTTGCTGCAGATTATCAGCTGAATGTGGCATACGGATCGTACGAAGAGCTGGTGAAAGATCCGCAGGTGGATGTGGTTTACATAGCAACGCCGCATAATCTACATCTTGAAAATACATTACTTGCATTGGATAACGGCAAACATGTGTTGTGTGAAAAGCCGATGGGAGTCAATGAGCAGGAAGTAATTCGTATGATTGCAACAGCGAAGGAAAAAAATCTGTTTTTGATGGAGGCTCTCTGGAGTCGGTTTTTGCCTCACATTATCAAGACAAGGGAACTGATTGAAAGTGGTGCTATCGGTGCGGTTAACTTATTGACAGCGACTTTTTGTGTCCGATCTGAAAATGGACCAGAGCATCGTCATTACAATGTGGATTTATGCGGAGGAACCATTCTTGATATCGGAATCTATAATATTTTCCTGTCGCTTTTTCTGTTTGGTAAGCCGGAGAATGTTTCTGCTGTTGCAACGCTGAGTGATCAGGGGATTGATACAAATTGCAGTTATTCTTTTACTTATCCTGAGAATAAACTTTCAGTGATGTATTCCTCTTTTCTTGCAAACCCCGAAGTGGTTGCTGAAATTCATGGAACGGAAGGGGAAATTTCCCTTGAACATCTCTGGTTCTGTCCGGGCAAAATCACACTGACAAAGAAGAATGGTTCGGAAGAAATATTTTCTTTTGATATAAAGAAAAATGGCTATGAATTCGAGGCCGAAGAGGTTGCCCGGTGCGTTCTTAACGGACAAACTGAAAGCAATTTGTGGAGTCATAATGAGAGTTTGTTGTTAGTGTCAACGATGGATGATATCCGAAAGAAGTGTGGTGTTGTGTATCCTCACCACGACCTGTGATTCTAAATCACGCCCGTCAAACCGGAGTCGGGTTAAAATTATATTATTGGTAGACCATTTTAGTCTCCAATCAACAGAACTGGCTGATACGATCTGAATATTTCGTATCAGCCTTTTTTGATTCCCGCATTTCTTCAATAAAATTGAAAAGGAATTTTGGGCTATGTGTTTGTTTTATAATAGTATGCACTTAGTCTTTAGATGTTTGTTTTGAGTGAGGTTAAGAAGTGGGAATCGAATGGATGAACATGGACTTTATCATTTGATTTGTTCCGCTAAGAAAGTATTAGGTTTTGATAAAATTGTACTTGAAACAATAGCTTGAAATAAGCTACTTTTGTGTGAATGATTAATGGTTCGAAAAGCAACCAATAAGTATGCTAAGAACAGCCTGAGAGCCATTGACTACGAACAAGAAACATTGTATTAGCCTTGATTATTTCTGTTTTAGCGATAGAAACTAAATGACCATGAAACGAACATTATTATTCCTGCTATTTCCCGCATTTGCTTTATGTGCAAGTGCTCAACCTGCTTTACGCCTTCCGTCCATTATCAGCAATCACGCTGTTTTGCAACAATCTTCTTCTGTAAAACTTTGGGGTTGGGCTCCCTGTACCTGGCCAGTGAAAATTTCTTGTAGTTGGAATCCGACAGACACAGTTTTTGCAAATCCGGGCAAAGATTGTGCCTGGAATGCCTCAGTAAATACTCCGAAAGCCGGTGGGCCATACAGCATTACATTTATCAGCGATAAACAAAAGCTTGTAATTGACGACATCCTCACGGGTGAAGTGTGGTTGTGTTCCGGGCAATCGAACATGGAATACAACTTTTCATGGCCGCAAGGTGTTCTTGATGCCGGGGATGCGGTTGACAAATCGGCCAATCAATCTATCCGTTTTTTTCAGGTAGGCCGTGGGTATAATAATTTTCCCCAAACCAATTGTGAAGGCGAATGGAAGGTATGTTCTCCGGAAACAGTAAAAGGGATGAGCGTGGTTGGCTATTTTTTCGGGAAGAAACTGAATGAAGTGACAGGCAATCCGGTTGGCATGGTGGCTTCCTACTGGGGCGGTACCTGTGTGCAGGCATGGACTCCCGGTTTTGTTTTTGATAAAGATCCGGCACTGGCTAAGACAGCGGCTAAAGTAAAACCGGTCAGTTGGGCTCCCGTAGAATCGTCGGCCATCTATAATGCGATGATATATCCGATAGTTCCCTACAAAATTGCAGGAACAATTTGGTATCAGGGAGAAGCCAATACGGATAATCCCGAAGATTACGAAACGCTCTTTTCGTCAATGATTAAAGGGTGGCGTCAGGCCTATCAGAATGATTTTCCGTTTTATTTCGTGCAAATTGCACCATGGAGTGGCTATGGTGGTATTAGTGCCGCTTTGCTTCGCGAACAGCAGGAGTCTGCACTGGCTTTGCCCAATACAGGTATGATAACGGTAGGCGATTTGGTTGATAACATCAAAGATATTCATCCGCGGATTAAGAAGGAGGTCGGTAACCGTTTGGTCAACATTGTGCTGAAAGAACAATACGGAGTAAAAGACCTCCAGCCATATTTTCCCAGATTCGCAGGTGTGACGATTGCGAAAAGCAAGGCTTTTGTCAGCGTGAAATCGTTGTCCAGACTTAGTTGTAAGGAAAAGGAGATAAAAAGTTTTCAGATAGCAGGTACCGATAAGAAATTTTATCCGGCAACAGCAGTGGTAGATAAGAAGGGCAACATAGTTGTGAGTGCAAAAGAAGTTGTGGAACCGGTTGCCGTGCGTTATTGCTTTACAAATGATGGGGTTCCAAATTTGTTTGATTCGAACGGATTGCCATTGATGCCGTTCAGAACCGATAAATGGTAAGATTGCTATGGGTAAAAAAATATATAGTTGTTTATTCGTGTTTTTAATGCTTTCTATGTCGATGAATGCTGTGGATAATTTTGTCAGGGTCACTGACGGACAATTGACCCGAAATGGGAAACCGTACCGTTTTATTGGAATGAATTATTGGTATGGTTCGTTGCTTGGAATGAAAACCGGAGACCGTGCTCGTTTGGGACGCGAACTCGATTTTTTACAAGAACAAGGCATCACTAATTTGCGGGCAATGGTGGGCGTAGAAGGCATTTCAAGAAATGATTCGCATCTCAAATTTCCACTCCAGCCAAAGCAGGGTGAATACGATGATGCCGTTTTGGATGGACTCGATTACTTCCTGGCCGAAGCAGCAAAACGGCATATCACAGTTGTCCTTTTCTTATCGAACAATTGGGAGTGGTCGGGCGGTTTTGCCCAATACCTAGAATGGAACGGGAAAGGCGCTTATCCTTATCCAAGCGAAGCGGGGTGGGGCACTTTCATAAATTTTGTGGGTAAGTTCTATAACTGCGATGAATGCAAGGAAGCGTTCAATCGTCATTGCAAATACATCATCAGTCGCACAAACCGATACACACACAAGCCATATACCGAAGATCCTACCATCATGGCATGGGAAATTGCCAACGAGCCACGTCCCGACGGAAGCCAGAATAAAGCAATTTATAAACAATGGATCGGAGAAGTATCGCATTTGATCAAATCGCTCGATAAAAATCATTTGCTTACCACGGGAACCGAAGGAGAAAAAGGAACGGAAGAAGATATCGAATTGTGGAAGGAAATTCATAGTTTCCCGGATGTGGATTATACAACTATTCATATATGGGCTAAAAACTGGAGCTGGATGGATTTCTCCGATTTCGACAAAACGTTCGCCGTTACCCGAGAAAAAATGAAGAAATACGTTCTCGATCATGCGCTGTTAGCCAATCAACTCAATAAGCCAATGGTGATTGAAGAAATAGGATTCCCCCGTGATGGCCATTTGTTCGATCCTGCAACATCCACGACTCATCGGGATCAATATTTTGCCGATCTGTTTGGCTTGTTCGATAATAAATTGAAAAGCCTGCAGGGAATCAATATCTGGGCTTTTGGTGGCGAAGGAAGAGCTTCGGATGCCAATTATAAATGGAAAAAAGGCGATCAGTTTGTGGGCGATCCTCCACAGGAAGAGCAAGGTTTGAATAATATTTTTGATACGGATAAAACTACTCTGGAACTGATCTTTAAGTACAATCACAAATTGGCAAAATCTGTTCGGTAGAAAAACAATCCGTCAAGGCTTTGTAAAGTATAGAATGTATCTTTGTCATTCAATTTTTAAAATGAATGATAGAATGAAACGAACATGTTGCTTTACAATGTCCGGGTGGTTTCGACAGCTACAGGAAAATAATTTCAGCGACATGGAGTTCCATACTACCTTGAACAAAAAATTATTTTAGTATGAAAAATCTAATGACAAAGAGAGTGTTGATCCCGCTTTTGTGCGGAGTGTTGTTGAATGTAACGGGTGTTTTTGCACAAAATAAAGCAACTTCCCGTTATAAAGTGTTTTCTGGAACTGATCCTAATGTGGAATATATTGGGCGCACGGCTCAGAATAACGGATCTGTTTCTTTCGATTGGACTGGCGTTCATTTGAGAACACAGGTTGTGGGCGGTTATCTGGCTGTGAAAATAGGCGATACCAGGGGCGATTATTTCGATCTTTTTGTAGATAGCAAGCTTGCTAAAACGTTCAAGGTAAGTCGTGATACAGTTGTTGTGCTGGTGTCGAATGCAACTCCGGCAGCACATCAGGTGATGTTGTACAAACGAACTGAAGGTGAGCAGGGAACAGCAACCATTTATCAGTTCATGACAAATAAGAATGGAGCGTTAAAGAAATGCACCGGAACTCCGATCCGTAAAATAGAGTTTATCGGTAATTCAATTACCTGCGGTTTTGGCACTGAAGTGACAGACGGGAAGGCTCCTTTTTTGCCTTCAACAGAAAATAGCAACCATAGTTATGCATCGATTGTATCAAGATACTTTAATGCCGATTATCATTTAACAGCACATTCCGGTCGTGGTGTTGTGCGGAATTATGGAGACAAAAATCCGATGTCTCATCCGGCAACGACCATGCAGCGATTGTTTTTTCAGACTTTCGATATTAATCCTACAGTAGAATGGGACTTTTCAAAGTGGAAGCCTGATGTAGTGGTGATTAAGCTCGGAACCAATGACCTGAGTAATCCCGCAATATGTCCTACCGAAGATCAATTTGTAAAAGGATATCTCGATCTGATTGCGTCTGTTAGAAAAGTTTACGGGAACATTCCGGTGATTTGTATGACATCGTGCATGTCGGGCGAAACGCTATACCAGTATGTACAACGCGTTGTAAAAGACAGTAATGATAAGAATGTCCATTTTGTTGGTTTAATGCCGTCGTTGCTTAATGTTGCTACCGATTTCGGAGCATGTATGCATCCCAACTATGAAGGACAAAAGAAAATGGCTTCAATACTCATTCCCCACCTGTCAACCATTTTGGGTTGGCCAATGACAAACAAGGTGGTTGAGTAGAACATGATATCAATTGTTGAAAATAAATTGAAATGAAAATCCGACTGATTCCTGCAATCCTGAGTATGATGTGTGTGACGATGCCCGCAATGGCTAAATCGGCTACTGTAGACGCTAATGCGACTAAAGCAACAAAAGCCCTGTTTGCTAATCTTAAAAAGATAGCAACCAAAGGGTTTATGTTCGGACATCAGGACGATGCTTTGTACGGAGTCGGTTGGAAATATGATGCCGGACGCTCGGACGTGAAGAGTGTATCCGGAGATTATCCTGCCGTGTTTGGTTGGGAATTGGGCAATATTGAACTTGGACATTTGCATTCTCTTGATTCGGTATGCTTTGATACAATGCGCCTTCGGATTAAGGAGGTTTATAAACGGGGAGGCGTTAATACAATTAGTTGGCACGTCAATAATCCATTGGGCGGAAATGCCTGGAATTGCAATACGACAGAAGCTGTGAAAAGCGTTTTGCCCGGAGGCTCAAAAAACGCATTGTTTCAACAATGGCTAAATCGTCTGGCTGTCTTTCTGAAGAGCCTTAAAGATGATAAAGGAACCTCTATTCCTGTTTTGTTGCGGCCTTATCATGAGCATACGGGAGCTTGGTTTTGGTGGGGAAGTAAACAGTGTACCGTACAGGAATATACAGCTCTTTGGAAGTATACGGTAAATTATTTGATTAAGACAAAGAAGCTTCATAACTTACTTTTTATCTACTCTCCGGCTTCAACACCGGATGCTGCGCATTATTTTGAGCGTTATCCGGGAGACAATATGGTGGATATTTTGGGAGTTGATATTTACCATTATGGAGGAGAGCCGGCAAGAGACAAATTTATTGATGAAGTACATAATACATTGAATTTTATGACAGCTGCCGCAGCTGCAAAGAATAAGGTAGCGGTTTTAAGTGAAACAGGTATAGAGTCACTACCACTAAAAGACTGGTGGACAAATGTGATTTACAAAGCCGTATCCGGAAATCCTATTGCATATATTCTGGTTTGGAGAAATGCATGCGATAAACCCGGTCACTTTTATGCACCTTATCTCGGTCAGGCAAGTGCGGATGATTTTATTCTTTTCAAAAACAAAGAGAATGTTTTTTTTGAAAGCAAGCTGCCATCAATGTATAAGTAAGTTGACATCATAAGAACCATCTAGTCAAATAACACAATAAAAAGAACCATTTAACATGAGCGAATTTCAAGATTCTTTGAACCATTTAAAGCAACAACACGAGTCATTGTTGTCGGGCAAAAACGAACCAATTGGTCATTATGGATTATTACAACGTTATAAAAATCCGGTTTTAACGGCAGATCATACTCCTATCACGTGGCGCTACGACCTGAATCAGAACACCAATCCGTTTTTAATGGAACGGATTATGATGAATGGCGTGTTTAATGCCGGAGCCATAAAATGGAATGGCAAGTATATTGTGGTGGCTCGTGTTGAAGGAGCTGACCGCAAATCTTTTTTTGCAATAGCCGAAAGTCCTAATGGAGTGGATAATTTCCGCTTCTGGGAACGACCAGTAACAATGCCTGAGACAGAAGAACCGGATACGAATATTTATGATATGCGTTTGACGGCTCATGAGGATGGCTGGATTTATGGCGTGTTCTGTAGTGAACGAAAAGATCCGAACGCTCCAGCCGGCGATCTTTCTTCTGCTGTAGCTGCTGCTGCAATTGCCCGTACAAAAGATTTCGAGACATGGGAACGTCTGCCCGATCTTAAATCGAAAAGCCAGCAACGCAATGTGGTGTTACATCCTGAATTTGTAAATGGTAAATATGCTTTTTATACCCGTCCGCAGGATGGTTTCATTGATGCCGGAAGCGGAGGCGGAATTGGTTGGGGACTGGTAGACGATATAGAACACGCCGAAGTTAAGGAAGAAGCTATCATCGATCATCGTTACTATCATACCATCAAAGAACTTAAAAATGGGGAAGGCCCGCATCCCATCAAGACCTCAAAAGGCTGGCTCCATTTGGCGCATGGCGTTAGAGGTTGTGCTGCCGGTTTACGCTATGTTCTATACATGTATATGACCGATCTGGAAGACCCGACCAAACTGATCGCATCTCCGGGTGGTTATTTTATGGCTCCCGAAGGAGAAGAACGTGTGGGAGATGTGTCAAATGTTTTGTTCTCAAATGGTTGGATTGCCGACGAAGATGGAACTGTATTTATCTACTATGCTTCCTCAGACACAAGATTGCATGTGGCTGTTTCTACAGTTGACAGGCTGGTTGACTATTGCTTGAATACGCCGGTTGACGGGCTACGTTCCGCGACTTCCGTAGAAACTATAAATATATTGGTTGATAACAATAGGATTTTAGATTGATTGATGAACGGACATTCTCTGTACATGGGCTAACAACCCGTGTATGGAGCGTGTAACTTTCAATCAGGAATTAGCTGACGCTGAATTTAGCTTCGCTGTTTATAAAATTCATTTCCATTTGTTATTTAGAATCAAAATTATCTTCAAATGAAAATACACACTAAACTTTTATGGTCAGTGCTGTTTTTACTGGTACTGTATCCGTTGCAGGCACAAAAAATTCAGGGATTGGCTAAAACGCCTCCAATGGGATGGAACAGCTGGAATAAATTTGCTTGTGATGTGAGCGAAATAATGATTCGTGAAGAGGCTGATGCTATGGCTGCTTCGGGATTGAAGGAGGCCGGTTATCAATATATTGTAATTGACGATTGCTGGCAGGTGACCAGAGATAGTCTTGGTTTTATTGTTCCCGATCCGCAACGTTTTCCATCCGGCATCAAAGCCTTGGCTGACTATGTTCATTCTAAAGGGCTAAAATTCGGCATCTACTCTTGTGCCGGAGATAAAACCTGTGCCGGTCGTCCTGCTGGTCGGGGACATGAGTATCAGGATGCTTTGATGTATGCAAAATGGGGTGTCGACTATCTGAAATACGACTGGTGCAATACCGGTAAAATGAATGCGGAAGAGGCTTATTCAACCATGCGCGATGCTCTTTTTGCCGCCGGCAGACCAATTGTTTTCAGTTTGTGTGAATGGGGCAACAACAAGCCCTGGTTGTGGGGTGCAGCGGTTGGACATTTGTGGCGCACTACCGGAGATATTTATAATTGTTTCGACTGCAAAAAAAATAATGGTAACTGGTTTGCAAATGGTGTGCTTCAAATACTTGATATGCAAAATGGATTACGTAAATTTGCGGGGCCTGATCACTGGAACGATCCCGATATGCTCGAAGTTGGCAATGGAATGCCGGCAAATGAAGACAGGGCTCACTTTACCATGTGGTGTATACTGGCGGCTCCGTTGATTGCCGGTAACGACTTGCGCAATATGTCGCCTGAAACCAAGGCAATACTCACTAACAAAGAGGCAATTGCCATCAATCAGGATACACTTGGTATTCAGGGATTCAAATTTGTTTCGAAAGATAGCGTGGAAACCTGGATGAAACCACTTTGCGGAGGTAAATGGGCTGTTTGTGTGCTAAACCGTTCTAAATCATACCGTTCGGTTGACCTAGACTGGAAATTCATGTCCGTGACGGACTCTCTTAGCCAGCGTGAATTCAACACATCTAAAGAGATATTCAAAATAAAAGATATTTGGCAAAACAAAGAGGGTGGTGATACCCGCAAACCCTTAAAAGCGGTGATACCGGCTCACGATGTTTTGTGCCTGAAATTGTACAGAAAAGAATAACCTTAGAGAGATTCCCTGTTGGAACCTCTTTCTTATTAACCGTTACCATGATAAAACTGAAAGAAAAAATCGGCTATGGCTTTGGAGATGCAGCCTCCTCTATGTTCTGGAAAATATTCGGAATGTACTCTTTGTTTTTTTATACCGATGTGTTTGGTATAACAGCAAAAGCAGCGGGAACCATGTTTTTGGTTGCACGTCTGTGGGATTCATTTTTTGATGTCTTTGTAGGTATAAAAGCCGACCGAACGAAATCTCGTTGGGGTAAATATCGTCCTTTCTTATTGTGGTTTGCCATCCCTTTTGCAGTGATGGGAATGATTACATTTTTTGCTCCTGATTTCGGGCAAACTGCCAAGCTGATTTACGCTTATGTTACCTATTCATTGATGATGATTGTTTATTCGCTCATCAATGTGCCTTATGCTTCGTTGCTTGGCGCCATATCAGCTGATCCTACCGAAAGAAATTCTCTCTCCTCCTATCGTATGTCGTTCGCGTTTATCGGAAGTTTCGTGACATTTATGCTGTTGCAGCCGATGATCGATTTCTTTGCGAAAACATTTGACCCACAAAGCCTCGAAAATGCAAAACATGCAGTGGATGCTACCGTTAGCACTTCGCCTGTCGGCTGGGTAATGGGTGTAGGTGCAATTGGTGCTATATGTGTTGTTTTATTCCTTTTGTGTTTTAGCTGGACGAAAGAACGTGTAGTACAAATCGAGAGCGAAGAGCATGTTTCCATCAAGCAGGATTTGAAAAATTTGTTCCATAATTCTCCATGGTGGATTTTGGTTGGAACAGGACTTGCAGCTTTGTTGTTCAATGCAATACGTGATAGTGTCGCTATTTACTTCTTTAGAGATTATGTAAAAATGAACTACCGTGTTGAGGCTACCGGATGGGATATGACTACCATTTATTTCTTAGTTGGTCAGGCCGCTAATCTCTTAGGTGTAATGGTAGCGCCGTCTCTCTCGGCAAAATATGGGAAAAAGAGGACGTATATGATCTCTATTTTGCTGGCAGGTATCTTTAGTGTCGGATTCTACTTTATACCTAATAGTATAGGACTTATCCTGACGTTCCAGTTTATTATTTCCATGTTTGCCGGTTATGTTTTGCCATTGCTATGGTCAATGTTTGCCGATATCGTCGATCATCAGGAATTGCTTACCGGACGTCGTGCAACGGGCTTGATTTTCTCTTCATCGTCGATGTCTCAAAAGTTGGGCTGGGCTTTAGGCTCTGCTCTTGGCGGATGGATTCTGGCTCTGTTTAATTACGTTCCGAATGCAGCACAACAAAGCAGTCAGACCATTTTTGGAGAGCATATTATGATTAGTCTTATTCCTTCTATTTGTTGTGTGCTGGCATTTGTAGGTATGTTGTTTTATCCTCTTTCCGACAAAAAAGTGAAAGAAAATGCTGAATTGCTTAATCAGAAAAGAGGTCTTTCTGCAGAAAAATAAAATCAATGGAAGAGATTGCCAAACAAGAATTTGTTGACGAGTTGTGCCTGAATATCCTGCCGTTTTGGATAAACAACGTTATCGATGCTGATAACGGAGGTTTTATCGGTAGGGTATCAGGAAATGGAGATAAACATACAGATGCTCCGAAAGGAGCTATTCTGAATGCCCGTATTTTATGGACATTCTCCGCAGCATACCGTTTGTTCAACAAACCGGAATATCTGGAGACGGCTACGCGTGCAAAAGAATATCTGTTGACTTATTTCTGGGACAATGAGCAGGGTGGAATCTTTTGGCAATTGGCGGCCGATGGCACTCCGTTGGATAAAAAGAAACAAATATATGCCCAGGGCTTTGCTATTTACGGACTAAGCGAATATGCCCGTGCAACCGGCGATAGCGATGCTTTGGAAAAAGCTGTCGAATTATATCAGCTTATTGAGAAATATAGCTTTGATCAGAACCTGAACGGTTATCAGGAAGCATTTACCGGAGAATGGGGTGAAATTGCAGATGTGCGTTTGAGCGATA
The DNA here is from genome assembly GCF_001618385.1 of Paludibacter jiangxiensis. Taxonomy (NCBI): domain Bacteria; kingdom Pseudomonadati; phylum Bacteroidota; class Bacteroidia; order Bacteroidales; family Paludibacteraceae; genus Paludibacter; species Paludibacter jiangxiensis. Next base: position 857,638 of record NZ_BDCR01000004.1, on the reverse strand, counting down.
AAGATGCAAATGAGAAAAAAACAATGAATACTCATTTGCATATTTTGGAACCATATACCAATCTTTACCGAATTTGGCCTACTGCCGAACTGAAAAACAGTTTGCGGAATCTGATCGAACTATTTTTGGACAAAATACTGGCACCTTCCGGCCATTTACAGCTCTTTTTTGATGAACAGTGGCATAACAAGCAAAATATTTTTTCTTACGGTCACGATATCGAGGCATCCTGGTTACTTTATGAAGCAGCTGTGGTTCTCGGAGAAACGGATCTGACAGACAGGGTAATTGCTGTTATACCAGCCATTGTGAAAGCTGCGTCCGAAGGACTTCAGCCGGATGGGAGCCTTATATATGAAAAGAATCTGGTAACGGGACATGTCGATTCTGATCGTCACTGGTGGGTGCAGGCCGAAGCTGTTGTGGGCTTCTGGTACGCCTATCGGCTGTACGGCAGAGAGGAATATCTCGAAAAAGCGAAGGCCTGCTGGAGTTACATAAAAAACAATCTGGTTGATAGGAACAACGGTGAGTGGTATTGGAGTATAAAAGCGGATGGCAGCATTAATACTTCGGATGATAAAGCCGGTTTCTGGAAGTGTCCGTATCACAATGGACGGATGTGCATGGAAATGATTGAGGCCTTGTGAGATTTTAGGATTAAGTGGTGTGATAAAGTTTTTACAGGTGGGTTTTACGTATAACGTCTGACGTTTTTAACAATGCACAAAAAAACTTTCAATTTTTGATGAAAATGGTATTGTTCGCCATAAGTTTTTTGTAATTTTGTCACACATCCTTCTGTTTTAGGAACAGATGTTCATTATTAACCTTTAATTAAGTAATATACGCCATATTTGCGCGTTAATATTACTCATTCTCTTCGAAACGGAACAAAAATGAGCCAAAAAGGAATCTTAGTTCACAACGCTAAAATTTTTACCGAAAAAAATACCTTCAGAGGATCCCTTCGGATTGAAGGTGAGTTTATTGCAGAAATATTTAAGGGAGAAGTGCCGGAAAGCATTTTGCAAAACAATACTGTAATAGATGCTTCAGATTTATGGCTGTTGCCTGGTGTAATTGATACTCATGTACATTTCAGGGAGCCGGGGTTGACTCAGAAAGCTGATTTATACACAGAATCCAAAGCGGCTGTAGCCGGCGGTGTGACGTCATTTTTCGATATGCCCAATACGGTGCCTCAAACAACAACTTTGGCATTGTGGGACGAAAAGAACCGGTTGGCTTCGGAAAAATCTCTGGCGAACTACGCCTTTTATCTTGGTGCTACCAACGAAAACAGAGAGCAAATCAAAAATGCAGATCCAAAGCGGATTCCGGGTATTAAAGTCTTTCTCGGGGCTTCAACCGGTAATATGCAGGTGGATGATAAAGAATTTTTGCAGTGGTTGTTTGCCGAATCACCTTTGATGCTGATGGCTCATTGCGAAGATATGGGCACTATTCAGCGCAATATTGATACATACAAAGCCCAGTTTGGCGAAAATATTCCAATTCCGAACCACCATCTTATCCGTTCCGGCGAAGCCTGCTACAAGTCGACAGCCGCAGCTGTGGAGATGGCTTTGAAATACAAGACCCGTCTGCATATTGCACATGTAAGCACAGCACATGAACTGGCATTGTTTGAGGCAAAGCCATTAGCCGAAAAACAGATTACTGCCGAAGGTTGCGTGCATTATTTTTGGTTTGATAATCGTGATTACGAAACACGGGGAGCCCGGGTTAAATGTAATCCTGCTATAAAAACAGAGGCTGATAAAAAGGCACTCATTCAGGCGCTTACAACTAATAAGCTGGATACTGTTGCGACAGACCATGCACCTCATTTGCTGTCCGATAAAGAAGGCGATTGTTTGCAGGCTGCTTCGGGTATTCCTTTGATTCAGCACTCATTGCCGGCCATGCTCGAAATGGCACGAAATGGCCATTTTACGGTGGAAAAAGCGCTCGAAAAGATGTGCTATGCACCGGCAACTTTGTTTAAGATACAAAAAAGAGGATTTGTCCGTAAAGGTTATTATGCTGACCTGGTATTGGTAAATCCCAATTATCCCTGGACCGTAGATTCAGGAAATGTTCTTTCTAAATGCGGATGGTCTCCTTTCGAAGGTCAGGAGTTTCATGCCCGCATTACACACACGTTTGTAAATGGAAAGCTAGTATACAACAACGGGGATTTCGATGAATCCCATAAAGGAAAAGAATTGCTATTCAATGGTTGAAACAAGCTGCATTCGATTAATTAATACGCCTGTAGGAACCTTGCGCATTAAGGGCAATGCCGAGGCTGTAACGGCTGTGGAGTTCGACGATAAGCATGAATATTATGTGGAAGGCGAACTAACCAAACCGGTGGAAATGTGCATACATCAATTGCACGAGTATTTTCGGGGAACTCTGACGGCATTTTCAGTGCCTGTTCAGATGGAAGGTACCAAATTTCAGCAAAAGGTTTGGGATTCACTGATGGATATTCCTTTCGCAGAACAGGTCAGTTACGGAAAAATTGCTGAAGAGATTGGCACTCCAAATGGTCAGAGAGCTGTTGGAAATGCGAATAATCACAATCCGATAGCCATAGTTGTTCCCTGCCATCGTGTGATAGGAGCAGACGGAAAGTTGGTCGGTTATGCCGGTGGCATATGGCGCAAAGCCTGGCTGTTGGAGCATGAAGCTAAAATTGCAGGAAAAGAATCTCTTTCTCTGTTGTAATAAAAAATTTCTGATATATCACCTAATAGACTTTCATAGCGCCTGAAAGTCATAACTTTGAGTTTTGTCCGACCTTTCAGGTCGTGTAGATTGAAGTTGTGTTCACCCGCAGGTCACAGACCCGCGGTTATGAAAATGGGGCTTTTCAAGCCATTAGGCAGAATATCAGATAATAATAGTAAAAAACAAACGGGAGGCATAAAATCTATCATTTTATGTCTCCCGTTTTTATTCTTTCTCAATCCTGACGGAGGCATAATAATTGTCATAGTTATAATTCACGGATCCGGGATACGGAAGAAGTTCGAGTAAGGTTACTTTATATCCTTGTGAAGATATGACTTTGGGTTCTAATGTCGTATTCAACGTCAATATACTTGGATTTCCATTAATAAACAACGTAAAAGTGACGGCTCCGTTTCCTGCCCATACACACATGGCGTTGATGGGGCAACGCGAATCCGACACCGCGTCCATCCGTAACCTCACGTAGCCGGTTTTGTCTTGCAAAGTCTCCTTTATACGAATAGAGACAGTCTGCCCGGACACAATTGTTTTGCTAAATGTTGTATCGGCATCATTGTTACAAGCTGTAAATACCAGGGCAGTTAGTAATAGCCATATTGATGTCTTCAGATTTTTCCGCATTTGTATAATGATCTTGTTATACTCTCAATTTTTTCTTTCTATATATTTCGTGTGCAACAGGCGATGTGATTTTTCTCCTAATGGTTCGAGCAGAAACTCTTTGTAAAGATAATGAATTTCAGGGTTTTCGTGCGATTTGCGTATTCCTTTATGAGCATCTTCATAATAAATTGATTCTGCGCGCATCTTACGGATCTCAGTGTTGGTAGGAATGGGTTGCCCTCCACCTCCCAAGCATCCACCCGGACAAGTCATCACTTCGATAAACGTATAAGGTGATGTGCCGTTTTCAATCTCGTCAAGCAGTTTTCGTGCATTTTTTAACGTGTGAGCTACCGCCACTTTGATTTTTGTTCCGTCAAGATCTACTTCGGCTTCTTTTATTCCATTCAATCCACGAACAGCGTTAAAATCTATGTTGGCGAGTGTTTTTCCGGTGTAAACTTCGTAAGCCGTCCGAAGTGCAGCTTCCATCACGCCTCCGGTTGTGCCGAATATAACAGCGGCTCCGGTTGATTCTCCCAGTGGACTGTCAAAATTCTCTTCGGGCAGATGTGCGAATTCGATGCCGGTTTCTTTGAACATTCGTGCTAATTCGCGGGTCGTAAGTACGTGATCCACGTCGTAGAAATGATCAGCGTCAGATAAATTCATTTTGGCTTGCCAGTAATGAAACGCGCTATCCATCTCGGGGCGGCGAGCTTCAAATTTCTTGGCTGTGCAGGGCATCACTGATACTACAATAATATTCCGGGGATCGAGGCCTGTTTTTTCGGCATAATATGTTTTGGCTACTGCTCCGAACATTTGTTGCGGTGATTTGCAGGTAGAAAGGTGAGGCAGTGATTTGGGATAAAAATGCTCGATGAATTTGATCCATCCCGGCGAACAGGAGGTAATCATTGGCAATACACCTCCGGTTTTAATCCGTTTTATCAATTCGTGACCTTCTTCAATGATGGTCAGATCGGCCGTAAAATTGGTGTCGAATACCTTTGAAAATCCGAGTTTACGAAGCCCGGCAACCATTTGCCTCGTTACGAGACTGCCATAAGGCATTCCCATGGCTTCTCCAATTCCAACCCGGATGGCAGGTGCAGTTTGTACCAAAACTATTTTTTCGTGATTATGCAAATCTTTCCATACAGCATCAATAGAGCTTTTCTCGGTGATGGCTCCTGTGGGGCAAACCAGCGCACATTGTCCGCAGCTGGTGCAAGCCACCACACCCAGTCCCAGGTCCATAAAAGTTGCCACTTTACTTTTTGATCCACGTCCTGAAAAATCAATGGCCTGTACGGATTGAACTTCACGGCATACCGCGATACAACGACCACATAGAATGCACTTTTCGGGGTCACGCACTAACGAAGCGGAAGTTTCGTCTTTCGGTAAAATTTCTTTACGCGTACGAACAAAACGCATGCCGTGCATTCCCAGATCAAATGTCAGTTGTTGTAATTCGCAATTTTCATTACGATCGCAAATCAGGCAATCCTGAGGATGGTTGGCTAAGAGCAATTCCAGATTCATGCGACGAGCATCCATTACCCGTTGGCTGTTCGTGACGATTTCCATTCCTTCGGTTATCTGTGTAATGCACGATCTCAGCAACGAGCGCGCCCCTTTTACTTCAACAACACAAATGCCGCAAGATGCATTGCTTGAGACATCTTTCAGATAACAAAGCGAAGGAATATCAATTCCTGCAATTGCGCAGGCATCCATGATGGTTAATCCATCCTGTACGTCAATTGTCTGACCGTTTATCGTGATTTGCATAATCGTGAGATTTCAAAATTTCAAAAATTCGCTTACAGCTTTATTGTTTGGTATCCTCGCATTTAATGTCGCAACGCAGGCAACGGTTCGCTTCGTTGTGCGCTTGTTCGCCGGTGAGACCGGAGGCTACTTCGTGGAAATTGCCGGTTCGTTCTTTTACAGAAAGCCGGAAAGGTTTGTTTTTGGTCGATGGTTTCGGATTCGTCGGTATAATATTGCGATAGTCAAACCGGCGGAACAGCTTGTAAAATCGCCGTTCGTGCATTAAGTCAAAATCGATGATTTCTGCGGCTTTCTTCGCCATCCCCATTGCTTCGGCAGCCGTGGAAGGTCCCGTCACGGCATCACCACCGGCATACACTTTCGGACGGGAGGTGTGGAATGAAAACTGATCGGCAATAACTCTCCCGTCTTTTGTCGTGGAGAGTAACTCTGAGGATAATGATGCTGTATCCACCCGTTCTCCTACGGCAAGAATGATGGAGTCGCATGGAATTTCTTCATATTGGCCCGTCGGTAGAGGTTTTCGCCTGCCTGAAGTATCAATGTGTCCGATACTCATCAGTTCAACTTTCAACGCTTTAGCGCGATTGTTTTTGTCGGTGATGATCTCGTGTGGAGCCGCCAGAAAACGGTAAGTGATATGTTCAGCTTCCGACTCCATGATTTCGTCTTTGTTGGCAGGCATATCGTCTTTTTCGCGCCGGTAGACCACAGTCACATCTTTTCCAAGTCGCCAAATGCTGCGAGCTGCATCGATGGCAACATTGCCTGCCCCGATAATGACGACGTGTTGTCCGAGCTTTGGGATTTTGCCCAAAGCGAGCTCTTTCAAAACTTCCGTTCCGGCAAATACGCCTTTCGCATGTTCTCCGGGAATGTTCAGATCAATGTCTTTCCATGCTCCAATGGCAAGATATATTGCATCGTTTTCATTGTCCAGATCTGATAACCGGATGTCCGTCCCAAGCCGGGTATTAAAGACAAACTGTACTCCCAGTCTTTTGATAAACTGAACTTCTTTCTGAAGGACAGACTTTGGTAAACGATATTGAGGTATGCCAAACCGGACTACGCCACCAGCTTCTGAAAGAGCATCGTAAATCGTTACGGAATGCCCCAGCCGTACAAGATAGTATGCCGCAGTCAATCCTGCCGGTCCGGCTCCGATAATCGCGATTTTCTTTCCTGTAGAAGGTAGTTTTTCTTTGATCAGTTTTTTGTATATTTCATTCTCTTTCCCAAGTTTATACATCGTATCGGCCAGATAGCGGTGAATTTCACCCTGCGAAACCGGTTCGTCGATCATTTCGCGGCGGCAGCGCATCTGGCAATGGAAATGGCAAATGCGTCCGATGGTTCCCGGAATAGGATTGTCGCGCAAGGTTAGCTCAAACGCGTCTTCTATCCGGTCTTCTTTCATCAGTTCAATATAGCCGGGAATATTCATGTGCAGCGGGCAACTGTTTTCGCACAATGCCATATAAAGCGCTTCACAGGCTCCGGCGTGACAACGTTTTTCGCGGATATGTTCTTCGTATTCGTTACGGAAGTATTTCAGTGTTGTTAAAATGGGATTGGGTGCGGTTTGTCCCAATGCACAGATGGATGTATCCCTGATGGTTTGGCTTAACTGTTCCAGTAAAGTGAGATCTTCATGCGTGCCTTCTCCTTTTGTGATCTTAGTGAGAATAGCCAGTGCCTGTGCTAACCCTTCACGACAGGGCGTGCATTTGCCACACGATTCTGCGGAATTGAATTCCAGAAAATAGCGTGCCACATCAACCATACAATTGTCCTGATCCATCACAACCATTCCGCCCGAGCCCATTATTGCACCCAGGCTGGCTAACGATTCATAATCTACCGGTGTTGAAAAATATTCCAATGGAATACAACCTCCCGACGGACCACCGGTTTGTACGGCCTTGACCCGTTTGGAGGTGCCGGTTCCTTCTCCTATGTTGAAAACAAATTGTTCGATGGTTGACCCAAGTGGCAGTTCTACCAGTCCTGTGTTTTTTACTTTCCCAACAAGTGAAAAAACTTTTGTGCCCGAGCTTTTCTCTGTGCCTGTTTGCTTGAACCATTCGCTCCCTTTTTCGATGATGACCGGTATGTTGCACCAGGTCTCCACGTTGTTGATATTGGTGGGTTTGCCGTAAAGTCCTTTTTGTGCAGGGTAGGGCGGACGTGGCATTGGCCTGCCGGCTTTCCCTTCAATCGAAGCTATCAGGGCGGTCTCTTCTCCACAGACAAATGCACCGGCACCTTCTACAACTTCCAGATTGAAAGAAAAGTTAGTTCCTAAAATGTTGTTGCCTAAAAGTTTCATGGCTGTGGCTTGCTCGATAGCCGCTTTCAGGCGTTTAACAGCAAGAGGATATTCAGCCCTTACATAAGCAATGCCTTCGGATGCTCCCATGGCGTAGGCGCCTATCAGCATCCCTTCTATCAGCATGTGCGGGTCGCTCTCAATTTCGTTTCGATTCATATAAGCGCCCGGATCACCTTCGTCGGCATTGCAAATAATGTATTTCTGATCGGCTTGTGCTTTTTGCATAATCGACCATTTTGTGCCGGTTGGAAATCCTGCACCACCACGTCCCCGAAGCCTGGATGCAAGTACTTCATCAACAACATCCGTAGGCTGCATGTTTGTTAAAACCTTGGCCAAAGCGCGATAGCCTCCGATGGCAATATAATCGAGTATTTTTTCGGGATCAATGAGCCCCGTGTGACGAAGGACAATTTTTGTTTGCCCTTTGAAAAAAGGAGTCTCATTCCAATGCGGAATGTCGGTGTAATCGGTGCCGAATTTCACTTCCGATGTTAGAAAATCCCATTCGTCAATGCGGCAAAGAATCTTTTTGAGATAGACTTTGTTTTTTATTAAACTGTCGATTATATGCGATGCATCCTTCTCATCCACCTTGCTGTAAACCAAAAGAGGTCTATTAGGTTGATAAAGCATAACTAAGGGTTCTCCGGCACAAAAACCAAAACAGCCGGTTTGTTTTAGCTGGCAATTTACACCAGTGTCTGCAATGGTTTTTTGCAACCGATTGAAAACCAAATCGGCTCCATTGCCGATGCCGCAAGTTCCCATTCCGACCATTATCATCGGTTGTTCGGGCAGAATGCGATGCCGGTTGTTTTGTCTTATGTTGTCAAGATCAGAAGGTGTCATGGCTTATAGGTTTAATATGAAAGACAAGCAAAACGAAAATAAGGCTACCGCAAGCGATTATTTATCGCCGGACGTTTTAATTGAAGATTTGATCTTGTTCAGTATTTTGGCCAGCTTCTGAGAATTTACATTGCTGTGAATGATGCCATCAATAGCAATGACGGGAGAGAGAGCACACTGTCCGAAACAAGCGACCGTCTTGATCGTAAACTCATTGTCGGGTGTTGTGAAGTTCGATTCGGAAGCATTTGCCTCCCGATGTATTCCCAATAGCGGACAAATTTCGTCCAGTAGTGCTTTCGATCCTTTTGTGTGGCAGGCGGTGCCCCGGCAGACAACGATAGAATGACGCCCCTGAGGCATAAGATTGAAAAACGAATAGAAGGTTACAACACTGTATACCTGAGAATAGGCGATATTTAGTTTTTGTGCAATTGATAAGAGTGTTTCACCCGGAAGATATTTCTGCGGATGCATCTCTTGCGCTTCTTCCAGAACTGACAGTAGCATCCCCGGTTTCCCCAGATGCTTCCCGATAATAGCGTCCAGTTCGGCTTCTGCGATGATGAATGGCGTGACTTTTTCCATGGTGTTTATCTTATTTGAGAGGTTGTGCGGATACGGAGAAATATAAAGAGAATCAGCTGTATAAAGAATGTTTAATTGATTCTTTACACAACAAATATACTATAATTGAGTGCGTTTTTTACATTCATCAACATTTTTTTTAGCTGTGGGAAATAGGATACATGTTGTACTTAAAATGAAAAAATGAGAGCCCGTTGGAGCTCTCATTTTGTGGCTGATTAGTTAAGTGAAAAATGGCTTTCAATAAGCTGATCCCGTTTCCAAATCCAGCGTCACGGTATTGTCCGGTGTATTGATGTCAGTCCAGAATGAACCGAGAATACCGCTTAATTGGCCGGAAGGATCTAATGCATTTAATGTTGCCGTTTGAGTGGCTAAATCGCTTGTGGGCGATTCATCACCCATGCAATGCGCCATAAATCCGGCTCTGTACCAGGGCGCGAATTGGGTTGCATACGACGATGGAACTCCTTTCGCCATGGTAAGTAGGTAAGCAAAATAGCCATCGAGATGGGCAGACAGAAACGCTTTGGCATAAGTGTCAAAGGTCATCCCCATTACAGAAGGCATTAAATCTGTTGTTGTTTGAGGGGTGAACGAATATTTATTTCCCTTGATTGTAAGCATCCTGTAAGTACATGGATAGTTCAGGGTAGAGCCTGTTTCTACATCAAAAATAAATTTACCATTGTGCTCTCGTTTCGTAATGTCATTGGCGTGATAATGACCTGTAAAGATGATTTTTAATCCGGCTTCCATCAATTCATTAGCGACAGTTTCTGAATTATTGACAACATATCCGGTATCGATAACCGATTGTCCGTAATAATGTTCGATGAGGTTATGGTGCATCATGCCGATAACGGTTTTTCCTTTTCGCTTGGCATCGTTCATGCGTTCTTTTATCCAGGCCATTGTTTCGTTTTTGATAATGCCTCCAATGGTACTTTTCAATTTGTTGTTGTAATATTCGTTGGCGTCAATGGCTATAACCCAAAGGTCTTTAATGGGTTCATTGACATAGCTCAACGAGTTCGGGTCTTTGGATAAAGAATTGGCAAATCCGAAGTTGGGATAAATGGAGCGAATTTTATTTGCCGGAACATTTTCTGCAGGGTATACTTTATCTCCATCAAATTTTGCTGCCTCAGGGTTGTTTACATCGTGATTGCCAACGGTAACCAACACTTTTATGCCGTGGGAAACAAGGCGTTGCAACTGTCGGGAAACAAACTCGTGACTTATCAGTTCTCCGTCTTTCGTGAGATCGCCGGCCACTAATACGAGATCAGGTTTTTGTGCAATGAGTTTGCTAATTGTAGCTTCCAGAATTTGGGCACTATATTCCAGAAGCTTGGGATCCTGAGCAAGATAATTTTGGAATGCAGTTCCATCGTTGATCAAAAGCGACGGGTGCATAACATGAATGTCGGAAAGAATTGCGATTCTTGCACCATCACTTATTTTCGCGCTGCTGAGTGATGCGATTGATCCATTATTGTATGTCAGGGTCATATTATCCTGACAAGCAATAAGCAATCCGATCAGTAAGATAGATATGGCATGGAATAATGATTTCATAACGAAGAATTTGAAAGGTTAATATGTTGAACCTTTTTCTGTTATGGATAAGAAAATACTCAGATTAAAAGGTTCGCTTTCTAAAATATAACCTTTGTGCTTTGGCGTTGTGGTGCAGTTATTCCCTTCAATATGGAATCAAAGAAGATTTCCAAAGTGGTGAGATAAAAGTGGTGGTTCCATGTGGTTGATTTTTTCCATGTAACACAGGCTGATTAATGGTTTTTAGTCTGAACTTTTGCCCGTCTTTGATGGAATTTTAATACTATATGGTGCAAATATACTGCGTAAAAAGGCTAATTATCAGAGTATTGAAAAAGCAATGAGGTTAATCCTTTCAGAGTTGCTTCGGTGAAAATATAAAAAAGGCGACATTCGTAAAATACGGAATGTCGCCTTGATTGAGGATCAGATATGTTGTTTGAGAGTATTTACTCTTCTTTTTGTTTGTTGGTATTCCATCCAAATGGAAGATAGAGTGGGCAAAATCCAAGAAAAGTAGTGATAACCAACAATACAGCAACTATCAGCAAAATGTCTCCCAATGTGCCGGTGACCACATTGTTAATGTCGAGTATTACAATGACAAAAGCGATTGCCAACCGGATTCCTTTGTCTAAAGTGCCCATATTCTTTTTCATAATAAAGTGTTTAAAATGAATATCTTTGGGACATCTGAATACAAAGTAAATACACAAATCAGCTTTTTGTAATTGTTGCTGTTATTTTCTTGGTTTTTGGATAAACAGAAAGATCGTTTAATGTTTGTGTGTTTTGCTTACTCCATTGTCATCCAGTTTTTTAATGACACAAGCTCCATAAACGTCTAAACGTCCGACACCCGAGTTGTCGATGTAAATTTCTTTGCTGGCATTTACATCCGTGCTGCCAACTGCGCTGTTCACAATATGCAGAACCTGAGTGGTAAAGTTTTGCGCGTCGAAGCTGCCAACACCCGAATTGTCGATATGAGCATCGTCGCAATTTCCGGTAAGCAGAGTCTTTCCAACTGCACTATTAGTAAAAGCCAATATGTTGCAGTCAAGGAATAAGTTGGTTTTGCCAACTGAACTATTGTTGATGATGATTTTCTTTGCCTTAATTTTCAAGTCATTATTCCCTACGGAACTGTTGCTGAAACTGAAGGTGTCTGCGGTTAAAGAGCCATCATTCGTCAATTTTCCTACAGAGCTGTTGTTGATTGAAGTGATTCCTTTGGTGTAGATATAAACTGTTCCGGCAGAATGTGACCCGATATTGACGTTTTCTTTCATCCGGACGTTCAACGTGCTGTCCGAATTAGAAACCAGAACATATTGCTGGAGGTTGTCGTCTGTTTCTACTACTACTTTTTCGTCATTACCCGGAATAATTACGGCATCGAAAACAAGGGAGATTTCTACTTTGTTGAAGCCTTTAGCCGGATGTTCAACCCGGATTACTTTTCCGGAACCGTTTTGACGGTTGATGTAGGTGCACGAACTGATTACTAATCCTGTTAAAATCAGGATAGAGAAGGTTACTTTGCTAATCATCGAATGCGTTTTCATTGTTATCTCTTTTTAGTGTTAATCGTTACAGAGAACAAAAGTAGCCTGTAACTTGATTTGTTTTTCTTATTAGACGTATGCAGTATGCCATTTGGATGATAAAGGTACAAATAAAAGATACTTTTTTTCAAAAAAAGAAAGGCCTTATCAGATAATCAATTTTCTGATAAGGCCTTTGGCAGTTTCGGTAGGTATTTACTGCTTTGGTCGCATTACTACCTGAAGAATATTTTTCTTGTCGGTAAGCTGCTTCGCAAGTTGTTTGATAGTAGTTGCTGAGATATTGTTAAGTGCTTTGTCGAAATTGTTAACTAAGTCAATATCTGAAAAATAATAATGGTTCATTGTGCTTAACCACCATCCGTTTTCTTCAACATTTTCTTTGTGTTGCTTGTTCATGTTTTCTTTCACTTTCTGAACATCTTCTTCTTTGGGGCCGTCTTTTGCAATATCCTCGAGTTCTTTATAGATGAGTCCGATCATTTTATCTTCTTTTGAGGGATCGGTGTCAAATTGCATGAAAAGAGAAACTGTAGGCACCGGTATTTTACCGATGCTACCTTTCACGCCAACTCCATACGATCCACCTTCATCTTCACGGATAGAGGCAACATAGCGGATGTCGAGTATGCTTCCTAAAGCCTGAGCCAGTAGTGAGTTGTTGAGATTATACTCTATCTTGTCATTATACAACACAAAATTCGACGCTTTGGGAGTCTTCATCGCATGATCGAAAGACAGATTAATAGTACCTTGCGGATAACGAATGTCGCGGTCTTTCCATGTTTCCAGTTGTTTAGATGTTTTTAATCCGCCTAAATAGGTAAGAATAACGGGTTTTACTTTCTCTAAGTCTAAACTTCCGGCCAGGAAGAAAGTGAAATTTGCAGGATTGGCAAAACGTTCTTTATAAAGTTGCATCACATCGTCATGGTTTACTTTGTCAAGAGCCTTTAAGTTAAACAGAAATTTACGTGGCGATTTGCAATAAAGCGCAGTGGTGACCGTGTCGCTGAATGCCTGATCCGGATCGTTTGCGGCATTGATCAGACTTGTGCGCACGTTGTTGACAAAGGAACTGTAGCCGTCCGTGTCCTTGCGCGGAGCTGTAAAATAGAGGTAGAGCAGTTGCATCATCGTTTGGAAATCTTTTACGGAAGACGATCCGCTAAAGCTTTCCTGATAATCGGAAATGTTAGGCGAAACTCCGGCTACTTTGCCCGACAACAGCTTGTTTAACTCAGTTTTCGAGAATTCGCCTAATCCACTATTTGCAATAACGTTGTCTGCGATGGATGCTGAGGGTAGCTTTTCGGCATTATCTACCAGCGACAATCCGCCGTATGCGATTCCCAGTAACCTGATTTCGTCCTGTTTTAGTTTTGTGGGTTTCAGTACCACTTTGATGCCGTTATTTAATGTCCATTCTTCGGCGTCAAGAGCCTTGTTATGAGTCACTTTTCGAATATTTCCAGGCTTAGGAGGATTAGCTACCAGTGGTTTGTTAATAGTTTCCTCTTTATTCGCTACAATGTCAGATTGTTTGACACTGTTCCACATGCTGATAATGTCTTTATCCGCTAGCAGATTAGCTTTTTCGTTTTCAGGGCCTTGTTCGGTAAACAGAAGGTTCTTGTCGGAAATGTATTTCTTCACTTGTTGGTTAACCATTTCCAGCGTGAGCTTGGGCATCAAAAGTTGCAGCGTCTTGTATTCCCATTCAATACCGGGAATCGGTTCAAGATTCAGAAAATTATTGACGTATTCACGCACGTACGACGAAGAGTTTTGCTTGTCTCTGTTGTTGTATGCTTGTTCAATCTGTTTCAGGATGTCCGCCTTGGCTCTTTCATATTCATCCGAATTGAAACCGTATCGTTTTGTCTTTTCTATTTCATTAAATAACAACGAGATGGCATCTTTAAGTTTGCCGTTACGGGGTACCATGTAGTAAAGAAATGCGTCTTTGGTTTTCACCAGATCGCCATATTGAGATACTGCATAAGCGATGGGAGCATCAGCTTTCTGAGCTATTTCCTGAAAACGAGTGTTCTGCATCCTACTTATCAACGAATTGACAATGTCGGTGACGTAGCCGATGGATGTTTTCTTGGCGTCATCTGATAATGGTGTTTGTTTGAATTGAACCATGAACCCTATATTTGAAGCTTCCGGATCTGTGATCCTTGCTACAATGGGTAAATCGTTGTCAGGAACCGTATAAAGAATACGTTCTGCCGGATTAACCGCTTTGGGAATGGCATTGAAAAGTTCTTTGATCTGTGCCTCGGTCTTGTCTACGTTAATATCGCCAACAACAATGATGGCCTGAAGATCGGGGCGATACCATTTTTTGTAATAGTCGCGTAATGTATTGTACGAAAAGTGGTTGATTACGGCCGTATCGCCAATTACATCCCGCTTGGCATATTGCGATCCTGCAAAGAGAATGGAATTCCCGGCTTTCCACATACGGCGGTCGGCGTTGGCTCCTGTTCTCCATTCTTCACGAATAACACCACGTTCCTTGTCGATCTCCTTGCCGTCAAGTGAAATGAAATTGGACCAGTCGTGAAGCACCAAAAGAGAGCTGTCAATCACACCCTGAAGGGTTGTCGGGACATTGGATAAATTATAGACAGTTTCATCAAGAGAGGTATAGGCATTGATGTTCTCTCCGAATTTCACACCGTTTTTCTCCAGAAAATTGATTAATTGCTTGTCAGGAAAATTCTTCGTGCCATTAAAAGCCATGTGCTCAAGAAAGTGAGCCAATCCGTTTTGGGAATCTTCTTCTAGGATAGCTCCAACTTTCTGGACGATATAAAAGTCAGCCCTGTCTTTAGGCTTTTCATTGTGTCGAATATAATAGGTTAATCCGTTATCAAGATGCCCGATTCTGACTTGAGAATCAATGGGGAGCTGGCTGCTTTGCTGGGCAAAGCCATTGCTCCATAGCGTGGTAAGCAGGAACAGGCAAAACAATGAGACGTATTTTTTCATATTAAATTTTTTCTTTTAAGGGTGTGATGTGTTTAGATTATTGGAAAAGTTACAAGTATTTATGTCGATTTGAAGGATTAGCAGAATGAAGATGCATTTGAAATTGGGCAGGTTTTTATTCCTGTGGTTTTGCAGAAGCTACAAGCTGTTTGCGGATATTTAGCAATTCGCGGCGGATCTTTTTCAGACGTTCAACTACTTCCTGCGTTTTTGCAACATTGTCTTTGTCGTTTTTCAAACGGTGACGGGCTCCTTCAAGAGTGAGGTTCTGCTCCCTGACTAAATGATAGATTTGTTTTATGAGCAGGATGTCATCTTGTGTATAAAAACGGGTTCCTTTCCCATTTTTACGGGGTTTTATCTGAGGAAATTCTTTTTCCCAGAAGCGAAGCAATGAGGCATTGACATTTAACTGTTCGGCAACCTCGGTGATAGAGTAATAAAGTCGTTCCATTGTCGTGTGGTGTTAAAAACAACAATATGGCAGAATGTCAAACCTTGAAGGAATGTTGAACTTTGATTAATGCTTTTTTCGTTTCGATTTCTTACCGGAACGACTCTTTGACGAACTGCTTTTCTTTTTGGATTTTGAACCTTTGACGGAGTGTTTGGAGGCTTTGGAGTTTTTGGCAAAATAAACGCCTTCTGCAGGTTCTACCAATAAACGGTTAGTGAAGAGTTCGTCTGCTTTGTAAGCAACTATTTTATCCTTATTTTGCAGGAAAGAACTCGCTTCATTCAGAGGTAACCGAATGGCGCAAGGCTGAAAATTGCCGGGAACAATGTCCTGACGGTATTGAGGATTGAGCGTTCTGAGTTCTGCAATAGGAAGATTCATCAGGTCTGCAATCTGCACCAGATGAACTTTTTCTTTCACCATGATTGTGTCTGTCATTGGCAGGCAAACCGGAGCAACGTTAAGATTGTGCTGCTTGTAATAGTTCATTACATAGTTTGCTGCAATGAAAATAGGAACATAGTTGCGTGTTTCATTGGGCAAGTACGGATAAATTTGCCAGTAATCACGTTTCCCACCCGAGCGGCGGATCGCTTTATTTACATTGCCCGGACCACAGTTGTAAGCGGCAATCACAAGATTCCAGTCTCCGTAAACACGGAAAAGGTCTTTTAGGTATTTGGCCGCTGCGATGGAAGACTTGTACGGATCCATTCTTTCATCAATCAGGCTGTTGATTTGTAAACCGTAAATTCGTCCGGTCGACACCATCAATTGCCATAAACCTCCTGCTCCGGCACGGGAATAGGCTGTGGGGTTGAGAGCCGACTCGATGATGGGCAGGTATTTCAGCTCGTCGGGGAGTTTATTGGCAAGAAGCTGGTCTTCAAAAATCGGCATGTAATATTGCCCCATCGCCAGCATGTAAGACACCTGCTTGCGCTTTTGAATGGTGTAGAAATCAATGCACTTCCGGATATGTTCGTTAAAGGGAAGTTCCATAATAGCAGGTAACTTCGATAACCGATCAATAATTACGGAATCAGAGACATAAGGATCAACCTTATCATCAACGAATGTGGTGTTAATGTTTTTGCGTTCATACCATTGGTTGAGGAGCCCGTTGAAACTCATGTCGTAACCTTCAGGCATAACAAGCGGTTCAAGCTGTTTTTTTATCTCTTTTGATACAGAGTCGTTTACATTCTTTTCTGCTTCAGCAGCAAAAGAATATAGCGGCAAGGTTGTCAAGAGTGTGATAATTAAACAGTTGAACAAAAAACGCATTCCGTTGATTTTAAAAATTAAACTTTAATTTCATGCCAAGAGAAGCATTCAGGCCGCTCTGATAAGCATTATTCATTAGAGTGGGGGCTATCTTCATCGACAAATCCGGAGAAACGTCGAAATCGGACAATTGCGCATCAACATAGGCATCTATCATTGAAATTGCGTATAATCCGATAGCGCATATTACACTTAAATCGCGGTAACGGCGAAAGGAGCTGACTCTGGTTTTCAATGCACTTGTCAACCAAGCTGTATCGTAAGACTTCTGCTGATCCGGTGTTAGAAAGTGCAGATAACTTGTCGTATTCGGGTTGTTATCCGTAATATCCAGATAGGCATTCTTGTAATCATTATACATCCGGCCATTCCACGAAATTGCATAAATAAGACCGGCGAAACCTCCGTATATCAACGGCAGTTTCCAGTATTTTTTGTTATAGATCTGACCTAATCCCGGTACAATAGCTCCCAACCAAACGGCTCTGGATGGATTTGGTTTGAAAATGGTCTTGCGCATTAATGTATCGGCAGGCGTTTTCAGAGCTGCCTTTTTCTCATGCAGGGAAAAAGCGATTGTGTCTCTTGCCACCTTTGTTGAATCATTAACGGAAAGAGCTTTGGCATTTGTCGTTACTATGCACGCTAACAGTATGAGCAGTAGATGTCTCAATTTATCGCTGTTTTATTCTTTCAATTCAGTTTGTCAAAAAGCTCCATCAATCGTTCAAGTTCCATATCGGAGCCAAATGAAATGGTAATTTTACCTTTCCCTTTGTCATTGCATGAGAATTGTACTTTCGATTTCAGACATTCTGTCAAACGATTCTGAATCAAAGTGTGCTCTACCGGCGTAATTGTTTTGTCTTTCGGCGTAACGGTTGTGTCGCTTGCCGGAGTTGCACTGACATTTTCTTCATTGCCCCGTACCAGTTCTTCCACCTTTCTTACAGACAAATGGTTGGCAAGAATTTGCTCGTAAATTGATATCTGTTTGGCCGGATCGTCAATGGTGATAAGGGCTTTCGCATGACCCATATCAATTTGCTTGTTTTTGATGCCCATCTGAATTTCGGCAGGCAAACGAAGCAATCGCAGATAGTTTGAAATCGTGGCACGTTTCTTTCCTACCCGTTCACTCAGGCGTTCCTGGGTCATTTTGTATTCTTCGAGTAAACGCTGGAAAGTAAGAGCAACCTCAATGGCATTCAAATCTTCACGCTGAAGATTTTCGATAAGAGCCATTTCCATTACCAAATCATCTTCTGCTTTCTTTACATATGCCGGAATGGTCGTGAGACCAGCCATTTTCGATGCTCTGTAACGGCGTTCGCCCGCAATGATCTGGTAATTATTTTCGTCAACTTCCCGGAGTGTGATCGGTTGAATAATCCCAATTTCCTTGATCGAAGCGGAAAGCTCGGCCAATGCCTCTTCGTCAAAAAAGGTACGTGGCTGATGTGGATTCGGATGTATTTTTGAAATTGCTATTTCATTAATGGAAGAAGACCCGCTGGTGCTGACAGGTTCTATATCAATCAGGGCGCCCAAACCGCGTCCGAGTGCGTGTTTTTGTACCATATCGTTTTTCAAAAAAAAGCTTTCGGTTTACAGATAGAAAAATGTTACTTCGGAAATATTATTCTTCGGCTTCGTCTCTGGCAATCAGTTCTTTGGCCAGATCAAGGTAATTCTGCGTTCCTTTCGATTCTTTATCGTACAATAAAACAGGCTTACCGTGACTGGGTGCTTCACTCAGCTTTACATTCCGCTGAATAACAGATTTGAATACAAGATCACCGAAATGTTTTTGCACTTCGTTATACACCTGATTGGCCAAACGCAGACGATTGTCATACATGGTCAGCAGGAATCCTTCGATAGCCAGATCCGGATTGAGCTTTGTCTTGATAATTTTGATAGTGTTGAGTAGTTTGCTAATACCTTCAAGAGCAAAATATTCACACTGAACAGGAATGATAACCACATCGGATGCTGTCAATGCGTTTACGGTGATCAGACCGAGTGATGGCAAACAGTCAATCAGGATGTAATCATATTCATCTTTGAGAGGCTGCAACATGCGACGCATGATTTTTTCGCGATGTTCAATTTCGAGCATTTCAATTTCAGCTCCTACCAGGTCAATGTGAGAAGGTATGATTGAAAGTGTGCTCAGTTCTGTAGGGACAATTGCTTCTTTTGGTTCTATTTCTTCAACCAAGCACTCATAAATACTCTTTTTTACGTCACGCACATCTACACCTAAGCCGGAGGATGCATTTGCCTGAGGATCGGCATCAACAAGCAGCACTTTTTTACCCAGCGAGGCTAACGAAGCAGCTAAATTGATAGCTGTGGTTGTTTTACCAACCCCTCCTTTTTGATTTGCTAAAGCAATTATTTTACCCATATATCTTATTTTTCTAACTATACTACAATTAATATTTTGCCATCTTTTCCACAATGATTTTCGGGTCAATGGCATTCAAACATTCATACGTTCCAAATTTGCAGGGAACATTACCGAAAATGGAACATGGGCGGCAGGCTAATGGCAGTTGAACTGCATTCGATTCCGGCTGATTCATTCCATAAAATCCGGCGAAAGGGTGGGTGGCACCCCAAATGGAAACGACCGGAGTACCGACTAAAGATGCAAGGTGCATATTGCCGGAGTCCATAGTCATCATTACGTCCAGTTCTTTCATCAGTAGAAGTTCTACGTCAAACGGCAACTTGCCGACAACAGATCTGGCTTTTGGATATTTAGTTATCCAGTTTTCAATTAATTGTTTTTCCCGATCTCCGGCTCCGAATAAAAAAACCGTTGTTTCAGGTTCCTGGCAAAAATAATCAATTACTGTTTCGACCTTATTAAGCGGTAATTGTTTGCCAACATGCTGGGAAAACGGAGCAATGCCAATCCATTTGCCTTTTTTGTCTCCGAAAGTTTCAATAATTTTGTCTCCGGATGTCAATGCTACAAAAGGAAGGCTGCTGTTTACAGTGCCGATGGTCAGACCCATGGATGCAAAAACTGCACGGTATCGGTCTACCGATGATGTCAGTTGCGTTGAATGTTGAAAGCCTTTATCAACAAGATCTTTCTTTTCGGCTCTTCCTTTATCGATTATAAAAATCTTTGTTCCAATAACACGAAAGAGCGACCGAAGGATTTTTGTTCTCAGGACATCGTGCAAATCTACCATGCAATCATATTTCCGTAGTTTGTTCAACTGACGGAAGAGCTTCAGAATTCCTTTAACACCTTTGTGTGATGTTCTTTTTTCAAAAGCAACAAAATCAACATTCGGAAGCCCTTTGAACAAAGGAGCAACCAATGGCATTGAAACCACCGTGAAGTTATGTTCCGGATATCGTTGAGCGATAGAGCTGACCACAGGGATCATCATGGCAACATCACCCAATGCCGATAAGCGTGTAATTAATATATTCACGGAACTCTTGCTTTTTGATTCTGGTTAGACAGGAACTGCTCCTGATATAATTGTAGTAATCTACTACTTCCTATTGCTTCGCGTACAACACCGGATTTAATGCCGGATCGTTATACATTTTCATTTGCTTGTACACTTTCATCCATTTGCGACCTGCTTCAATATCGCTCAATAACTGGTCAATGGCAGATGAAAGATCAATTTCTTGCTCAAGCAGAATTGCCAGCTTCTTATTACATTCGGCACGGTGGCTGTCGGAAGCTTCTTTTCTGTCAACTTCCTGTTGCATATGATAAATCTTCAACGCCAGAATCGATAACCGGTCAATAGCCCAGGCCGGACTTTCGGTGTTGATAGTCGCACCGTCCAGTTGGGGCACATTTTTGTATTTGTCCAGAAAATAGCTGTCGATCAATTCTACCAGGTCAGTGCGATCCTGATTTGACTTGTCGATGCGACGTTTGATTTGCAAGGCTTCCACCGGATCGATTTCCGGATTGCGGATAATATCTTCGAGATGCCACTGTACCGTATCGATCCAGTTTTTCAGAAAAAGATAGTATTCAATTGTCTTCAGTTCATACGGATTTTTAATAGGAGTATCTACATTATCCGTAAGATGGTATTGATCAATAGCAGCTTTGAATATCGGGTTGCAAAGTTGACTGAACATATGTGTTGAATTAATAATTAATAATTAACAATGAATAATGGAGATATCACACACTGTTAATTACTAATTTTCATTATTACTTGATTAATATCTGTAGTGCTCCGGTTTGAATGGTCCGTCTTGCGAAACCCCGATATAGCTTGCTTGTTCGGGGGTCAGGCGGGTCAGTTTAACGCCGATTTTTTCGAGATGCAGGCGGGCAACTTCTTCGTCGAGTTTTTTAGGTAAACGGTATACATTCACTTCGTAGTTGTTGGTGAATAGTTCTATTTGCGCCAATGTCTGGTTGGTAAACGAATTACTCATTACAAAGGAAGGGTGTCCGGTAGCACAACCCAGATTTACTAAACGGCCATCGGCCAATAATAGTATAAAGTGACCGTCAGGAAAGATATATTTATCTACCTGAGGTTTGATATTTTCGTGTTTGATGCCGGGGAACGTTTTTAATTTATCTACCTGGATTTCGTTGTCGAAGTGACCGATGTTACAGATGATAGCTGCGTTCTTCATCTTTTCGATGTGCTCGATGCGGATAATATCGCGGTTGCCGGTAGTGGTCACGTAAATGTCACCTTCGACCAAAGCATATTCAACTGTAGTTACTTCAAAACCTTCCATAGCCGCCTGCAATGCGCAGATCGGGTCGATTTCGGTTACCAAAACACGGGCTCCGTAGGTGCGCATAGAGTGTGCACAACCTTTGCCCACGTCGCCATAACCGCAAACTACCACCACTTTACCTGCCAGCATGATGTCCGTGGCACGCTTGATACCGTCGGCCAATGATTCGCGGCAGCCATAAAGGTTATCGAACTTGGATTTTGTGACAGAGTCGTTTACGTTGAATGCAGGGAACAGAAGTTTGCCTTCTTCCAGCATTTGATACAAACGATGAACACCGGTAGTCGTTTCTTCCGATACACCGCGAATTTCAGGAATCATGCGGGTCCAGAGAGAAGTGTCTTTTTTTAGCACTTCTTTTAATATTGCGTAGAGTTCGCGTTCGTCTTCGCCGCCGACAGCTTTGTCGAGAACCGAAGCATCTTTTTCTGCGTCATTTCCGACGTGAATCATCATGGTAGCATCACCACCATCGTCCACAATCACGTTTGGTCCTTTGTTGCCTTCAAAAACAAGCGCCTGTAAAGTGCACCACCAGTATTCTGCCAATGTTTCGCCTTTCCATGCAAAAACCGGAATTCCGGCATCAGCAATAGCAGCGGCGGCATGATCCTGTGTAGAATAAATGTTGCAGCTTGCCCAGCGCACTTCAGCACCCAATGCAGCCAGTGTTTCAATCAAAACTGCTGTTTGGATGGTCATATGGAGCGACCCCATGATGCGTGCACCTTTCAGGGGTTTTTCGTTGCCATATTTCTCACGTAATGCCATCAAACCAGGCATTTCTTTTTCTGCAAGAATTATTTCTTTGCGGCCGAAATCAGCCAGCGATATATCGGCAACCTTATAAGGTAGTCCCGAAAATAATTGTTCCTGTATCATTCAATATTTATTGGTTTATTTTGGAAACAGAAAGCCGTTTTTTGAGTTACGATCAGTTGTCGTATTTCTTTCACAGCCTCTTATAAGATGGATGCAGCACTATAGCTTATTAACACAACAAAGCATCTTCATAGTATGTTGATTCTATGAAGAATGCGATTAATCTGCATGTTTTCTCTTAATTGCTGACAAAGATATGTTTTATTTTTGAAAGTAGGGAGGGCGTTTTGGGTATTTTTGCAAGTTACAGTGGAATGGAGGGCTCTTTTTTGCAAAATTTGAATTTGGCTATTTAAAGCGAAAGTCCTACTTTTGCACGGATAAAATAGGATGAGTAATTATGTATAAGGAAATTATCAAAAAGATCATTTTATTACTGGCAAAACCTGAAGTTGCATGGCCTCAATTTATGAGGGAGGGTTTTACTAATAAGCAGATTTTGAAGCAGTTTTGTTATCCGTTGATGGGAGTAGCATCTGTTTTGAAAATAATTCAGGAGGCGATATTTCATCGTCACCCGGCTTACCCCATTCATGTCTTGATTGTACATGGTTTGGTTTATTTCGGTTCTTTGTTGGCGTCATTTTACCTTCTTCAGTATATTTTGAAGATTCTGATGCAGAAAAGATATAACATTACACCGACAAAAGAACAGTCTTCTATTGTGATTGGATACGGTCTTGTGATCGTGTTTTTGCTGTTCGTTGCAACGGCGGTTATGCCCAGCTTTTTCTTCCTCTGGATTTTCTATTTGTACACGGCGTTTTTACTTTGGGTAGCAGCAGAATCTGTTTTTAACCTTAAGGTTGAAGAACGTGGCGTTTTTGTAATCGGGATGACATTTTTTATGATGATCGTGCCGGTGGTGGTTTATGGAGTGCTTAGAGGTATGACTCCCAATCTTCAGTAAAAGTTGCTCTATTATTTATGCATAAAGCTTCCAATATTTCGGTAAAAAACAGGCGCGCATTTTTTGATTACGAGCTGACTGATTTTTTCGTGGCAGGCATTCAATTGTTTGGCACTGAAATTAAGGCAATTCGTGAGGGAAAGGCAGGTTTGTCCGATTCTTATTGCATTTTCATCAACAATGAGCTGTGGGTGAAGAATATGCATATTGCAGAATATTCTTTTGGTACATTTGCCAATCATGAAGCCCGCAGGGAGCGAAAATTGCTCCTGACAAAAAAAGAGTTGGCAAAATTGGTGAGAGCGACGAAAGAAACCGGATTCACCATTATTCCAACCAAGCTGTTTATCAACGAAAAAGGTCTGGCAAAGCTCGAACTTGCTGTGGCCAGGGGTAAAAAGAGTTATGATAAACGCCAGACTTTGAAGGAAAAAGAAGATAAACGCCAGATGGACAGGGCGTCTAAAAAATCGATTTAAATATACCAATGTTTAGATGTAAAGGATAAGATCCCGAAATCTTGGACCTTGGAATTTGAAACTTTGAACTACATCACTTATGCCAAAAATTTCAGGACGGGGCTTTGCAATGCCTCAATCGCCAATACGTAAACTGGTGCCTTTGGCAGATAAAGCTAAAGCTCGCGGTATCAAGGTGTATCATCTCAATATCGGCCAGCCCGATCTGCCTACACCCCAAGTCGCGCTTGATGCGTTGAAGGACATCGACTTGAAAATTTTTGAATATTCTCCCAGCGACGGGCTCAGAAGTCTTCGTGAAAAGCTGGTGAAGTATTACGCGAAATATAAGATTAATGTTTCGGTAGAAGATATTATCATCACAACCGGTGGGTCGGAAGCCGTAAATATTGCATTCCTTTCTTGTCTCGACCCTGATGATGAGATTATTGTGCCGGAACCTGCTTACGCAAACTACACAGCGTTTGCAATTGGTAGCGGAGCAATTGTTCGTCCTGTTGTTTCTTCTATTGACGAAGGTTTTTGCCTTCCTCCGGTAGAACAATTTGAGGAACTGATAACTCCCCGTACAAAGGGGATTATGATATGTAATCCGAACAATCCTACCGGTTATCTCTACACCCAGAAAGAACTCAATCATATTCGTGATATTGTCAAAAAACATGATCTCTTCCTCTTCTCAGACGAAGTTTACCGTGAATTTTGTTATACCGGAGCTCCGTATATTTCTGCGTTCCACTTGAAGGGAATTGAGAATAATGTTGTTCTTATTGATTCTGTCTCGAAACGATACAGCGAGTGTGGAATTCGCGTCGGAGCGTTGGTTACCAAAAATGAAGAGGTGAAAAAGAGCGCCATGAAGTTCTGTCAGGCACGTTTGAGTCCGCCTCTTATCGGGCAGATTATAGCGGAGGCTTCGATGGACGCTTCGGATGAATATATGCTTGACGTTTACAACGAATATGTGGAGCGCCGTAAGTATATGATTGACGAGTTGAACCGTATCCCAGGTGTTTACTCTCCGATTCCGATGGGTGCATTTTATACTGTTGCACGTTTGCCGATCGACGATTCGGATAAATTTTGCGAATGGTTGCTGTCCACTTTTGAATATGAAGGACAAACCGTGATGATGGCTCCCGCTTCCGGGTTTTATACTAATAAAGGCGTTGGGCGCAACGAGGTTCGTTTGGCCTATGTACTTCAGAAAGACGAACTGGCAAAAGCTCTGTTTGTCCTCCGAAAAGCACTCGAGGCTTATCCGGGGAGAACAATATAATTGATAATTAACAATTAATCATCGTAATAAGTATAAGGTCGTTACTCTCAGTGGCGGCCTTATTCAAAAAATAGCGATTGTGAACTTACCTTTTTTTATAGCAAAACGAATACATTTCGGAAGTGATAATAAGCTGCGGGTATCAAAACCGGCGGTGCGCATTGCCATGTGGGGCATTGCCATCGGTCTTGCAGTTATGATCATTACGGTAGCTATTGTTTTGGGTTTTAAACAAGAGGTTAGAAATAAAGTGGTTGGTTTCGGCTCGCATATTCAGATTACACGGTTTGATAATAATTCTACGTATGAAATGCGCCCGTTGCTTATATCCGACTCGATGGAGAATGCGCTGAAGGCTATTCAGGGTGTTGAGCATCTGCAAAAGTTCGTGACGAAAGCGGGCATCATAAAAACAGAGGATGATTTTCAGGGCGTGGTCTTCAAGGGTGTCGACCGGCAATTTGACTGGAAGTTCTTTACGCAAAATATGGTGGATGGGAAACCTCTTGCAGCTACCGACACTGCGCCATCGAATCAGGTAGTAATCTCAAAGAAGATTGCCGATATAATGCATCTGAAAACACACGATAGTTTCATTGCCTACTTTATACAGGATCGCATCAAGGCAAAGAAATTTGTGGTTTCGGGCATATACTCGACCAACTTCGGACAATACGACAAACTCTTTATTTTGGCCGATATTAAAGCGGTGCAACGCCTTAACGGATGGCAACCCCGTGAGGTAAGCGGCATGGAAATTACGATCAATGATTTTAATCAGCTTGACAGTGCCGGCGATCGTGTTTATACGAAAGTAGCCAACCGTTTTGATGAAAATGGAGCGCCTTACTATTCGCAGACAATCAAGGATATCAACCCCCAATTGTTTGCCTGGTTAGGGTTGTTTGACATGAATGTATGGGTGATTTTAGGCCTGATGATGGCGGTTTCAGGCTTCGTTATGATATCGGGACTGCTGATTCTGATTCTGGAGCGCACAAATATGATAGGCATTCTGAAAGCGCTAGGCTCAACCAACTGGATGATTCGTAAGATTTTCCTTTATCATTCCTGTTTCCTCATCGGAAAAGGGATGCTGCTGGGTAATTTAATCGGGCTAAGCTTTTGTCTGATCCAGAAATATACCGGACTTATTCCTCTCGATGCCGCCAATTATTATGTCTCTTCGGTGCCTATTTTGCTAAACATTCCGTCGATAATATTGCTCAATGTTGGCGTTTTTCTCTTGTCGACATTTATTCTGGTTGCACCGTCTTATCTTATCACAAAAATTAATCCTGCATCAGCTATTCGATACGAATAACAGGGTTGCGTTGTATTCCTTGCAATAATCAATAATTGTCTTTAAATTTGTCTGTTCCAGATAAAAACATTTACAGATAAATTGTAATGGAGATATTGATATACACTTCGCAGATAACTTCCCGAATCCGTTATATCACGGATTATATCTTTCACGATTATCTTTTGCTGAATTGTGTCCTGACGGATTCAACGGATGAATTCAGAAACAGTTCGGCCATAAAAATGTCGTACGGTACATCTCCGCTGGGTGATGAGCTGTTCGTGGCACAGCATCCTCTGTTGTTGGAGACAGGTTTATGCGAACAGAATATTGACGTTTTTCAATATAATGGGATGCCTGCATTTTTTGGAACGAATACAGAATGCTCTCCATTTCCTTTCGATGTTTTTGCTGCGTCGTTTTATCTGATAACACGCTATGAAGAATATCTTCCGCATTCGACTGATAAATTTGGTCGTTATTCACCCAAAAATGCACTAGCAATAAAGGAAAACTTTCTCGACCAACCTCTGGTTAATCTTTGGGCAAAGACATTGCTGTCCGAACTGCAAAAGCGCTATCCGTCTGTTGAATTTCCAAAACGTGAATTTGATTTCTTGCCGACGTACGATATAGATCAACCGTATGCTTATCTTCACCGGAGTTTTGCGGTTAATTTGGGCGGTTTACTGAAAAGTTTGATTAAAAGCCATTTCAGAGAGGCTAAAAATCGATTCTTGATGATGATACGCTATCGTAAAGATCAGTACGATACCTACGGATTTCAGTTTGCTCTCCAGCAACAATTCGGCTTTAAGACTTGCTATTTTGTGCTATGTGCGTTGAGAAAAGGGAAATATGAGCGTTCGTTGGCCTGTGATAGTCGTCATGTCAAAAAACTGATGCAGAAGCTTGGACAACATGGGAAAGTTGGGATTCATCCATCTTTTGCGTCTGATTCTGATGCGGCAAAAATAAGGAAAGAAATATCTAAATTTTCGGGGCTTGTCAATAACGAGATAGAGATAAGTCGGCAGCATTACCTGAAGCTAAAGATGCCTCAGACCTATCGTTCATTAATTGCAAACGGTATTAAAGCCGATTACTCGATGGGATATGCAAGCCGTCCGGGTTTTCGGGCTTCGGTTTGTACGCCTTTTAAGTGGTTTGACCTTTCGGTAAATGAAGTTACTCCGCTGGTTGTATATCCGTTTGCCTACATGGATGGTACTCTCAATTATCATATGCAGTTGTCGCGTATGGATGCCGAACTATTGATTCAGCGTCTGATAAATAATGTCAGGGCTGTAGATGGGTTGTTTGTCAGTTTATGGCATAACAGCTCCCTTAGTAATTCCGGCAAATGGCATGGCTGGAGATCTGTTTATAAACATTCGATCGAGTATGCGGCATCTTTGTGTGATGTAAAAGAAGAAAAGTAGCGAAGCTGCCTAAATGTTATAAAATAGACGAACGCCCTGTCGGATTCCGGCAGGGCGTTCGTTTGAATGTCATTCTTATGCGAATTATGCTTCGGCAGCTTTTTCTTCCTCTGCTGCTGCAAAATCAGTCAGTTCGTTTTCAATCAAAAGGTTGTACCAGCTGATGATTTTTTTAATATCCGAAGTGTGTACACGATCTTTGTCAAAATCGGGAACGACTTCGCCGAAATAACTGCGTAAAGCGTTTCCGTCAGCTTTTGGATCGATAGAAGCTTTGTTGCCGGCCTCTTTTTCCTTGATGTTGGCAAATACGGCTCTCAACGGCAGTTCATCGCTGTCGGTATAGATGGAGATATCGCCAAGAGAAACCACGCGATCATGAGCCAGGGCAGGACCTCTTTTTTTGTCGACCAACGACTCGATAATCATCATATTTTTTCCTTGCGAAATCAGTTTGAACAAACCGGGTTTTCCAGATACAGATAAAATCTTCTTAAGCATAATCAATAATTTAATAATAAATTGAATGTCAACATGACGACAGCATTTATTCAGAGATAAATTTTTGTCGTACAATTAACATTTACAGCCCGACAAAAATAGTATTTTCATCTTGTATCAACAAGCGATACGGCTGTTTCATCGAGGCGGAACAAGATTTTTTAGCGTTTCGAAAGTTATCTTGGCAACCATTTGGTCGACTCTTCTACAGTGATGCCCCGTTGCGCTGCGTAGTTTTTGCGTTGTTCGTCATCTATTTTGCCAACCATGAAATAGCTCGACTGCGGATGAGCAAAGAGCAGGCCGCAAACCGATGCGTTGGGACTCATGGCTCCGTTTTCGGTAAGTGAAATGCCGATTTCGGAGAGATTCAGCAGCTTGTTGAGGTCGAAAATCAACGAAAGATCGGGCAGGGAAGGATAGCCCACTGCCGGACGAATGCCCTGATAATGTTCTTTTAAAATTTCTTCTTTACTCAACGCTTCGTTTTTGGCATATCCCCAGAACTGACAACGAACCTGCAGGTGCAACCATTCGGCAGCAGCTTCGGCTATACGGTCGGAGATGGACTGGATAAGTAATGCTGAGTAGTCGTCGCCCTGCGCAGCATACTCTTTTGCAATCTGCTCGGCACTGGCAACCGATGTGGCAAAAGCGCCGAGATAGTCGGTACGGTTTTCTTTTTCGGGCAACAGGAAGTCTGCCAGAGAGAGGTTATGTCCATCGGGTTTTACCGCTTGCTGACGAAGTACCGGTAAGGCAGTTGTCTGTCCATTACTGCGTATAATCAACGCATCACGGTTGTCGGTTGCATTGGCTTCGTAGAATGATACCACAGCTTTGGCTTTTATCCCTTTTGTGCTGAGAATATTGAGCAGGCGGGTAGCGTCGCGGAACAGTTTCAGTGCTTCACGAGCCTTGTCCTGATCTTCGGACGGAAAACTGTTGATCCATGCTTGTTCGCACGAAGGACATTCGTGAATGTTTTCAATGCCGGGGTAACTGCCGGTGATGCGCCATGCCTTAAAGAAGAACCTCCAGTCGATATAAGGAAACAACGTGTCGATGGAGATGTCGAGTGTTTGACGGTCGAATTGTACAGGACGCAGCGGTGTGAAATTGCTCCAGTTGATATTCAACGCGTTCTTCTTTGCATCGGCCAACGGCAGAAGCGGCGTTTTTACCTCTTTTGTAACCATCTTCTCCTGTTCATCGCGGATAAAGGCGGCAAATTCGGCATAGGTTTGTTTGTTGACCAGTTTTCCCAAATAAGAGACACCCAGTGAAGCATCGCGTGAATAGACCACCACGTTGTTGGTGTAGTTGGGGGCTATCTTTACGGCCGTATGTATTTTTGATGTAGTGGCACCGCCGATCATCAACGGAATGTTGAGCCCGGCTTTTTGCATGGCGGCAGCTACGTGACACATCTCTTCCAGCGAAGGAGTAATCAATCCGCTGAGTCCTATCACATCCGCTTTTGCGTCAATTGCCGCCTGAATAATGCGGTCGGTGGGTACCATTACACCGAGATCGACTACCTCGAAGTTGTTGCAGGCCATAATCACTCCTACAATGTTTTTGCCGATGTCGTGCACATCGCCTTTGACCGTTGCCAATACAATTTTGCCGGCTTTTTGTACGGCCTGTCCGCTTTGGTGCGCCTCGATGTGTGGCTGCAAAATGGCGACGGCCTGTTTCATGGTGCGGGCTGTCTTTACCACCTGCGGTAAAAACATCTTACCCTGTCCGAAGAGATCGCCCACGGTGTTCATGCCATCCATCAACGGTTCTTCGATAATGGTCAGCGGATTTTCGTAAACGGTCAGCGCTTCAGCCAGATCCTCTTCGAGGTGTTGACCGATGCCTTTAATCAGGCAGTATGAAAGCCGCTCCTGTAACGAGCGGGTACGCCATTCATCCTCTTTCTTTTCGATGGTTTCGTTGCTGCTGTCGGCTTTGATTTTTTCGGCCAGTTCGATTAGTCGTTCGGTGGAGTCGGGTCGCCGATCGAAGATCACATCTTCCACCCGTTCGAGCAACTCTTTGTCGATCGATTCGTATACCTGCAACATACCGGCATTCACAATGCCCATGTCCATCCCGGCCTGGATGGCATAATAGAGAAATACCGAGTGCATCGCTTCACGCACCGTGTTGTTGCCGCGGAACGAAAACGAGAGATTGCTAACCCCTCCGCTCACTTTCGCATACGGTAGGTTCTGCTTGATCCATTCCGTTGTGCGAATAAAGTCGATGGCATAACGGTTGTGCTCTTCGATGCCGGTGGCAATGGCCAATACATTCGGATCGAAGATGATGTCCTGAGGCGGAAAGCCCGCCTTTTCGGTTAATATTTTATAGGCGCGTCCGCAAATCTCGATGCGGCGCTCGAAGGTGTCGGCCTGGCCTTTTTCGTCGAAAGCCATCACCACAGTGGCGGCTCCGTATTGACGAATGGTACGGGCATGATGCAAAAACACCTCTTCGCCCTCTTTCAGGCTGATGGAGTTGACCACCGCTTTTCCTTGCAGGCATTGCAGGCCGGCTTCGATCACGTCCCATTTCGAGGAGTCTATCATGATGGGGAGCTTGGCGGCATCCGGTTCCGACATCAGGTAGTTGAGGAACGTTACCATCTCTTCTTTGGTTTCGAGCATGGCATCATCCATATTCACGTCGATGATTTGCGCACCATCTTCCACCTGCTGACGGGCAATACTTACTGCCTCTTCGTATTTTTTTTCGGCGATCAACCGCAAAAACTTGCGCGATCCGGCCACGTTGCATCGTTCGCCGATGTTGACGAAGTTATTTTCATGAGTAATCTCCAATGATTCTAATCCCGAAAGACAGGTATTGGTGGATTCCGGAACCGGTTTCCTTATCTTTTTGCCTTCAACCAACGCATAATATTTTGCAATGTGATCGGGGGTTGTGCCGCAACATCCACCGATGATATTCACCAGTCCTTCGTCGAGGTATTCTTTGATCTGTTCGGCCATCATGTCGGGTGTCTCGTCGTACGCTCCGAAACGATTGGGTAGTCCGGCGTTGGGATGCGCGCTTACATACCAGGGCGCAAAGTCCGACAACTCTTCGAGGTATGGTTTCAGGTCGCGGGCACCAAATGAACAGTTGAGCCCCACCGAGAGCAGATCGGCATGAGAGATGGAAGCCAGAAAAGCACGGATGGTTTGCCCCGAGAGGGTACGTCCGCTCTTGTCGGCTACCGTTGCAGAGAGCATCAGGGCTGCTTTAATGCCGGTTTTTTCCATCGCGAGGTTGGCGGCACAAATTGCTGCTTTGGCATTGAGTGTGTCGAAAATGGTTTCGATGAAAATGGCATCCACGCCGCCTTCGAGCAGTGCTTCGATCTGTTCCTGATAGGCAACCGTCAGATCGTTGAAGGTTACGCTACGGAAAGCCGGGTTATTCACATCCGGTGAAAGAGAGGCCGTTTTATTCGTCGGTCCAACCGAACCGGCTACAAAACGGGGCTTGTCAGGATTTTTTGCGGTAAACTCATCCGCCAGACGACGCGCCAGTTTGGCACCTTCCAGATTGATAGTGCGTACCTGCGCTTCCATGCCGTAATCGGCCATCGAGATAGCCTGAGCATTAAACGTGTTGGTTTCTATGATGTCGGCTCCAGCTTCCAGATATTGACGGTGTATGGTCGAAATGATGTCCGGTTGCGTGAGGCAAAGCAGGTCGTTATTCCCCTTTTGTGGAATGGAAACACCGGCAAAGAGCTCTCCTCTGTATTGCTCTTCGGTGAGTTTATAGCGTTGAATCATCGTTCCCATTGCTCCATCAAGAATGAGAATGCGATTCTGTATTACGTCTTTCAATTGCATGTGCTTAACGTTTAATGTTTAGTGTTTAATGTTGAATGATTCCCTGTTTTTGGAGGGACTTCAACCTGGAGTAAAAAAGTTCGGAAGAATCTTGCAAGAGAGATTCATTTTTACTTCTTCAAATTTTCACCTCTTCATGTCTGGTTTTATACAGTTTTATCCAGTTTGCCAACCCATAGATGGCCATCAGTGTAAAAATTAGGTATTCGAGCGAAAAGAACTGGATACCTTTCAGCCAATACATGACGGTACAAATTATATCGATAACGATCCAAACTATCCAGTTTTCTATTTTGCGTTGCGCCAGCATCCAGTTAGCCAGAATGCTGAGTACGGCTACAAACGAATCGGGATATGGATATGCTGCCGGGGTGGGGAATACAGTGGGTATTATCTGATGAATATGGCTCATAAAATAGCCAATGCCAATGGTGCCGACAATCATCAGTATAATATGCACGATTCGTCCCCTGATGGTTAAAAGCGTAATAGGTGTTTGCTCTTCTGTTTTCATGCCGTACCAGTATATCCACCCGTATATCCCGGTGATGACATAGTAGATCTGGAGAAACATATCACTGTAGAGGCTTACCTGATAGTAGAGGATAAAAGCCAAAACGAAATTGACGAGTCCTACCGGCCATGACCAAATGTTCGACTGAGTGGCGAGAATAACGGCCAGGATACCGGTCACTGTGCCGAGGAGTTCCACCAGACTCATTTTATATCCTAAAAATTCGGCAATTGTATAATTAATACTTAAAAATTCAGTCATTTAAATGTTGTAGCAAAGTGGGTTTGGCAGTCATCAAATTCCAGTACAAAAATACAACACAGCCGCCGTAATTGCAAGTTGAGCAGCACAGCTGAGCAGCACAGTATTTGTGGCTCTCTGAGATGACTGTTTTTTCAACTTTTTGCGGCTCCAAAATAACTTTAAAACGAATCTGTTATATCCAAACATTTTTGTACATTTGCAGGCATTAAAAATTCAACCGATGAGCGAAAGAAAACCTATTAAAACAGCCTTTGTATCAGTCTATCACAAAGACAAATTAGATGTTATCATCCGTGAATTACATGCACAGGGTGTCGCATTTATCTCCACAGGAGGTACACAAACCTTTATTGAATCACTGGGAATCCCATGCCAGGCAGTAGAAAATCTGACCGGTTACCCCTCTATTTTCGGTGGTCGTGTTAAAACTTTGCACCCAAAAGTTTTTGGTGGGATCCTCTATCGTCGTGACGAAGCCGGAGACCTCGATCAGGTTGCTCAATATGAGATTCCTACCATTGATTTGGTAATTGTGGATCTTTATCCTTTCTCTCAAACGGTTGCTTCAGGTGCTGCTGAACAAGA
Source organism: Paludibacter jiangxiensis (assembly GCF_001618385.1). Taxonomy (NCBI): domain Bacteria; kingdom Pseudomonadati; phylum Bacteroidota; class Bacteroidia; order Bacteroidales; family Paludibacteraceae; genus Paludibacter; species Paludibacter jiangxiensis. The sequence continues at coordinate 824,033 of NZ_BDCR01000004.1, read as the reverse complement.
TATTATTGAAAAAATAGATATTGGCGGTATTTCTCTTATTCGTGCTGCTGCCAAAAATTTCAACGACGTGATTATTGTTGCATCGCAGGCACAATATCAGCCGCTGTTGGACGTTATTACTGAAAACGGTGCTTCTACTACGCTGAAAGAACGTAAATTCTTCGCTAAAGAGGCTTTTGCAGTTTCTTCGGGTTACGATAGCGCAATTTTCAACTACTTCGATGGTAACGACGGAAGTTATTTCCGTGCTGCCGACGACAATGCAAAAGTATTGCGCTATGGTGAAAATCCTCACCAACAGGGCGTATTCTACGGCGATTTCGATGCAATGTTCGAACAGTTACAGGGTAAGGAAATTTCTTACAACAACCTTCTGGACATTGACGCTGCCGTTAATCTGATCAACGATTTTGACGAAGTAACTTTTGCCATCCTCAAACACAACAACGCTTGCGGTATTGCTTCGCGTCCTGCTGTGATTGATGCGTGGAAAGCTGCTCTCGAAAGTGATCCGGTTTCTGCTTTCGGTGGTGTTTTGGTTACCAATGCCGTAATCGATAAAGCAACAGCTGAAGAAATTACCAAGATTTTCTTCGAAGTGATCATTGCTCCCGATTACGATGTGGATGCACTCGAAATTCTTACACAAAAGAAAAACCGTATCATTCTCGTTCAGAAAGATGCCAAATTGCCGACCAAACAGTCGCGTACGGTATTGAACGGTATTTTGGTACAGGATAAAGATACTAAGATCGAAACTGAAGAAGACCTGAAGGTGGTAACGAAAAAAGCCCCGACAGCAGCCGAAGTGGAAGATCTTCTTTTTGCAAACAAAGTGGTAAAACACTCCAAGTCGAACTCTATCGTTCTTGCTAAAAACAAACAGTTGTGTGCAAGCGGCGTGGGGCAGACTTCACGTGTGGATGCCCTGAATCAGGCAGTGGAAAAAGCACAAAACTTCAAAATGGAGTTGCAGGGTGCTGTGATGGCATCGGATGCCTTCTTCCCTTTTCCTGATTGCGTACAGATTGCCAACGAAGCAGGTATCACAGCCGTAATTCATCCGGGTGGTTCTATCCGCGATAACGACTCTGTGGAAGCTTGTGATGCAAACGGTCAGTCGATGGTGATGACAGGTTTCCGTCACTTCAAACATTAAAATAAAGATTTAAGAACCAAGAGCCAGGAACCAAGACAAACTGCTATCGTTTTTTTGAACTAATTTTTGGCTGTAAGTAATATAAAGAGTGAGATTGTTCTGAATATGTATGAGAAGCCAGGTTGTTTATCTTGGTTCTTGTATCTTGATTCTTGGTTCTATCATTTGATAAAATATAAATTCATTCATAACCAACTGAATAATGGGATTATTTTCATTGACACAAGAAATCGCTATTGACCTTGGAACGGCCAATACGATTATCATTCATAACGACAAGATCGTTGTGGACCAGCCTTCGGTGGTTGCCCTCGATCGTCGTACCGACAAGCTGATCGCTGTCGGCGAACGTGCCCGTCAGATGCAAGGGAAGGTTCATGAAGACATTCGTACCGTGCGTCCTTTGCGCGATGGTGTGATTGCCGACTTCTACGCTGCCGAGCTGATGATCCGCGGTATGATTAAAATGCTGCAAACACAGAAGACATTCTTCACTCCATCATTGAAAATGGTGGTTTGTATTCCTTCAGGCAGTACCGAAGTTGAAATTCGTGCTGTGCGCGACTCTTCTGAACACGCCGGTGGACGTGAAGTTTACATGATTTACGAACCTATGGCTGCTGCTATCGGTATCGGACTCGATGTTGAAGCTCCGGAAGGAAACATGGTTGTTGATATCGGTGGTGGTACAACCGAAATTGCCGTGATCTCTCTTGGCGGTATCGTTACCAACAAATCTATCCGTATTGCCGGTGACGATTTGACGGACGATATTGTAGAGTATATGGGTCGTCAGCATAACATGAAGGTGGGCGAACGTACTGCCGAAATGATTAAAATGAATGTAGGTGCAGCTTTGACATCGTTGGAAGATGCTCCGGAAGACTTTGTGGTACGCGGCCCGAACCGTATGACCGCGCTTCCGATGGAAGTACCTATTTCTTATCAGGAAATTGCTCACGCTCTCGATAAAACCATTTCGAAGATCGAAACGGCTGTGTTGAGTGCGCTTGAACAAACTCCTCCCGAATTGTATGCCGATATCGTTCGTAACGGTATCTACCTTGCGGGTGGTGGCGCCTTGCTGAAAGGTCTTGATAAGCGTTTGGCTAATAAAATGAATATTCCATTCCACATTGCCGACGATCCTCTCCATGCTGTTGCGCGTGGTACAGGCGTTGCGTTGAAGAATGTAAACCGTTTCTCGTTCTTGTTGCGATAACAGGCAACCATAAAAATCAGGCATGGAACAACTGTTGCGATTTTTGATGCGCTATGGGGTATACTTCCTCTTTGTATTTCTGGAGGCAATCTCTTTTGTCTTCATTGTCAATCAAAACAGCTTTCAACGTGCCTCTTTTTTATCGTCGAGCAATTATATTTCGGCTTCGGTCTATTCGGCAGCCAACTCTTTCGTAGAGTATTTCGGACTGTCAGAAGCCAATAAACAGCTTTCGGACGAGAACAATCAGCTTAAAAATAAAGTTGTCAGACTCGAAGCCGAGTTGGCACAACTTACAGATACCACAGACAGACGGCCTTTGGTGTTGGCGGATAAAGAATATCAGTTTATTGCTGCTAAAGTAATCAGCAATAGTGTCAATAAGCTGAAAAACACTATTACGCTCAACAAAGGTCGTTTGGATGGTATTGAACCGGAAATGGGTGTGATCAACAATCAGGGTGTGGTTGGCGTGGTTAGCGCGGTGACCGACCATTATGCATCTGTAATACCGGTTCTTAACTCCAAATCACGCATTAGCTGTAAATCAAAACGGTCTAATGATTTTGGAGTCCTGCTCTGGAATGGCATCGATCCCGATTATGTACAAGTGGATGAGGTTCCCCGTCATGCTGTGATTCATGTGCGCGATACCTTGGTAACCAGCGGATTCTCATCTATTTTCCCCGAAGGTATTCCTGTCGGATATGTCACACGGTGTGCTACTCCAGAAAATAAGAGTTACTATTCGATTGAAGCTAAAACAGCCGCTATCTTCCGTACTCTTTCGTACGTGAAGGTGGTGAAATTCAAATATAAAGAAGAACTGCGTGAAGTGCAGAAGGAGGATGAGCAATGAGTACGAATCTTGTGTTGAAACATACTTTACGCTTTATCGTGCTTGTGCTGTTGCAGGTGCTGATTTTCAATAATATCCGTTTTCTTGGATATGTCAATCCGCTTATTTATATCTGGTTTGTCATCTCGTTTCCCACGGGCGTTAACCGTTCTCTGACTCTTTTGGTAGCTTTTCTGATGGGAATGGTGATTGATATTTTCTCCAATACTCCCGGAATGTACGCTTTTGCAACTGTTTTTGTGGCTTTTGCACGTAAAGATCTGCTGCAACTGTTTGTACCTAAAGATATGTATGCCAACTATGAGCCTTCGGTAAAAGTGCTGGGACTGCCTATCTTCCTGAAATATGTGACTTGTATGGTCATTGTGCTTCATTTGTTGTTATTTACGCTTGAAGCTTTTTCATTTCAACACTACTGGCTGGTACTTCTTAAAACAGCCATCAACTCAGTAGTCACCATCTTGCTGGTGCTGAGTACCCAAAAATTTAAGTAAGCATGATCAACGATGAGCTGCAAAACCGAAAATACGTTATCGGTGGCCTGATAGCGTTGATTATTCTGATCTTCATTGCGCGTCTGCTATTTCTTCAGGTGTTTACCGAATCGTATAAAGAGTCTGCCGAAGGGAATGCTTTCCTGAAACGGACTATCTTTCCTCCAAGAGGTCTGATTTATGACCGTTTTGGTAAACTTCTCGTTTACAACCGTCCTTCGTATGATGTGATGGTGACAATGAAGGAGGTGACTTCGCTCGATACGATGGATTTCTGTAATACATTGGGTATTACAAAAGAAGATTTCGTCGACCGTATGAATGAAATCAAAGACAAGAAGATCAACCACAACTATTCTCCTTTTACTCCTCAGGTATTTGTCAACCAGTTGCTGGCTGACGATTATGCCCGCCTGATGGAAAAATTATACCGTTTTCCGGGTTTCTCCATTCAGCAGCGAACTATCCGCGATTATGCCTACAAGTCAGCTGCTCATGCCCTCGGTTCCATCGGAGAGGTGTCGCGTACCACTATCGAGAAGGACGATTACTACAAAATGGGCGACTATATCGGTATTACCGGTTTGGAAAAGAGTTATGAAGAAGAACTCCGTGGTGAAAAAGGAGTACAGATAATGCTGAGAGATTCTCGCGGACGTATCAAAGGCCGTTATGCCAATGGTGCTTATGACGAAGAACCGATTCCGGGTAAAACACTCCGGCTCGGGCTTGATATTGAGCTGCAAATGCTGGGCGAACGTTTGATGAATGGCAAACGGGGTAGTATTGTTGCGATAGAACCCTCAACAGGTGAGATTCTGGCTGCTGTATCGTCGCCTACTTACGATCCAACATTGATGGTCGGCCGTCAGCGTTCTGCCATGTTCAAAGAATTGAATGCCAATCCCAATAAACCTTTGCTCGATCGTACGGTGATGGCGCGTTATCCGCCGGGATCGACTTTCAAGGTGGCAAATGCACTGGTGCTGCAACAAAACAATATTATAAACGGAGGAACACGATACCCGTGTCACCGTGGTTATACGGTAGGACACTTCCATCTGGCCTGTCACGCACACGCATCTCCGCTCGATCTTTACGGAGCTATTGCCAACTCGTGTAATGCCTATTTTTGTGCAGGCTTGAGGGCTATGCTCGATAACGATAAATACAAAAATATTACCGAAGCGTTCAATATTTGGCGTTCGGATATTATGACTTTCGGTTTCGGTAAGAAACTCGGAGTGGATTTGCCTCACGAAAATGGCGGAAATGTTCCTACTACCAAGGCATACGACCGTGTTCATGGGAAAGGACGCTGGCGCTCGCTCAACGTGGTTTCTATTTCTATTGGTCAGGGTGAGGTGGTGGCTACTGCCATGCAAATTGCTAACCTTTGTGCCAATGTTGCCAATCGCGGATATTGGATTACTCCGCACATGGTGAAGTATATAGAAAATCAACCGATTCCTGAAAAATTCAAAGAAAAACATACTACTGCCATCGAGAAAAGATACTATGATGTATGTGTGAGGGGTATGGAAATGGCTATTTTGGGTGGTACTGCCAAAGGTGGTCAGATACCGGGCATAGAGGTTTGTGGGAAAACAGGTACGGCACAGGATCCGCCCCGTAAGGACCACTCTGTATTTATGGGATTTGCCCCGAAAGTGCATCCGAAAATTGCTATTATGTGTATTGTCGAAAACAGTGGTTTCGGTGCAACATATGCAGTGCCCATCAGTAGTTTGATGATAGAGTTTTACCTGCGCAGGAAGATTTCTCCTCAGCGTCAGGAATTGCTGGATAGAATGGCAAGTACCGTTTTGATACATAATTATGGAACGCAGAATAAGATTAGCACAGACAATTGATTGGTGGATTGTTGCTCTTTACCTGATTATGATCATATTCGGGTGGTTCAACGTGTACGGTGCAAGTTATGACTACACCCAGACTACTTTTTGGGGTTTCGAATATCGCTCCGGAAAGCAGTTGATATGGATCGCCTGTGCGCTGGTCATAGCCGGTTCTATTCTGTTGATAGACGGAAAGATATACGAGCAGATGGCCAACCTGTTTTACTGGGCAATGCTCTTGCTACTGCTGGTTACCATATTTATAGCGCCGAATATCAAGGGGTCTCACTCCTGGTTGGTATTTGGCCCCATCAGTTTTCAGCCGGCCGAGCTGGCTAAGCTCGCAACAGCACTGGCGTTGGGGAAATTTATCAGCAAGACGGGCTTTTCGATGGGGAACCGGCGAGATGCGTTAGGGGCGATAGGGCTCATTATGTTGCCCTGTATGCTCATTATCCTTCAGTCGGAAACCGGATCGGCGCTGGTATTCTTTGCCTTTTTCCTGATGCTTTACCGCGAAGGTTTGCCCGGTGTTTTCCTGATGGTGGCAGCCTGTATGGTGGTCTTGTTTCTTATCATCGTTCCATTGAGTGATTTGCCCGTTTATCATAACGTGGGTTCACTTGGATTTATGCTGGCATTTATCTTTATACTGCTTGTGGTGATGGGTTGCGTAATTGCATACGAATCCGACGGAACTACCATGTTGCATATTCTTGGCGGTACAGCTGTTCTGTTTGCCATTGCCGGTTTGCTCAATATCTGGTTTGATGTACAGTACCAGATTTTTGCCCTGATCGCTGTGATTGGTGCTGCCATTTACCTGTTGTTCCTCTTTCTTTACCGGAGTAAACGTTCGTATATCTGGGTGGCGCTGTTTGCTATCGGATCGGTAGGCGTAAGTTTCTCCGTCGATTATTTCTTTGATCATATTCTTGAGCCTCACCAACAGACACGTATTAAAGTGGTGCTGGGTATGGAAAAAGACCCCAAAGGCGTTGGTTACAACGTGAATCAATCCAAAATCGCTATCGGTTCGGGCGGCTGGGTTGGAAAAGGCTTTTTGAACGGTACTCAGACCAAACTGAAATACGTTCCTGAACAGGATACCGACTTTATCTATTGCACTATTGGTGAAGAACACGGATTTGTGGGTGCTGCCGGAGTGTTATGTTTATTCGGACTGCTCTTTTACCGGATCATGCGGATAGCGGAGAATCAGCGCGACACATTTACCCGGGTTTATGCCTATTCTATAGTGAGTATAATGCTCTTCCACGTATTGATAAACGTGGGGATGGTGTTGGGGATAACGCCCGTAATCGGTATTCCGCTACCTTTCTTTAGTTACGGAGGCTCTTCACTCTGGTCATTTACCGTCATGCTGTTTATTTTGCTTCGTCTGGACATGACACAGAAAGTCCGCTTCAGATAAAATTTCAAAATAGGCTAATGTTGCTGAGTCAGATTAGGAACGGCCTTGTCCGGTGAGCAAAAAAACAAGTGAGTGAAGCGTAAAATCGCCCACTGTTAGAAACTCCTGACGTAAGGAAGGAGTGAGTTTGGGCGATTTAGCTTGGCGAACGCCGGTTTTTTTAAGCGAAGCGGGCATAGCCTTGACCTTTTTGTCTCCTTTTTATGTCAAGATAAAAAGGAGATCGGGGTCACAGGGGCGGAAGCCCCTTATCAATATCTTCACGTGTAATTACCCCAGATTGCATACGGCTGCTTATTTAATAGAAAAATAGCATATATTTGCAGGGCATAAACAACTTACTATGCCTCACAAATTCAGACAGCTTGTCGAACCAGCTATTTGGCTTACCGCTCTTGTTTTGCTATTCTTTATGGACACATCAAAGGATAGTGCTTCCTTTTGCCTTTTCAAAATGGTGGGCTTTCACTCCTGTCCCGGATGCGGCATCGGTCATGCCATGCACGACGCTTTGCACTTAAATTTTGCGCGTTCGTTTCACGAGCATCTGCTGGGCATTCCTGCCGTACTAATCATACTGTATACAACAATCAAGTCATTATACACACTTAAACCACACAAAAGCCATGGATCAACAAAAATTATTTATGATGCTTCCCGGCATGCAGCCGGATGAACTGATTTTCATTCAGACTCTGACAGAAGACATGACAGAGAATCAGCAACAACAGTTTATTTCGTTATATGCAGGCCGTCGCAAAGAACAACAGACAATGTTGATTATGACTTTGATCGGTTTTCTGGGTGTGGCAGGGTTGCAGCGCTTTATGCTGGGTGAAATCGGTATGGGCATCCTTTACTTCCTTACCGGAGGATTGTGCTGTATCGGTACCATTATCGACCTGATCAATATTCGCGAAATGACTTTCCGTTACAACAAGAATCAGGCAGCCGAAGTCGCCACAATGATCATGTCGATGAAGCGATAGAAATAATACAGGTGCCATGCATCTTCAACGAAAGCTCTCACACTGTGAGGGCTTTTTTTGTTTTATAAACTGCCGGAAGATATTCAAAATATTTTGCAGTGGTTTTTAATAAGTAGTTGAAATATTATTACGAAATATTACATCATTATATGTAAAAACGGTTATGATGTTAAAGAAAAATAGTAAGTTTGCGGGAGCGAAAGTTAAATGACTGTGGCTGTCTGTATTGCGGTTGAACTGAAGATTTTTGTACAAAACGCTTTGGTTGTGAAGACCAGATGCTGATTGGCTCAACCTTGAATCAAAGAAGGTCTCTAAATAAATTAGCTCAACTTTACGAATTCATCAAATCCAAAATAAAACCCATCTCTCGAAATATTATTCCATGAAAAACTGCATCATACAAGCATTGAATTGGTTGCTCAACAAGCTACAACATCAAAACAAGGTAGAATGTAAAGATAACGATGAAAGCACATCAAATGTGCAAAAGCAATTTGACTTAGCGGCCACCATTATTCAACAAGAAGATGAGAACGGAGAACCAAATAAGTCTTATCAAACTGTATGGGATTTAGCGGCAAAATTACCCGATCCAAACGTATCTAATATAGCTCTTACCGGACCATTTGGGTCGGGTAAAAGTTCTATTCTGAAAACTTTAAAGCATGATTTTTCCGAATATAATTATCTTGACATCTCTTTAGCTACGTTGGAAGCATACAAGGAAATACCTGAAATTGAAGATGAAGAAATTGTAGGTTCAGAAAAAGATGCTGAAAAACAACTAGATGCACAAAATAATCAACCGAAAGGATCTCAACCCACTAAAACAACCCTTGATAAAAAAAAGAAGTCAGAAAAGTCAATTCAATTAGACAATGAAGCATCTTTGAATCGATTAATAGAATACAGTATTCTTCAGCAACTAATTTATAAAGAACGGATTCAGGATATTCCCGAATCCAGATTCAAACGGATTAAACATATCGACAAATGTAAGAGTTTTGTATATTCAATTCTGAGTATAATTTTTATCGCAGCATTATGTATCGTACTTGAACCAAAGCTCTTATACAATCAATTTCTTTATAATCTGCTTGCGGTAGGGACCACAGCTAAAACAATTTGGGATATTTTAGCTCTAATCTATATCGTAATTTGTGGATTCTGTATCATTCGATGGCTGATTACCAATCTGTACAATAGCCGACTAAATAAGATAAATCTAAAAGACGGAGAAATTGATCTGGCTGAAAATACTTCTATTTTCAATAAACACCTGGATGAAATTATATACTTCTTTGAAGTAACTAACTATAATGTTGTTATAATTGAAGATCTGGATCGCTTTGCCACCCATCATATCTTTTTAAAGCTAAGGGAGCTAAACCAATTACTCAACAGATCTAAGGCAATTAATCCTGACAGAACACGAAAAATCACCTTTATCTACGCGGTGAAAGATGATATCTTCAATGATTCATCCCGTACCAAATTCTTCGATTATATAGTAACCGTAATACCGATAATTAATCCCTCCAACTCTTGCGAAAAACTGAGGGATTCATTGCATAAGATTATTCCTGAGACCGATTCGGATATCTCCGATCAGGTTTGCAAAGAGCTTGGCTTTTACATAGATGATATGCGCCTTTTATTGAATATCGTCAATGAATACAAGCAATATCGCTATAGATTAGCGGACCAATTAGAGCAAAAGAAGTTATTGGCCATGATTATATATAAAAACTACTATCCGAAAGGTTTTGCTTCGCTGCACAATCAGAAAGGGATTGTTTACGATGCTATTTCCAATAAAGAAAAATATATTAAAAGTTCGATAGCTTCAAAAGAGAAACAACGTGATGCTTTAAAAGCAGAGTTAGTAAAGATTCAAACCCAATATCAGGCTTTTTCTCAAGAAGAACTTAGAAAATACTATATATTTCATTATTCCATTCATCATCCCTCAATTTTTGCATTTTCTGAATCCTATGATTCAAGTAAGAAGCATTTATTAGCAGAGGTAGCCAAAGACCCTTCTTTATTCAATAAGCTGATGAACAACGATTTTCAGTACTACTGGAGAAGTAATAGAGATTTTGTAAGCTTAGAAACAAAATTCCAAACTATAGAAAAAGAGGTCGATCCCAATTATACATATCAACAGCGGGTATCATTGATTCCAAAACGAGTAGATGAAATAAACACAGACATAAAAAAACTTGATTTATCTATTATAGAAATCAAATCTCAATCGTTGGGTCAGATTCTTCAGCAGTATTCGGCAGAAGCTTTTTTCCATGAGGTAGAAGATAGCCATTTAATCTCTTTCCTATTACGCAATGGCTATATCGATGAAGATTATTACGATTATATATCCTATTTCTATCCCGGAACAATGACAATCTCAGATAAGGCATTTGTATTGGGTGCTAATTGTGGAAGAAAGAAAGAGTATCACTATCACATTCATAAGCCTGAAGCCGTTATTGAACAACTGCTGGATGCCAGCTTTTCTACAGGATCCATGTTGAACATTGATTTGGTTCATTTTCTCGTAAATACCAAAGATCAATATGTGCAACAATCAAGTAACATTGTAGAATACGTAAAAAAAGGAAAATCATTCGATTTCATCAAGGCATATTATGAACAAGGATTAGATGCTACGCCTTTCTTTAATGAACTATTAAATTCTTGGAATAAGTTTTTTATGGTTGCCATAAAAAAACAGCAAGACCAAGAACTTGCCAATCTCAATTTTGAGATTTTATTGAAATTCTTTCCTCAATCTAAGATTGAAAGTTACAAGACTGAAGAATTCAAAACGTATATATCAACCCGATTTGATTTTATTTCTCAACAACCCAGCGAAAATAGTTTGAATAACTTTAAATTTATAACGAAAGAACTGAATATCAAATATCAAAATCTCGTACTATCAGAAAGATTAGTCGTTGAGTGCTTGCAATATGTAGTTGATGGTTATTTCTATCAATTAACTAATGATAATATATTAGCCATTCTCAAAGCATTTAATCCATCGTATGAAGCTTTGTATTCAAAAGCCAGTTATACTGCTATAATGGATTCTGATAATGTGAAATTATGGGAATATGTAGATGCTAATATAACCGATTGCTTGGAAAATGTTTTTCCGTCTACAAGTATTCACGAATCATCGACTATTAACGCTGAGATCATTAATAATCCAGATATTCAAGAAGAAACAAAACTGTATTATTTATCAAAGCAAGAGAATAAAATAGATGATATTAATGATATAGATGAAGAATACTGGGATTTGGCTTTAAGAAGTAATATTATTTCCCCAACATGGAATAATATTGCACTTTATACTTTTCCTGAGGATGGTGAAATAAAAATATCGGTAGATCTAATCCATTTTATAGAACTCAATAATGAAATATTAGCATTACATTCAATAAGAGATTACATCTCAGAAAAACATGGGAAACTTTTATTTGCTTTATTGATTAATACGAATCAATTATCGTTGCAAGTTTATAAGAATATCAGGAAGGCTTTTGATCAAACTTTTAATGATACTGATTTTACTCAATTAGAAGAAGTCCGAGTTCAATATCTGATTGAAACGAAAGGAATAGAATTTAATCTACATAATTATCAGCTCATAGAAGATCATTTTAAAAATCAAACAATTGATTTTATTTTAGAGAATAAAAGCAGCTATTTTTTTCTAATTAAAGAGTTAGACCTCAAACCGAATATTGCCTTAAAACTACTGCAAAATGATCGCCTTACACAAAATGAAAGACTAACCATAATTTATACCCTATCGATAGAAATAGTAGATAAGCAACCCCAATTAGCTACAACAGTCTGCAAAATACTAAGTACCCAACAAGAGATTAAACTGAGCAAAGAACTCGTGATTGAATTATTGAAGAATAGTACAAATCAAGAATATAAACTCACTCTCTTTACACAGAAATGCATCACGTCTACGTATGATGAAGAGTTCGTGGTTGAAGGATTAACCCAATTAGGAGGAGATTATGCTAAAATCGCATTACAAAAAGGTAAACGACCAAAATTTGAAAACAACAAACACAATCTACTGCTTTCTCAGTTCTTGTGGAAATATAATTTTACATATGAACCTAAGATCGAAGATGATATGATCCGGATTGTTTCAAAAAATATAAGATAAGTTTCTCCGCTAGCGCGGATCTCCTGATCCGTGCTAATCATGAAAGAATTTAGTATGGCATGGGCACAGAGCAGAGCTCTGCGCCAGCCGGGGACTTGGGGACAGTGCCCCGCTTCGCTTAGGCTTGTGCTAAGAGGGCATCGTGAGAATATATCGAGTAGGAAAATGCAGAAATATATGAAAAAAGTTATTATCCCGTGTCTTATAAGTGTTGTGGGGTTATTGTATGCACAGACACCAACCAACAAGTATCATAAAATTGTGATCAATGGCATTGAACATGAAACAAACGGTATAGATACAATTTGTATTGTGGATACTATGCCTGAATTTCCAGGTGGAAAAGAAAAATGTTTTCAATTTATTTCCTCCCATTTACGATATCCGGAATCTGCTTGGAAAGATCGAGTAGAAGGAACCGTCATAATCCGTTTTGTAGTATACAAAACCGGTAAGATTACAAATATCACAATAGTTAAAGGAGTAAGAGGAGATCTGGATAATGAGGCGATAAGGGTACTTTCGTTAATGCCAAAATGGAAACCTGCCATAAAAACAGGTCAGCCTATATCAATGAAATATACGATTCCTATTAAGTTCGGATTACCAAGAGAATAAATGAAAAGAAAAAAGACTTCCGTTCACGCGATGTAATCGCATGAGCAAACCAAGCGGAGGTATATATCCGGAAAATTCCATCAATATATAGGTTGCTGAAACCGGCAATGTTTTTGATTTAATAGAAAGAGCAAAACTGGCACTAGATTGTCCATTTTCGATTTATGTTCCTCTGGTTCTGAGTAGCGTGTAAAACGGGTTGAGGTTCTGCGTATGGCTCTGCCGATGTAGAAATAGGATACTGCTCTCGCGCAAATTGAAAATCAACGGAGTTAATGCATCGCGTGAGCAACCATGCATAGCCTTGAATTTTTTTGCTTCCTTTTTAGTTTAAGTGGAACATCCCGACCGAAAGGGAGGGGACAAAAAGGAAGTAGGGGGCATAGGGGCGGAAGCCTCTTATCTAATTATGTAATTCTTAAATGCGTAATACCTGTTCATCCTTCTAATAAAAAAATGGTATGAAACGAACATGTTGCTTTACAACGCTCAAGGGTTCCTGATAGCTATCGGGAAATAATTTCAGCAACATGAAGTTACATACGACCTTTAAAAAATAAATTATTATCGTATGAAAAAAGCAATACTCATTGTCTGATTGGGATTTTTTTCGTTGGGATATGTCTGCAATGTGAGCGGACAAAAACCTTCATCAAAAGCAATTGAAACCCGGGTGGACTCAATTTTTCATGAAATGATTAAGGCTGGAGAAAATCTGGACTATAATAAACTTACCACAGGTGTGGATGACAAGCATAGTGCAGGTTTTATTGTTGGCGGCACTTATTATGAGAAGTATGATGAGTTGATTGATTTGCTCAAGTCACGATCTTCGGGTGTGGCCGGACAGCACATCACCGTGCAGAAAGAGAAGATTACGGTATTGTCCGAATCTATTGCGTTGTTGACTGCTAGCGGTGAATCGCAGATTGAATTGAAGAATGGCTCTGTCGTTGCTACAAAATTTGACTGGTCGTTTGTTTACGAGAAAATAGATAATCAGTGGAAGGTAATCCAGTCGCACCAATCGGTAAGCCGGTGATTAAACTAGATTTCTGTATGAACAATGATACATTTACCTTCTGCAACAAAGAATATACCCCTGATGACTCCGCTAGCGCGGATCTCCTGATCCGTACAAAGTAGAGATAAGCTAGTGTGGAATGGCATAATTTACCCCTATTTAGCTTCGCTGATTTTCAATTCCCCTACAGGGGACTTGGGGACAGTGCAAACAGGAGAGTTTGAGAAATGAGATTGTTTTTCTTAGGCAGATTGAAGCCCCTGTAGGGGTTTGGGGTAGAACACTAAAGCATCAGGGCTAAAGCCCGAATAGGATAAGGTCTTGTAGACTCCGCCCTGAAGGACGGAGTTATGTTTCTCTTCGCTAGCGTGGGTTTCCTGATTCGTGCTAAGTAGAGATGTTAGTGTGGAATAGCATAGCTTACCCCTAAATCCCCTACAGGGGACTTGGAGACAGTGCAAACAGGAAAGTTTGATAAATGAGATTGTTTTTTTACAGGCAGATTGAAGCCCCTGCAGGGGTTTGGGGTTGAACTAAATCTTACACCGATGCTTCAAAAGAATACGGTAGAACATACCATGTATTACAATGCTTTGCCCTCGATTTTTGCAAAGGCAAAAGAGTTACGGGAAAATATGACTCAGGCGGAAATGATGCTTTGGGAGAAACTCAGGCGCAATCAATTGGGAGTTCGGTTTAAGCCACAGCATCCGATTGATATTTTTATTGCCGATTTTTATTGTCATCCGGCTAAGCTGGTTATAGAAGTAGACGGTCAAGTTCATGCATCCCAAACAGATTATGATGACGGACGTACTGCAGAACTTGAGCGTTTGGGTATTACTGTCATTCGCTTTCGAAATGAGGAAGTGTTCGATGATATTGACAAAGTAATAAGGAAAATTAAGCAGAAATTATATGAGCTGGATCGTCAATAAACAGAGTTCCTGATTTTCTATTTCCTTAAAAGAACTTTGGGGCGGTGCAAACAGGAAAGTTTGAGAAATGAAATCGGTTCTAACAGGCAGATTGAAGCCCCTGTAGGGGTTTGGGGTAGAACACTAAAGCATCAGGGCTAAAGCCCGAATAGGATAAGGGCTCGGAGACTCCGCCCTGAAGGACGGAGTTATTTTTGTTCAGGTTCTACGTAACGTGTCAATCCGATTGGTTCTGAGTATGGCTCTGTTGCTGGTGAGAATTGAGCAAGCACCGCTTCCTGCTGCAAATGAAACTCATTTCTGGCTATGGAAGAAAGCCTGAAGTCCCTTTTGGGCATCTTCCAGTTTGTCTTCCCAGTGTTTAACCGAATTTTCTCCGATTTTGTCGGTAATGTATTTCACGGAAACGAATGGGATGTGGCGTCGTTTACACAATGCAGCTACGGCGAAGTTTTCCATATCAAAAGCGTCTGCTTCATCAATTACGCGGGTGACGAACGAGTCTCCCGTATTGCAGGTATTGTTCTTATCCCAGTGTTCGATGATGGGAATGTTCTGTAGTTCTTCTTTGAAATCAAGGTGATAGGTAACTCCAAAATCCTTGCATTTCTTCATGTCCCTGTCCACAAATGTGTCGCAAATTACGATTGAATCCACGTCACGGTCGACCGAACCCGCAGTGCCGATATTGAGTATTAAATCGGGCTTTTGTATCCCGATTGCATCAATAACAGCCAATAATGCGTTTACTTTTCCAACTCCTGTTTCGCAGTAAGTGATGGAGCAACCGGGGAAAAATACGGCAACGCGTTCCTGTGGGATGGCATAGGTGACAAGAATATTCATAAATTATTTTTTTGCAAAGGTAGAAAAAAGCCATCGTATTTGGTTGTGGTTGGTATTGTGTTGGTTTGGATCTGAGTTTTTTGTTTTTTTTTGAGAAAAAAATATTTATATGGCAATAAAAAAATATCTATCTTTGTTTTTATATTTTTTGTATTGAAAACTGAAAATGTATCTTTTCTCTTTAACCATGAAAAAAACGCTTCTCATTCCTGCCGTAATTATTTTACTTTCATTGGTACTTCATGGTTGTAAGAAGATTTATGAAGATTTCGAGACTCCTTCCATTTCGATTATTAGTGTAAAAACTCTTTCAAAGGACTCCTGTGTTATTGGAATTAAAACCGATCAGGGGGCAGGGACATCATTTCATAAATACTATCTTGATTTTTATGAGCTTACAGATATGAATAATCATTTTACCTATGATTTGAACTTGTCAGAAAACAGATTGGATTCATCCTGGGTGAAAATAAAGATGCCTACGCAATATCATGATTATAAGGTGAGAGCGGTACTCGAATCGGACAAAAATGTTTATTCGTCCTCATACAAGGTAGTCTATTTGTCTTCGGATTTTAATAATACGGATTTCGGTATAAAGTATATCGATTTTTACAGTTCCGGAATTGATAGCTACTATACTGACGAAGGTCAGGGAATTGGTTCAACACCTTTAAAAGGTAAATCGGTCTCACTCAATGTTCATTATACGAAGTTTATTCCTTCTTCCAGTTCTGTAGTCGTTAAGCTCAATGATAATATAACTCTTCCCGCTTCTTTAAGCTCTTCCGGAACTATGACCGATGGGGTTTCGTGGTGTCAACCGGTGATTCCCGAAAATCTGGCTGCAGGTGATTATACCGTATCCGTTTATATAAATGGTGTAAAATACCTGGTGAATAGTAAATTGAGAAGTTATCCGGGTAGCTCGGTCATAGAAAATATAACACCACCATCATCTTCCTGGTATAGTTATGGAGCATTGCGTACTTGTTTTAAGCTCGGAAGTAAAGTTTACTATGTTTATCGTCAACCCGCTTATTCTGTCATTGTTTATGATCTTGAATCCAAGGTTTGGATGCGCAAAAATAAATTGCCGGATCCTGCAGATGTTACCGAATCTGTATCCTGGATTAATGATGCCTCCTTTGTTTATGGAGGTAAAAGCTATATACTCCCGAATGTAAGTAATAAGTTCGATTCTTCGAATTCCAGAATGGAATTGTGGAGGTATGATGATGTTATCGATAATTGGACGGTAGAAACACGTTACCCGGGGAAAGCCGGCTCCAAAACGTTTGCTTTTGTTGTGGGCGACAAGCTTTATATGGGCGGAGGCAGTAGCGGATATGGTATGGATGTAGCACCGGATTTCTGGGAATATGATTTTGTGACAAGAAAATGGCTTCAGAAAAAAGATTTAAGCACTTATCTGGCAACCTATGCCATTGCAAGTTGTGCTTCTCCAAATTATGGGTATGTGTTTACAGGTAACAGGGAGCTGTATCAATATAATGTCTTTACAGATCAATGGCAGAAAATTAGTACGTTGAATGGTGGCCCAATCTTTCGCAATTCAAGCACACTTTTGTATCAAAACGGAACAATTTATTTGTCCGGAGGATATACTTACCTTGAAGGAGCCCAAATTAACTTAACCGACACCTGGGCATATAATCTGACAACCGATAGCTGGACGTTGAGAAACAGATACAATGCTAATCCGAACATCCCATTTGAATATTCAAAATTGCCAACCTATTTTTATAATGACAAATTATATGTCGGATTCGCGTATGAATATTATAACAGTCTGTATTACAACATTGTTGTAACCCCATAAATTAATCGTTAGCATGACAATGATAAATGCTATAAAATACCTGATAGTGCTCATTCTTACATTCGTATTTATTTCGTGTAATGAATATCTGCCTGCCGTGGAGCCTGTTGTTCCGACATCTCAGAATGTGACGACTGTTGGCGATTTTGCAGTGAAAGTCTTTTCGGTGTCGGATATGGGCGTATATCTTACCTGGACGGCATCTTCTCATGCTAACCATTATGATATACTTGTGAATGATACGATGGCTATTCATGGAATTACGGATAATTATTATAGTGTATATGGACTTAAACCCAATACGGATCAGAAAATTACGATCAGAGCAGTCAGTGCGGATTTGTCCGTAAAATCGACATTGGTTACATTTAAGACAAAGCCTGTTTTTTTTGAAAATCAAAGTAAGATATATCTAAATAAATATGCATTCCAGTTAACTTATTACACCTCTTGTCGGAAAACAGCAGATGGCGGATATGTTCTGGTTGCAACCGGCACTAAAAACGCTAATAATTCTGAAGCTGTGATCAAGACCGATAGTAGTTTTAAGGTGCTTTGGGTCACGGAAATAGCATTTGGAGGTTTCGATCTTGGGACTGGGTATGGGGCTTCAGTGAATATTCTCAATTGCTCAGACGGAGGTTTTCTTATTGCAAATCGCAAAAAGATAGCCAAGGTTTCATCTTCGGGGGTGCTTTTGTGGCGCGATACCCCGGCTTCTTCTGAAGTGAATGATGTTGTAGAATTGTCGGATGGCTCTTATTTGGGTGTAGGTACTATTTCCAAAAGTTTTGGGGGAACTAATATGCCTTTCCTGTTTGTGAAATATGCATCGAACGGAACTAAACTATGGGAAAAATATAGTGGGGTTTCTTCCCGAAATATAGCGTATCGTATCGTTTCTAAAGGTGGTGGCCATTATTGGGTAAGCGGAAATATTGAATCTTCAGATCCCCGGATGAATTTAATGGAAATTGATGAAAGTGCAGTTGTGCTATCCGAAAAAGTCTTCAGCACATCTACTTATCCATTTAGTTTGTTGGCAACTGGCGATGGTAATTTTTATGCTGTGGGAACGATTTATTCCGGGTCTTCTTATACAAGGTCTATGAAGCTTTCTTCAGATGGAACCATATTGTGGGATTTGCAGGGAGGAACTGCTGGAGGAGGTAATCCTCAAGCTTGTAGTGTTTTGACAAATCATAATCTGTTGATGGCAGCATCCACTTATTCCACTTATCTGATCAGGGAGTTGAACCCGGACGGAACCTTGATTGCGAATATTCCGTTGTATAGTTTCTCTAACTGTGTTTATATTGATAAAGACAGTCGGGGGCGGTATATGTATGTTACTGCCAACGGAGATATTTATTGGATAAACCCGGATGGCTACAGGTCTGTTCTTTAACGTGTCTGATCCATCTCTTTGCGGATAAGACTTTCGTTTTCAGCATCGAAGCAGACAAAAATCACCTTTTCGATTGACGTCTCTTTTTGAAGGAAGTCCAGCACGGTGCGGACTGCAATATGAGCAGCTTTTTCCTTAGGAAAGTGATAGATGCCGGTGCTGATATTGGGAAAGGCGATGGTCTTACAATGATTGGCAACGGCAAGTGCCAAGGAATTCCGATAACATTCGGCAAGCTTTTCTTCTTCCTGATGGCTACCTCCGTACCAAACCGGTCCGACGGTATGTATGACATATTTAGCGGGCAGATTACCTCCTGTTGTGATTACGGCTTCGCCGGTAGGGCAGTCTCCCTGCCGGGCAACAATACGCTTGCACTCTTCGAGAATTGCCGGTCCTCCCGCACGATGTATTGCTCCATCCACTCCTCCGCCTCCCATAAGCGACGAATTGGCTGCATTTACAACGACATCAACACGAACCTTTGTGATGTCGCCCTTTAGCACTTCTATGCGACTGTTTGAAGATTGCATAGACAACGGTTTTTATTTTGACAATGCTTTTTGAATAGCTTTTTCTACTAAAGGTTCCATCACCATGTAGCCGGCAAGGTTAGGGTGAACACCATCGTAAGTCAGTTCGGCTTTTAATCCTTTGCGTTCATCAACCATTGCGCTGAAATAATCCACATAAATGATCTTTTTCTTTGCGCAATATTCTTTGATCCATGCATTTAAAGCGATGATTTTTTCGGCAGGTTGCAATCCTTTCTTCCATGGATAGTCATATACGGGAAGTACAGACGAAAGAACCACTTTGATTCCGTTGGCCTGAGCTATTTCAGTCATAGAGGCAATATTGTCTTCAATCATTTCCAATGTTGACGGGCCGGTGTTGCCTGCAATGTCATTCGTACCTGCAAGTATCACCACAACTTTGGGTTGCAGGTGGATTACATCGGCACGAAAACGAATCAGCATTTGCGGTGTGGTCTGTCCGCTTATTCCTCTGTCGAGATAAGGTTTGCCGGCGAAAAAGTCGGGATGTTTCTTAATCCATCCTTCAGTGATGGAGTTTCCCATAAAGACAATTCTCACTTCATTTTTTGCAGGTGCTTTCAGGGCTGCATTCTCGTTGGCGAATCTGCTTAAATTGGGCCAATCCTGTGCGTGAGTAAAATGGCAACTAAGCAATAAGGCAACGATAATGCCGGATTTGATAATGAAATTTTTCATGGCGGAAGTATTTGATTGTCATTCAACAAATGGGTTGTTCAATGGCAAATTGTAAATCTTTCAATTGTCAATTGATCAGTGGTTTGTTTTTGCAAGTAAACAGTAGTCAAGCAAGGTCATTGCAGTCATTGCTTCCACGATAGGTACAGCACGGGGCAGAACGCAGGCATCATGACGACCACGAGCCTTCAGTACAGTTTCATTGCCATGGATATCTACGGTTTCTTGTTCCATCAGGATCGTGGCAACCGGTTTGAATACCACCCGGAAATAGATGTCCTGACCATTGGAAATGCCACCCTGAATACCACCCGAACGGTTGGTTGTGGTGGTTATTTTGCCATCCTGGTTGATAAAAACGTCGTTGGATTCCGATCCTTTGTAAGGGATTCCGTCAAAGCCGCTTCCATAATCAAAGCCTTTTACTGCGTTGATCGAGAGCATGGCGCCTCCCAGTGCAGCATGAAGCTTTCCGAATACCGGTTCTCCCCAACCCACAGGAACGTTTTTGGCCACGCAGGTAATAATGCCGCCGATGGTATCTCCGTTTTTGCGTATTTCGCGGATCAGCTCTTCCATTTTGTCGGAAGTGGCAGGATCCGGACAGCGTACAATGCTCTCTTCCGTTTTGCCCAGATCGTAATCGGTATAGCGGCCCGGAAGCGCAATTGAACCTACCTGAGAGGTGAACGCGTTGATCTGAACCCCGGTTGAACGGAGTGCAAGTTTGGCAATAGCACCGGCAACCACTCGAGCAATGGTTTCGCGCGCTGAGCTGCGGCCTCCTCCACGGTGATCGCGCACTCCATATTTGGTCTGATATGTAAAATCGGCGTGTGAAGGGCGGTATGTTTCGCGAAGATTATCGTAATCGGATGAATGCTGGTTGGTGTTACGAATGATGAATCCGATAGGAACACCCGTTGTTTTACCTTCAAAAATTCCGGAAAGAAATTCCACTTCGTCGGGTTCTTTGCGTGGAGTAACAATGTTAGACTGTCCCGGACGGCGCCGGTTCAGTTCGTTCTGAATAAACTCCATGTCGATTTCGATACCGGCAGGGCATCCGTCAATCACTCCGCCTACAGCAGCGCCATGCGATTCGCCATAAGAGGTTAATTTGTATATATTTCCGAAAGTGTTGGACATAATGTAGTAATGAGAAGTGAATAATGAGTAACAAGAATTCGGTAATCAGATTGTTGCAAAAGCGGACTTTGTTGTGCTTAATCCTAAAAAACAAGGTGAGAAGTGAAACGGCATCCTGCAACAGGATTGTTCACCTCTCACCTCGTGTAAGATTATTCTGTGGAAAGCTTATTTGCAGTCGCAATCGCCGCCACAGCCACAGCTTGAACCTTCAGCATCATGGTCGTCGCCGCAACCACCGCCGCAGCCTGAACAGCCACCGCTGCAACCGCCGCCCATAAATGAAGCCAGTTCTTGTTCTGTAGCATCACGAACTTCCAGTACAGAGCCTTTGAAGTGCAAAGTTTCGCCTGCAAGAGGATGGTTGAAGTCAACTTTGATAGTTTTGTCGCTGATTTCAACAACCTGAGCGTTGATGCGGGTGCCGTCAGAGTCCATCAAAGGAACAACGTTGCCCACAAAAACCATATTTTCATCCAGTTTACCGTCTACTTCAAAGATTTCACGGGGCAGATCAACCAGATTCTCGTCGTCATATTCTCCGTAAGCGTCTTTGCTGTCAATCTTGAAATCGAATGTATCTGAAACTTTAAGCCCATGTAAATTCTTTTCAAATTCAGCAAGCATCATACCGATACCAAAGCAAAAGGTAAGCGGATTTTGTGCAGTTGCCTGCTCCATTAATTCGGGTTCCTCGTTTTCACCACCGACATATAAATCGTAGGTAACTGAAACCATTTTGTTGTTTTGAATACTCATATCAATCAATTATTTGTCTGTTTTGCACAATCTGATAAAAACGGTGCAAAGATAGCGCATAAATGATGAAATTCAATGTCTGACAATAAATTTTACGAAGTGACAGAAGAGTTGTTAATTCATATTATTCCGGAATTTTTTCGTTTTATGTTTTAGTGTTGATGTGAAATAAGTCGTTGAGATGCCGTTTTTGAATCTTTGTCTTGAAAAAACGAATCATTTAATATAAATTTATTGATAATTGAAACTTTTAAGGAGGTGATAGTTGAAAAATTCAAGATATTTTATCTACCTTGCGAACAGTACAAATTAACTGATAAATCTAATACAAATTACACCAATGGACTCATTATCACAGAATTCGAGTGCAGTAAAGTTTTATAGCGGAGAAAATATTCCTCTCGAACTGCACAAAGTGCGCATCGTACAAAAACTTCATTTAGTACCTATCGAAAGACGTTTGGAAGCCTTGTACGAAGGTGGCTTTAATACATTCCAACTGAATACAACAGACGTTTTTCTTGATATGTTGACGGATAGCGGTACAAACGCAATGAGCGACAAACAGTTGTCTGCTATGATGATTGCCGATGATGCTTATGCCGGTTCGCAAAGTTTTATCCGTTTGCAAAAAGCGGTCGACGATGTTTTAGGCAAAAAATACTTGCTCCCGGTACACCAGGGTCGTGCTGCTGAGCACATTCTGGGTGTGGCTTATGTGAAAAAAGGGAGCATGGTTCCGATGAACTATCACTTTACTACCGCATTGGCTCACATTACCGAATGTGGTGGACAGATCTCGGAATTGCTGTATCCTGAAGCTTATAAAATTGACTCGGATCACCCCTTTAAGGGCAATATGAATATTGAGGCTTTGGAAGAATGTATTCAAAAACACGGGAAAGATAATATTCCTTACATTCGTATGGAAGCCTCTACCAATCTGATTGGCGGGCAGCCTTTCTCGGTGCAGAATATGCGCGATGTACGTGCAATTGCCGATAAATATGGTATTCGCTTGGTGCTTGATGCAAGTTTGTTGGGCGAAAATGCGTATCTGGTAAAACAACGCGAAGCCGAATTTCAAGATAAGTCGATGGCAGAAATCCTGTTGACATTCACAGGAATGGCCGATATTATCTATTTTTCAGCACGGAAATTAAGCTCATCCCGTGGTGGTGGTATTTGTACCAACGACATAAAAGTATACAAGGAACTTGAAGCTTTAGTTCCTCTCTTTGAAGGCTTCCTGACCTATGGCGGTATTTCTATCCGCGAAGTGGAAGCGATGGCCGTAGGTTTGTACGAAACACTGGATGAAACAATGATTTCGCAAAGTCCATCGTTTATTAAATATCTGGTGGAAGAAGCTAAGAAACTGGGAATCCCGATGATTACACCTCCGGGTGTTTTGGGGGCCCACGTGGATGCTATGTCATTCTGTAGTCATATCCCTCAAACACAATATCCGGCTGGAGCTCTGGCTGCTGCGTTCTTCCTTATTTCGGGGGTTCGTGGTATGGAACGCGGTTCTGTCTCAAATCAGCGTGATGAAAATGGCAACGAAACATATGCTGATATGGAATTGCTTCGCTTGGCTGTCCCGCGCCGTGTGTTCACCCTTTCACAGGTGAAATATGTTATTGACCGTTTGAAATGGTTGTATGATAACCGGGAAATGATCGGTGGTTTGAAATTTTATTACGAACCTTCGGTGCTGCGCTTCTTTATGGGTAAGCTGGAGCCGACATCCGACTGGCCGCAAAAATTGGTGGCTAAATTCCGTGCCGATTTCGGTGATAGCCTGTAATTCAATAGATAATTATCTAATATCATTGAAATATCTCGCTCCCGCAGGGTTAATCGCTCTGCGGGATTTTTTTGTTGCTGTCGTTAAATTTTGCTACAATTGCACCCTAAATTTTATCCTTATGCGTTTCTATGTTTGTTTGATTGTGATGGTACTGCTTGGCATGTCGGGTAATGTTTCTGCACAACATTACCGAATGCATCCAACTATTCCGACCGATAGTTCTTATAATGCTCAGAATGAGTTGATCAAAAACCGCAAAAAATATCCTGAGATATCTTTGGTGGGGTTGGGTGATCAGAGTAAGCTGTCTATCAACAATGATTTGGTGTATGCAAAGTACGGGCAACGCGAAATGCATTTGGATTTGGTACGCCCCAAAGGGGAGAAGAAAGTCCCTGTGGTGGTTATTATTCATGCCGGAGGCTGGCGTTCGGGCGAAAAGAATATGGATCGTCATATTGCGTACGAATTGTCCAGAAATGGGTTTGCAACGGTATGTGTGGAATATCGCTTGTCGATGGAAGCAAAATATCCGGCTGGTGTTCAGGACGTAAAAACTGCTATTCGATGGGTGCGCGCTAATGCAGCTAAAAATCATTTGGCTGGGAATAAAATTGCAATTTTTGGAACTTCGGCCGGAGGTCAACTGGCGGCTTTGATCGGAAGTGAGAATGGTACTGTGCCTTTGTATAAAACAAACTATTACAAGCAATTTTCGGATAAAGTGCAGGCGGTTGTCGATATGGACGGCGTACTTGCTTTTCTGCATCCTGAATCTTCCGAAGGACAGGATCAACCGGGGAAATTATCGGCTGCGACTTTGTGGTTTGGCGTTTCTCCGAAAGAAAATCCGGCTCCCTTCAATGAGGCGTCTGCTCTCACACATGTTGGCAAGCAAACTGCGCCATTCTTGTTTGTGAATAGTGCTTTGCCACGCTTTCATGCCGGCCGTGACGATATGATTAAAAAGCTGAATGCACTCGGCATTTATCACGAAGTGCATACAATTGAAAATACACCCCATACGTTTTGGTTGTTCCGTCCCTGGTTTGATGAGGCAATGCCGTATGTGGTCAATTTTTTGAATAAGACTTTGAAATAAGAAAATTTATTTGTTGTAAATTGTTGAATTATAATTCTGTATGTGGGTGAAAAGATTTGTTGTTTTTCAACCTTTCCTTTTGTTCTTATTTATAACTGGAAGTTGTTTTGCTCAGCAAAAGAACTTTGCAACTCTGGTGAAGGAAGGTGATATTGTTTTTCAGCATCTGAATGGTGGTGAGCTGGGGCGTGCCATTGATAAAGTGACGCGTGGATACAGAGGGCGGGATTATAATCATTGCGGATTGGTTGTCAGGGTGGGGGATTCGTTGATAGTGGTTGAGGCGATCGGTAAAAATGTTCACCTTACAACCATTAAGGAATTTGAAGGAAGGTGTTCGGAGACTGATTTGCTTGTCGGTAGATTGAAGCCGAAATTTAGTTCTTTGATAGTTAAAGCGGAAAAAGCAGCACTTGCTTTGCAGGGAGTGCCTTATGATGACTATTTTGAAATGGATAATGGGCGGCTTTATTGCAGCGAGTTAATCTATGAGGCATTCAAAATGGCTAATGACGGAAAGCCTTTCTTTGTACTGAAACCAATGACTTTTAAAGATCCTGATACAGGAAAGCTTTTCCCTTCGTGGGTAGAATATTATAAAAATCTGAATTTCTCCATTCCTCAGGGAAAACCGGGTATCAATCCGGGCTTGCTTTCCCATTCGTCCAGACTCATTTTAATCTCCGTTTCTGAGTAAAATTTGTTTTTTATTCGAAAATGATGTGACGAGCCGATCAATTTTGAATTGAAAAATCGGGATAAGTACGACATGATTATTTGTTCCCCGCTATCTAAAGTGAATAAAAAGCGTGGTTTTGTAAACCCGGGTTTGCAATCCGGAATATGCTAAAAATGGATGATATGTTGATTATCTTGTATTTATGATTTATGTTGAAAATACAGCAAAAAAAGTCGTCAATCTATTTTGAAATTAACGAAATTGTTGTACTTTTGCACTGCGAAACGGCGATTTAGCTCAGCCGGTTAGAGCGCATGATTCATAATCATGAGGTCCGGGGTTCAAGTCCCCGAGTCGCTACTAAAGGCGCCTGTTGAATCCCTTCAATAGGCGCCTTTCTGCTTTTTTGTTAACCCTCCTCTTTTTGTTTTCTCCTATCCGTGTAAATCACGTTGAGATTGTGTGTATATTAGATTGTGTGTAAGTTTTAACTTTTAACTATTTCCTTATTATGACTACCATTTGTAACATTCCTCCAGCGAAAGACAAGAAACGTGTTGTTATTATTGGCGGTGGCTTTGGTGGCCTGAAAGTGGCTACAACATTGGATCCAAAGTATTTTCAGATTGTTTTGCTTGATAAGCGGAACTATCATCAGTTTCAGCCTTTGTTTTATCAGGTTGCTACTTCGGGTCTTGAACCAAGTACAATATCGTTTCCTTTTCGTAAAGTGCTACAAAAGAGACCAGATTTACACTTTCGCTTATGTGAAGCTTTGAGTGTGGATACAGAACTGAGCTGTGTTGAAACGACTATCGGTCGTGTTCGCTATGATTATCTGGTTGTGGCAACCGGCTGTGATACCAATTTCTTTGGAAATCAAAAACTGAAAGAGTCAAGCCTGGTCTTGAAATCGACGACAGAGGCTATTAATATGCGGAACGAAATTATTTTCTCACTGGAACGTGCAGCAAGTACGGCTGACACGGAAGAACGTGAAAAATTGCTCAATTTCGTTGTTGTTGGTGGTGGTGCTACAGGTGTGGAATTGGCAGGAGCTCTTGCTGAAATGCGGAAGTTCGTATTACCCAAAGATTACCCGGACTTCAAGGTGCAACGTATGCGTATCTATTTGGTGGATGGTCTGAATCGTTTGCTGAACGCATTTTCGGAAAAAGCGTCAAAAGAAGCTTTGGAGCACCTCACCAAGCTTCATGTGGACGTTATTCTTGGAGCAACGGTAACTTCGTATGAAAACGATCAAGTGCAGCTAAGCAATGGAGAATCTATCAAAACAAAGAACCTTATTTGGGTTGCCGGTGTTAGGGGTAACAGTATTAAAGGTTTCGAGAAAGAATTATATGGCCGGGGTAATCGTATTGTAGTAAACGAATTTAATCAGGTCAATGGATTTAAGAATGTGTTCGCTATCGGTGATACGGCTCTTGTTACTACACAGGATACTCCAAATGGTCATCCACAGGTGGCACAACCGGCTATACAGCAGGGAATAAATGTGGCAAATAACCTGAATAAGTTTGAGGCTGACGGAACTGCATTTAAGCCCTTCAAATATGTAGATAAAGGATCTCTTGCAACGATTGGTCGTAATTCGGCTGTGGCTGAGTTACCTTACGCCCGGTTCCGTGGCTTTTTGGCCTGGGTGCTGTGGTTGTTTGTGCATATTATGACCATTGTTGGCGTAAAAAACCGTTTGTTGGTATTTATTAACTGGATGTGGAGCTATATCACATATGACCAGTCGCTGCGTCTTTTGTTGAAAGATGAAGTGCCAGAAAGTGAAGGTAAAGAAACATGTCAAGAAACATGTCAAGAAACAGCATAGGACATACAAAGCTAGCTCCTTTTCTGTTAGCTGATTGTAACGAAGCAGGATGTGACGAGGCCGGGCGTGGATGCCTGGCCGGTCCTGTTTTTGCGGCAGCTGTAATTTTACCTCCCGATTATGACAACGATGTTTTGAATGACTCAAAACAGTTGTCCGAGAAAGTGCGCTATCAACTCCGTCCCGAAATTGAACAGAGCGCTGTTGCATGGGCTGTCGGTATTGTTTCTGCAGAGGAAATTGATCAGATCAATATTCTGAATGCTTCGATTCTAGCAATGCATAGGGCTGTCGATCAACTGATATTACGACCCGGACATCTCATTATTGATGGTAATCGTTTCAAAAAATACAGAGATATTCCTCATCAGTGCATTGTGAAGGGTGATGGCAAATACCTTTCAATAGCGGCTGCGTCAGTTCTGGCAAAGACGTATCGTGATGATTATATGAATGCTATTCATCAGGATTTCCCTGCTTATAACTGGCTGTCAAATAAAGGTTATCCTACCGCTAAGCATCGTGATGCCATTCGTGAATTCGGCATTACACCTCATCACCGGAAAAGTTTTCGTTTGCTCGAAAACCAGACTTCTCTTGAATTTTAATCGCGTTATATTGATAATTAAAGCTGTTTTTATGGGAATATTGAAGATAATTATTCCTTACCTTTGCGTGGCCTAAACAAAATTATAATTGCATATGTTTCGTATTACTTCTCTGTTAGTGTTACTTCTTTCGTGCTGTTTCTCTTCTTTCGCACAAAACACTTCCGATGATAGCTTTCTGCGTCAAATTGTTTCCGGACATTTTAGACCGAAACAAATTCAGGAACTGCGCTCGATGCGTAATGGCGAATTTTACACTCAGATGTCGGATTCCGGCAAACTGGTGTTGAAATATAGTTTCAAAACAGGTCGGGTAGTCGATACTTTGTTTAATATCAGACGCGTTATCAATTGTCCGATCAAATATATTGAAGGATATGAACTGGACTCTGCAGAAGTAAAGATGCTGGTGTATCTCAATTCAAAGAAAACCTACCGTCGCGCTTTTGCCGCTGATTATTACGTGTACGACATCAAGCGTCGTAATATGAAGCCGGTTTCGGAAGGAGGGCCGCAACAAGCTGCAACTTTCTCTCCAAACGGGCGGATGGTGGTATTTGCCAGAAATAATAATCTTTACCTCAATAAACTGGATTATGGGACTGAAATTGCCATGACCAAAGATGGTGAAGAAAATAAGATAATCAACGGGATGCCCGATTGGTTGTACGAAGAAGAGTTTGATTGTACCAAATTGTTTGTCTGGTCGCCTGATAGTAAACTGGTGGCCTTTGTACGGCTTGATTTGAATAATGTGCAGAGCTATAGCTACATTCGTTACAAAGGTTCTAATCCTGAGTTTGCGAATGCGGCAGAATATCCGGAAGTGGTAACGTTTAAATATTCCAAAGCCGGGACTCCCATTCCTCAGGCAAGTGTTCAGGTGTACGATACATACTACAAGACCATTAAGAAAATGAATCTTGGCAGTGATTTGGATGCATATTATCCGAAGCTCGTGTGGGGCAACAAGATGGAAGAACTGGCTATCCCAAAATTTGGCAGAGATCAGACCAGACTGGAGCTGTTTTTTGCCAATCCGCGTTCTACGGTTTCAAAATTAATCCTGACCGATAAAAGTAGTTCGTACGTTGATTATGAGAATCTGAATTACTTCCGCTTTTTACCCGATGGACACCATTTTACATTTGTGAGCGAAAAGGATGGCTACCGTCATGCCTATCTGTATAATACCAACGGCGTTTTGGCTCAACAGCTGACTAAGGGAAAATTCGATGTGACAAACTTTTACGGATATGATGAGGTGAAGAGGGCTAGTTATTTTCAGGCTGCAGAGGTTTCATCAACAGGAAGGGATATTTATACAGTTGACGCCAAAGGAATTATGAAGCGACTTTCCAATGGAAAAGGCTCGCATTCTGCAACCTTCAGTAACGATTTCTCGTATTTTATCGATCAGTCTTCATCATGGAATTCTCCTGATGAGTTCGTGTTGTACAATCATTTGGGACAGCCGGTTAGAACTCTGGAAGCCAATTCGGCGCTTAAAAAAGATTTTGCGGCACTTGGTCTTCCTAAAAAGGAACCGTTTACCTGCACTGCTGCCGACGGAACACCGTTGAACGGTTGGATTGTAAAACCGGTTAATGCCGGAAATGGAGCAAAATTGCCGGTGCTGTTGGTGCAGTATAGCGGACCTGATTCGCAGGAAGCAACCGATAAATGGAAAGTTGACTGGGAATATTATCTTGCATCGAACGGTTACGCCGTGGTATGCGTCGATGGACGTGGCACGGCAGCGCGTGGTGAACGTTTTAGGAAATGCACGTATGAGCAATTGGGTAATATTGAGTCGCAGGATCAGATAGCTGTGGCAAAATATGTGGGTACCTTGCCTTTTGCCGATAAATCGAGAATTGGGATCTGGGGCTGGAGTTATGGCGGATTTATGACTCTGATGTGTATGACAACGAGTGATGTATTCAAAGCCGGGGTTTCTGTTGCTCCTGTAACAGACTGGCACTTCTATGATGCCGCATACACAGAGCGTTTTATGAAGACTCCACAAGAAAATGAAGATGGGTATACTAAAAACTCTCCTTTAAATAATGCAGCGAACTTACAGGGAAGCTTGTTGATTGTTTGTGGCTTGGCAGACGACAACGTGCATCCTCAAAATACTTTTGAATTTGTAGAAAAGCTGGTACAGGCTAATAAGCAATTTGAAATGCAGACCTACACCAACCGTAATCATAGTATTTATGGGGGCAATACCCGCTTCCATCTTTATAAAAGAATGACAGATTTCCTGAAGAAAAATTTGTAAAGCAGCAGTCGTTTTGATACTGCTTGTTTTGAGAGTAGCGGGTGTATATTTAATCTAAAAATAACTCAAAAAATATTAGTATTTTTAAGGTTTTGATATTCAACTGACTATGATGTAGGACGATTGATGTCAATGCAAATTTTGTTCCCTTTTTCTCAAAATATTATTGTACCTTTGAGCAACCGTTCAGGAAAGTGATCGGTTTTGTGTAGTTTGCTTATTTTCAATGACTTCTTTTTTTAGAAGTTGGAAATATTACTTCTTGCATCCATAATTCATTCAATATTGTTTCTCGTATGAAACAGAGTTCCGTTTTGTCGGGATGCGCTACATACGACTCTTAAAAAACAAATTATTTTCGTATGAAAAAACACAATTTTAACGCGGGGCCTTCTGTTTTGCCTCAGTTTACGATTGAAAACACAGCGAAAGCTGTTCTCGATTTTAATGGTATCGGACTTTCAATCATGGAAATCAGCCACCGTTCGAAAGATTTTCAACCGGTAGTTGATGAAGCTGTAGCTTTAGTTAAAGAATTGATGTCGATTCCGGAAGGTTATTCGGTACTTTTCTTAGGAGGTGGCGCGAGTCTTCAATTCTGTATGGTTCCTTTCAACCTGTTAGAAAAGAAAGCTGCATATCTTAATACAGGTACATGGGCTAGCAAAGCAGAAAAAGAAGCTAAATTGTTTGGCGAAGTTGTTGAAGTTGCATCTTCTAAAGGCGCTAACTTTAATTATATTCCTAAAGATTTTACTATTCCTGCAGACGCAGATTATTTCCACATTACAACAAACAATACCATCTTCGGTACAGAGCTTCGCAAAGATCTTGATTCTCCGGTTCCATTGATCGCTGACATGTCATCTGATATTTTGTCTCGTCCTATTGATGTTTCAAAATATGGTTTGATTTATGCCGGTGCACAAAAGAATCTCGGACCTGCCGGTGTTACCATCGTAATTGTAAAAGACGAATTGCTGGGTAAAGTAAGCCGTCCTATTCCTACGATGCTCGATTATCGCACTCATATCAAAGAAGGTTCTATGTTTAATACTCCTCCGGTAGTTCCTATTTACGCTTCTTTGCAAACGTTGAAATGGCTGAAGGAGTTGGGTGGTGTTAGCGCAATGGAAAAAATGAACATCGAAAAGGCGTCTTTGTTGTATGATGAAATCGACCGCAATAAATTGTTCGTCGGTACAGCCGCAACAGAAGACCGTTCATTGATGAACATCTGCTTCGTAATGAAAGAAGAATACAAAGAACTTGAAGACGAATTCGGTAAATTTGCGGCTGCCCAAGGTATGGTAGGTATCAAAGGTCACCGTTCGGTAGGCGGCTTCAGAGCTTCTACTTACAATGCTCTTCCTAAAGAAAGCGTTGTTGCCCTGATCGACGCAATGAAAGAATTCGAAAAGTTACATTAATACAATATTCGAGTGAATACGAAACCCTCCTAAGTCATTAATATGATATTAGCTGAGGGTTTTGTCATTCTTACCACTAAATTTTTATACTACTATGAAGATTCTTGTAGCAACCGACAAACCGTTTGCCAAAGCAGCAACAGACGGAATCAGAAAAATTACTGAAGAAGCAGGTTATGAACTTGCTTTGCTGGAAAAGTATACCGATGTGAATGATCTTTATGCAGCGGTGGCCGATGCTGACGCTATGATTGTTCGTTCCGATAAAGTTACACAGGCAGTTGTTGATGCTGCAAAACAACTTAAAATAGTTGTTCGCGCTGGTGCAGGGTACGATAACCTTGATCTTGCTGCTTGTACTGCTCGTGGCATTGTAGCGATGAACACTCCGGGTCAAAATTCAAATGCCGTTGCTGAACTTGCTTTGGGCATGATGGTTTTTATGGCTCGTAATAATTTCCAACCGGGTACCGGTAGCGAATTGAAAGGTAAAAAGCTGGGTATTCATGCTTACGGTAATGTGGGTAAACTGGTTGCCCATATTGCCAAAGGTTTTGGTATGGAAATCTACGCCTTCGATCCTTTTGTCCCTGCTGATGTAATGGCAAATGAAGGAGTGAAAGCTGTTGCTTCGGTAGAAGAGTTGTATAGCACCTGTAACTATATTTCGTTGCATATTCCGGCAACTCCCGAAACTAAAAAGTCGATCAATTACGACTTGTTGTCTAAAATGCCGAAAGGCGGTTGCCTGGTAAATACTGCCCGTAAAGAGGTGATTGATGAAGAAGGTTTGGCAAAATTGTTGGAAGAACGTACCGATCTGAAATATGTGACCGATATCATGCCGGATTCACATGCTGTACTCGCAGAAAAATTCGGAGCCCGCTACTTCTCTACACCTAAGAAAATGGGTGCAGAAACAGCTGAAGCCAATATCAATGCAGGTTTGGCCGCGGCTAATCAGATTGTCTCTTTTCTGAAGACCGGAGATAAGAAATTTCAGGTTAATAAATAATCAGTCATGAAACGCATTATTTCAACTTCAAACGCGCCGGCGGCTATTGGCCCTTACAGTCAGGCGGTAGAGGCTAATGGAACATTGTATGTTTCGGGTCAGATTCCTATCGATCCTGCAACAGGTAAGCTGGTGGAAGGAGATGTTTCTGCCCAGGCGAAACAGGTTTTCTGTAATATTAAAGCTATTTTGGATGAGGCAGGCTACTCTTTTGTAGATGTAGTTAAATCGACCGTATATCTGTCCGATATGAGCTACTTTGCCGATGTGAATGCAGTCTACAAGGAGTATTATCAGACGGAATGCCCTGCCAGGGCTGCTTTTGCGGTAAAAGGACTTCCCCTTGGTTCTCTTGTCGAAATTGAAACAATTGCAGTGAAATAACGATTTCAGCTTATATAGAAAGCTACAAAGGATACTGAATCGTCCTTTGTGGCTTTTTTATTGTATTTGTAAGCAGAAGGTTATGATGACGGGTAAAATTTAATGCAGAAAATACGCTGGTATCGTTTGTTAATTTGAAAAATATAACTACCTTTGCAACCGCAAAAGCCCAGATGGCGGAATTGGTAGACGCGCTGGTCTCAAACACCAGTGGATTCACTTCCATGCCGGTTCGATCCCGGCTCTGGGTACTAAAAAGAGCGGTAATTTTCAGTAATGAAAGTTATCGCTCTTTTATTTAGTTAGTTGTCCAGGCCTAAAGCATGTTTCTCATAATTGCTTTTGTTGGCGTGGTGCATAATATCATTTGCTCCCTTAATCACTTTTTGGATGATGTAACCCAATACAATAACTATCGGAGCATAAGCTATAGCTTTCCATAAAGGGGTGAGATCGGAGTAAGGATGTGCTTGGTGCACAAAGATTACAAACATCACAATCCAGGCAATTATGGAGAATAAAATACAAATAATATTTCTTCCCCAATACGTTAGCTTAAAAGTATTCCATTTTGAGTGAATCCTACGCCGATGAGCCCTGAATAAGACTCTTTTTTTATGGCTTCTTACTAAATTTTCTAAGGCAAGCATGTTACTTTTTTGTAATTTACTGTTGTGACTACTAATCGCCCAGATAATGAAGATGAAAAAGTCTCGAAAGAGGAATAATAGTACAAAGCTGAAAAAAACTATTACAACCACTTTGCGGTAAGAGTTGATTTCAGTTTGCGTTTTTTCCTGCGGATCAACAGGCGGATCTTGCGCTTGCGTAAAAATATCCGTCTTTTCTATGGTAACCAAGCCCGATATGATGGATAAACCAAAGGAAGAGATTTGTTTATCGGAGGTAACCGGATTGCCTGGTATTACGTTCAACTGACATGCTATAAGCAAAATATTGACCATAACAGTCAATACAATAATCTTGCATAGGCTGTAAAAGCCCTGAGCAATAGACCTGTGGTGAAGTTGTACTTTCATAAGATTCATTTTTACAGGGTTATGCTTCAGTGGAATCCGAATTTATCTCTTTATGCGACCCGAATCAGGTGAGATCGTAAGCATTCTCTGCTCTCCTGCAGTTTCTTTTGCCTATTCAAATGTACAGGTGATTGGTGAAAAATGTTCTTTTGTGGTTGATTTTAACTCTTTAAAAACGCCCGTGTAAAACAAATAGATACGAATAAAGTTAAAGGGGAAGTGACATGCATTTCAGAATGTATTTTTGAATGTCGAACTTACTTTTGCAACCCGAATAGCTCATATAACGGATTTTGCCAAATACCGGACGCGGGAACCATGCACGGTCGTGTACTCCGCCGATGCTCCAGGCAATACCGGCATAGCCGTTGGCATCGCGACCGTCGAGTGAGTACTTGTCGTTGAGCCAGATGGCATACTCCATGGCCGTTTCAACCGATGGTGTCCATTCCAGAATCTTTTTTGCCCAGTACATCCGCATGTAGCCGTGCATCTTTCCGGTACGCACCATCTCCGTTTGCGCAGCATTCCAAAGCGGATCGTGCGTTGTTGCCGTTTCCAACTCATCCCGTGTGTAAATATATTCCCGTTCGTCTTTCCTGTGCAGGACAATGTCTGTTCGTGCCCATTCGGGAAAACCTTCAGACGAATCGTAATGTGGATTGTAGAAACAAAAGTTATCAGCCAGCTCTCGTCGAACAATCAGCTCTTCGAGCAGGGCATCCTTGTCGGGTGAGTCGGGTAGGAGATAGACTTCCCATGCGATCCGTTGAGCCGATAATTGGCCGAAATGCAGGTAGGGTGACAGTCCCGATTGTCCGTCGATGCAGGGGTTGTTGCGGTTTACGGCATAGCCCTCCAGTTTGTGCGAGATGAAATGATGCAGTGTATTCAATGCCGCATCTTCCCCCGGAACAATATTTTTAATAATTGTCACCGATGAATCGAAGGTAGCTAACGTATACGCTTCCCGAACGGACGGATAGTTTCCTGCTATTGCAGGAATATTATGTTGTGGCTTCAATTCTGGAAACCCGGTCAGAAATTCTGGTAAAAGACGTTTGATTTTTGGCCTCAGGGTATAGGCGCCGAATTCGGCTTTGGGCGATGCTTTCCAACAAGGAACGATATTGTGGGTATCTACCTCGTAGTGCGCCACTCCTTCGACGGCATTGATGTCGCTGATCCATTTTTGTTTGTGCCGCAGAGGATCGAAGTCGGAAATAACTGCTGTGACATTATTGTGTTCGATAAACTCTTTCAGAGCAACCGAAACGTCGTTGTTGAGAAGAATGCAAAACGGGATGTTGAGTGCGCGCAGCTTTTGTTCTACTGTTTCTAGCCCGCGCAACATAAAGTCGAAGTGGCGAAGGTTGGCTCCCGGGTAGGAGGGCATCAACGTAAATACCACCGCCAAGCTCCTTCCTGTTGACTCCGCCAGCTGGCGTGCAAAAAGCAACGCCCAGTTATCCCAGACCCGTTGATCGCGGCTCATGCGATAGATAATCATTCCGCCGGATTTAGTTTCCGGCTTGTGTATTTTGATGCGCAAATCATTCATCGCTTCAGGAATAAATATAAATTCGTCTTGTCTTTAAAATTTTATGCAAATGAGTCGTTGGGGTTGAAACTTTTAGTAATTTAAGGGCTCTGTTTTTACAATGTCAAAGATAGAAAATTAAGACTGTTTTGATTCAAGAAATGTAAAGTCACATAAAAGATACGATGATGGAAGAAGGAACTGTTTTGTTGGATTGGATTTTTGAAACATCTGTCGCAAAATATCCGCAAAATATTGCAATAGAGTCTTCTCAACAGGCATTTACCTACAAAGAGGTTGATGAGATGGCAAATCAACTGGCAGGTTGGCTGCAACGACAAGGTGTACAACCGGAAGCAAAGGTGGTGATTTGGCTGCCACGTTCCCCGGAAGTGTACATTGCAATGTTAGCTGTATTAAAAGCAGGTGGTGCTTACATTCCTCTTGATCCTGAGCTTCCGGTTGCCCGGGTTAACTTCATACTGAAAGATTCTGACGCTAAAGTGCTTATTTCATCTGAACGCTTTCTTCGTCAGATAGAGGCTCAACCCGAAGCAACAACGATGTTCCTGTTTGATAGCGACGTTGATAAGCTGACATCATTCTCAACACAAAAGCCGATCGTTGGGAATAGAAACGGTAAAGATTTGTGTTACATTATTTACACTTCGGGCAGCAGTGGCGAACCTAAAGGTGTTTTGTTGGAACACAGGAACGTTGTTAATTACATCAAAGCAGCCAAACAAATCTATGATGTTGACGAAAATCAACGGATTCTGCAGGGTTTTTCCGTTGCTTTCGACGCATCGGTGGAAGAAATTTGGATGGCCTTTGCTTCGGGAGCGACTTTGGTGGTGGGTACTTTTGATATTATGCGTTCGGGCGATCGGTTTGCCTCTGTTTTGAATAACCTTGGAATCACCTTCCTGTCGTGTGCACCTACCTTGTTGTCGATGGTGAAAGAAGATATTCCATCGCTGAAGACGTTGATCTTCGGAGGAGAGGTGTGTTCACCGGATATTGCTCATCGTTGGTGCAGAAAAAGTCGTACAGTTTTCAATACTTACGGTCCTACCGAGGCTGCTGTTATAGCTACTTATTCTGTTCTTCAGCCGGATGTGCCTGTTACTATCGGGAAACAACTTCCAGGTTATTCGGTATATATCGTGGATGAAAACCTGCAGCCGGTTGGAGCTGGAGTTGAGGGAGAGATCATCATCGGAGGAGAGAGCGTTGCCCGAGGCTATCTTCATCGTGATGACCTGACAAAGGCGAAATTTATTGAAACGGATCGCTTTGATTATAAAAATCAACGATACTACCATACGGGAGATCTTGCCAAATATGCAGATGATGGCAATATTGTATTTTTAGGTCGGTCTGATGCACAAGTGAAAGTGCGCGGATTCAGGGTGGAGCTTACGGAGATTGAAGGATTGTTGATGAAGTTCAACGGGGTACAGGCTGCTGCTGTGGCGCTCAACATCGAAACACAACAATTAGCGGCCTATACGGTGATGCAAAATAATGAAGAACCCGACCGGGAAACGATTGCCAAATTGCTGCGCATCAAATTGCCTTATTACATGATACCGGCTACGCTTGATGTAGTGCCGGAACTACCGATGACATCCAGTCAGAAAATAGACCGGAAACGATTGCCGTTACCCCAAACGCCACTTACATTTTCGTCAGAAAGTGAAATCAAGGAGCCGGTGACTGATTTGGAAAAAGCCATGGTGGAGGTAATGAGCAGGAATTTCGGTCGGGACGATATTTCAATGTCTGATCATTTTTTCAACGATCTGGGTGGGCATTCGTTGTTGGCTGCCGTTATTGTTTCGGAGATGAGACAGAATACGATGTTTGAAAATATGTCGGTAGTGGATATTTATAAACATCCGGTACTGTCCGATCTTGCAGGTGAATTGGAGAAAAAAAAGCCGCGAGCAGCAACGCAGCATATGAAAAAGAAACGCGATATTTATACTCCACCCAAATGGAAGTATTTCACTTGTGTATTTGCCCAGGGAGTGTCGATGTTTTTCCTGCTGCTATTGTTTGGGATAGAATGGTTAGGGCCTTTCTTTGTGTATTCTTATTATTATCAGGCTGATAATGGGGTTTTTGATTCGCTTGCTACTATGCTCTGGATGTATTTTGCCCTATTGCCGATCTTGTCTTGTTTTGCCATTGGTTTCAAATGGGCAGTTATTGGGAAAATAAAGCCGGGTAAATATAAAATGTGGAGTAGCTATTACTTTCGGTTCTGGATAGTCGATAAGGTAATCAATATTTGTCCGGTTACCTATTTTACCGGAACATCTATCATGAATGCTTTTTTACGGATGTTGGGTGCGAAAATTGGTAAGAATGTCTATATCAATACTTCGGCAATATCGGTTTTTGATTTGCTGGAAGTGGGCGATAATGCGAGCATTTGCACCGACACCCATTTGCGGGGATATACTATTGCCGACGGCTACCTCTATATCGGCAAAATAACGGTTGAGAAAGATTGTTTTGTGGGAACGCGTTGCTGTTTGGCTCCCGACACCAGAATGGAAGCCAATTCTTCCATCGAGGACTTGACTTTAGTTTCGGAAGGCACTGTTATTCCGGTCAACGAACATTGGGGCGGCTCGCCTGCTGAGAAAATATATGAAAACAAAGTGCAGTCTTCCCGTAAATTATGGTCTTTCCGCAATTCATTTCTCTTTTTTGTTAGCATTTTTATCATCCCGTTGATTACTATGCTGGCCTATTTCCCTGGTTTGATGCTGATTACGCATTTGGACTATATTTCAGAACATTACCATTTTCTGTGGACAACCATTGGTGTGGGTTTTTCATTTGTGGTTTTGCTGACGTTAATCATAGTTTTTCTGAAATGGTCAATGCTGGGAAATATCAAAGAAGGGAAATATCCGGTCAACAGTTTCTTCTATTATAAAAAATGGTTTTTCGATCAGCTGATGAAGCTGAGTCTGCAAGTTATCGGAACACTTTACACTACGCTTTATTTGCAAATCTGGTTCAAAATGCTGGGCGTTAAGATGGGAAAACGGGTGGAAATATCGACTGTCGAATTCATTTCTCCTGATCTGCTCGAAACCGGGAACGAATGCTTTTTGGCCGATTCGGTTTCTGTGGGAGCCTCACATGTGCGAAATGGCTATATCACCATTGCCAAGGCACGTATCGGTAATCGCACGTTTGTGGGTAACAGTGCCGTGGTGAGCCCGGGTACACGACTCGGAGATGATGTATTGGTAGGTGTGCTTTCAAAGATGAATCCGGAAAATCTCCCGGCTGCCGATGGAACCTCGTGGTTTGGATCGCCGGCCGTTTTTCTACCTAAGCGTGATATCAATCATGAATTTTCTGCCGAACGTACCTATAAACCGACACGTAAGCTTTTTGTACAACGCTATGTTATCGAGTTTTTTCGTGTAGTTTTGCCTTCAACTCTGTTTATTACCTGTGCGGCTCTGATCACCAACGTTGTGTCTTATCTTCAGGTGGAGAAATCTTTGTGGGAGCTGTTCCTGGTTTTTCCGTTTCTCTATCTCGGCGCTGCTATTCTTGGAACACTGGTTACAGCTCTTTTGAAGTGGATTGTTATCGGAAAGTACAAACCTGCCCGCAAACCGCTTTGGAGTAACTATGTGTGGCGAAGCGAACTGATAACGGGAATTTATGAGAATTTTCTCGTGCTTTTCTTCCTCAATTTGCTAACGGGAACGCCGTTTATCAAATATCCGTTGCGGTTGCTGGGTTGTAAGATCGGCAAACGGGTTTGCATGTTTACTACACAGATTACAGAATTCGATCTTGTTCGTATGGGCGACGATGTGACGGTAAACGACAACTGTACGCTGCAAACTCATCTTTTTGAAGACCGCGTGATGAAGATGTCGTATGTGGATATTGCCGATAAATGCAGCGTGGGAGGCATGTCGGTAGTACTTTACGATTCAAAGATGGAAACAAATTCCGTACTTCATCCTTTGTCCGTTTTGATGAAGAGCGAAACTTTGCCTGCCGATACAGAATTTGTGGGAGCACCAGCGAAGTCAATATAGAAGGATAAACAAAATGCTCTGTGGGTTTTATATTTACAGAGCATTTTGTTTTTAGAACTGCATCATGATACCGATGGATGGAACCACAGAGCCGTTTTCTACATCAATAGTTTTCATGAGGTAGCGGTTGGCATCAGTCGGGTCGGTTACTCCGGTGCTATTTAGCACAGGAGCCTGACGGTATTTACTGTTGGTCGCGTTCTGTACATCGAAATAGAAGCCGAGCATCCATCCTTTGAAATAGTAGGTTTTATCAATGCGGATATCGAGTTGTGAGAATACAGCACCACGTTCGGCATTGAATCGAGAATAGTCGTAATACGGACGATTTTGCGCATCCCAGGCGGCTTTGATCGACGATTTGTAAGCATCGTAAGGCGTGTATGGTGCTCCGCCGATTACCCGTAGTTTGGTGCCGATGTCCCAGTTGCGTGGTAGTTTGTAGCTGCCGGTCATGGTTAATAGGTGGCGGTTGTCCCATGACGACGGGATATATTTGCCGGTTGCCGGCTCCAAAAATTCACTTCGCACAAAGGTATAAGCCACGATCAGGTTCAGGTTTTTGTATCCGAACCAACGTGCCAGTGCTTCAGCTCCGTAGGCTCGCCCTTTTGCTGAGGAGGTGACCGCTTCCGTCCCGAACAGCGTATAGTCATTTCCTTTGGAGGAGAGAGGAATGCCGTCGGAGACAGATAGCAATCCGTCTGTATATCGTTTGTAAAAGCCTTCGAGCGTCAGGCGTATGTAGTTGGTGGGGCGTTGCTCCAGTCCGATAACCACTTGGTCCGATCTCTGGTAGCGTATGTTGTTGGCCTTATTGACCAGCATTCCGTAGTCATTCTTATAGCCTAGCACGGTGTAGGAGGGCAGTTGGTAATAGCGCCCTAAATTTCCGTTGATATACCACCCGTCGGCAATGCAATAGGCCAGCGAGATACGAGGCGAGAGTTGGCGAAGAGGGTTCGACATGGAGCTGGTAAAGGTATTGGCATCAGTGCGCAGACCAGCCGAGACAGTGAGTTTACCATCGTTGCTGTCATAGTTTAATGAGGAATAAAGTCCCCATTTGAAGAACGAAATGTCGGTGTTGTAGGCCAAGTTGGTAGAGATGCCATTCGCATAAACAGTTTGGCGTGTGTTGTTGAAATAGCGTGCCAGTTCAGTGTTTGCACCAATATTGAGACGGAAGTGGTCAAGTTGGCTGCTGTTTTCAAAGCGGAACTTGATTTCGCGTTCGAACGAGGAATAATCGAGTATCTTGTTGGCTTCCGAACTGTCGTCGTTGTTGCGGTATTTATGTTGTTTGTTGTCGAGGTTATTTATGCTCAGTACATAACTCTGAACCGTATTCCCTGCAAAATGTTTCCACACGCCACCCAGTGTATAGGTGGTTTGGCGGATCACTGGAATGGTGGTCAGAATGTATTTGTTGCCATCGGTTTGTCCGGCCGTATCGGTGTTTAGCGACATGTTGTCGATAGCACCGAGGCCAAGCAAGGTCAGTTCGTTCTTTTTGTCGAACTTGACTTTTACCTTGAACTGCGTATCGGTGTAAGCCGGCAGAAACGGAAGTTTCAATGCCTTGAAGAGCAGTTGTAGGTACGATTGGCGTGCTGAAAAGAGGTAGGTCGTCTTTTTGTTGATGTATCCGTCGGTGGTGAAGGCAGCTTCGGACGAACCAAGCGCAATATTGTAAGTGCGGGTCGTGCTGTTGCCGTCTTTGAGCCGGAAATCGAGAATTGAACTCATAGCATTGCCTTTTCCTGCCGGAAAAGCTCCCGAGTAGAAGTCGGTTTCACGAATCAACTCGGCATTGATAATGCCCACCGGACCGCCCGATGCACCTTGCGTGGAGAAGTGGTTGATGTTGGGGATTTCTACTCCGTCGATATAGTATCGGTTTTCGGAGGGGCCACCACCACGCACAATCAGGTCGTTGCGATAGCCGGATGGAGCCGAGGCCACTCCCGGAAACGATTGGATAACTCTTGAAATGTCGCGGTTGGCTCCGGCACTCTTTTCAATTTCTGCAAAACCGATCACCCGCATCGACACAGGACTTTCGGCGGGTTTACGGTACGGACCAGCTGTCACTTTTACTTCCTTTAGCGTTTCTGTATTCTCCTCCAGTTCAATGTTGAATTCCATATCTTTATTTACCACAGAAAATTCGGGCGATATAAAAGTTTTGTAACCAACGGCGGAGGCTTGCAAACGGTAAGTGCCGCTTTTCACACCGCCAATAGTGTAGTTTCCGACACTGTCGGTAGTGGCGCCTTTCGTAGTTTCCCAAATCACTACATTGATAAAAGGTAGCATTTCGCGAGTGGTTTTGTCTAATACATTGCCCCGGATGGCATGTGTTTGTTGCTGAGCCTGAATCGGAGAAATGATCAGCAATAGCAGTAAAGTAAGCATAGAGTATATTCGCATCAACATAATTTCCATATTTTTAAGAATATCGGTTGTTCGTTTTCGCTTGCAAATATACATTTGTTATAATCTTTTTGCAATATGAAAAATATTCAATGTATCAATAGAAATATTGATGCAATTTATTGACCCTGGTCATTGCTGATTCGTCCCTACGAAAAACGCCCGAATTTTTCCGGGCGTTTCATTAACAATTAATCATTATTACAGGATTCCCTGTGCCATCATGGCTCTGGCTACTTTCATGAATCCGGCAATATTGGCACCTTTCTGGTAGTTAACATAACCATCGGGTTCGGTACCATATTTTACGCAGGCATCGTGAATGCTGGCCATGATATGCTGGAGGCGTTGATCCACTTCTTCTTTTGGCCAGCTTAGCTTCATGGAATTCTGACTCATCTCCAGTCCCGAAACGGAAACGCCACCCGCATTGGCAGCTTTGCCGGGAGCATACATGATTTTGTTTTTCAGAAAGACTTCGATCGCTTCGGGGGTGCTTGGCATATTAGCACCTTCGGATACGGCAATGCAACCGTTTTGTACCAAAGCTTCGGCATCTTCCTCATTAATTTCGTTTTGTGTGGCAGATGGTAGAGCAATAGTGCAGGGTTCTTTCCATGGTGTATCGTCGGCAACATATTTACATCCATACGTTTCGGCATACTCTTTAATGCGTCCGCGCCGGATGTTTTTCAATTCAAAAATGTAGTCTAATTTTTGTTTGTTGATACCATCCGGATCGTAGATATAACCGTTACTGTCCGACATCGTTACAACTTTTCCCCCCAACTCTAACGCTTTTTGTGCCGTATAGGTTGCCACATTGCCTGACCCCGAAATGGCGATGGTCTGGCCGCTCAGGTCGGTAATGCCTTTGCGTTTCAACATGTTCATCAGAAAATAGATGTTGCCATAACCGGTAGCTTCAGGTCGAATCAGTGAGCC
This sequence comes from Paludibacter jiangxiensis, assembly GCF_001618385.1. Lineage (NCBI taxonomy): Bacteria > Pseudomonadati > Bacteroidota > Bacteroidia > Bacteroidales > Paludibacteraceae > Paludibacter > Paludibacter jiangxiensis. The sequence goes on along the minus strand of NZ_BDCR01000004.1, from coordinate 780,785 downwards.
TCCGAATTCGAGTCCTTTGCCGGTAAAGGTTCCTGTATTTTCGCGGGCTAGTTTTTTGTACATACCATACATATAAGCCACTTCACGCGCACCGACTCCGATGTCTCCAGCCGGAACATCTGTTTCGGGCCCAATATGCCGCCATAGTTCCGTCATGAATGCCTGACAGAAACGCATGATTTCGCCATCCGACTTGCCCTCGGTACTGAAATCCGATCCTCCTTTGGCGCCGCCCATAGGTAAAGTGGTGAGAGCATTTTTGAAGGTTTGTTCAAAAGCAAGGAACTTTAGAATAGAGAGAGTAACGGAGGCATGAAAGCGCATCCCTCCTTTATAGGGCCCGATGGCATTGTTGTGCTGCACACGATAAGCCATGTTGGTACGTACCTTGCCTTTGTCGTCGACCCAGCTTACGCGGAAAGTAAAGATGCGATCCGGTATGCATATGCGTTCGATGATGTTGTGAGCTTCAAACTCGGGATGGGCATTATACACATCTTCGATTGAAAGTAGTACTTCTTCTACAGCTTGATGATACTCGGGTTCGTTTGGGAACCGTTGCTTCAGATCGTTGAGGACTTGTTCTACTTGCATGGTGATTAATCATTTATGGTTGATGTTCCGATGCAACGAAGTTACAATCTGAATGTAAAAAATGTTCAAATTATGGAAAGAAAATTTATTGTATCTGTTGGTAAATCCTTACATAATCCACTTCATATTTAATGGGGGAGGTGCTGTTAGACGGGTCTCCGCCATTGCTGCCAAGAGCCAGATTGAGCAATAGATATTGAGGTTTTAAGAAGGGATTGCTGCCGTCCGGATTGATGGTTTCGCTCAATGATGTGGTGTTTAGGAGAATGTCGTCGATATAAAGCTTTATGTACTCTTTAGTCCAATCCATGCGCCATACATGAAACTTGCGGGGCCAGTTTTTGTCTTTAGCGATGAACGGAGCAATAGCTTTTCTGGCCGAGTTCCATTTTGCTCTGTAGCGAACGTTAGTACCCCATGCAACATTGGACAGAATAGTCGGAATTCCTTCTGGTCGATAAAATTCCATAAGATCAATTTCTCCGCACGATGGCCATTCACGACCGGATCCCAGCGTCCAGATGGCCGGCCATGATCCGGTGGCGGTATCAATCCGGGCACGTATTTCAAACCGTCCGAAAAGCCAGCTTTTCTTTCCAGCAGTCTGAATGCTGGCCGAGGTGTATTGGATATCTTTGCGACTGGCGCGCCAGTCAGAACTTTCCACCCGATAGTTCGGGTTGGGTCGGTTTTCTTTGCGACCTTCGATGACAAGACATCCGTTTTTGCAGTAAGCGTTATCACTCTGATACCATTGTAATTCCTGGTTGCGTTTGAATCCCGTTTCGTACGACCAAACAGCTGAATCAGGCGTGCCGGTGTAGTTGAACTCTTCGCTGAAAACCAGTTTCATTCTGGCAGGTGGCTTCGGTTTTGAAAAATCGGGAGAGTAGGGATTGATGGCTATTGCTTTGCTCATAAAACATGCAAAGAGAACAAAAAGGAAGAAAGGTGTTTTCATGTCAGACCGGATTTGGTGAATGCAAATATAGCCGTTCCCTGCGAGGGACAAGATCACAATAGATGCAATTTAGGACATGTTTTCATTCAGTAAGCGGGACTCCGAGGGTGGCCATTGCTGTAAAGTGTTGCTTCTTAGTATTTTTAACCAATTGTCGTGCGGCATTGACCAAAAAGTATATACCTTTGTCGCGCCAAAATCAGGGCCCAAATTATTAGATGAGAACCTTCTTCCTCCGGTGTAAATTTTTCTTACAGAATTCGTTGCCATATCGCTACAATATTCTGTTTTTCCTCTTGTTCACAGCTGCTTTTTATTACAATTTCTGGTTGTTTCTGGACATTGTAGAACAGCCGATTAGTACGGATATTCCTTCGTCTGTATTTCTTCATATTGCCACGTCGCTGATTTTAGTCCTGCCTTATTTTTTAATGCGCAGGCATAAGGAGATTTTATTGGTTGTGTTGTTTTTGCTCAACTTTTACTGCATCAGTAACTTGTTGTATTACCGTACCTATTTTACTCTTCTTCCCTTCGACTCATTCACAATGGTGAATAACCTGAATGGCTTGGGCGACAGTATTCTCGGTTCCTTCCGGAAAGTCGACTGGTTTTTCCCGATTCCATCTGTCTTATTATTGTTGAGCTATCTGTTCTTCTTTCGCAAATCAATCATTCCGGAATCTATTCGCTTGAGGGCAATTAGTGGTGCGGTTGTTTTGGCTGCCATTGTGATTACTATCGGCTATAACCTTTTTAAGGATAGAAATCAGGTGAGTAACCTGCTGTCGGAAGAGAATGAGTTTCGATACGATTTGGTGGAAGGCGCTTCAACTTATGGCTTCTTTCATTGCTGGGTTTATCAGGCCAAAAGTCTCCTGCACGAACAAGCACAAATGACAGCGGCGGAGAAACGAATTGTGGAAAAATGGTTGAAGGATAATAAGAAGGATATGAGTCCGGTGACGGTTCACGAAGCCGGAAGCAAGAATGTCATCATCCTGATAGTGGAGTCACTTGAATCTTTCCCCATTGGCAATTCGCTGAACGGAACTGAAATTACACCCAATCTTAATCGATTGCTGAAAGAAGAATCGTGCCTGTATGCTCCTCATGTGGTACCTCAGGTAAATGGCGGACATTCGAGTGACGCTCAGCTGATATTTAATGCCGGAATGCTTCCTCCCCGTACCGGAGCGGCTTGTTTTCGTTATGCGCGCAATAGCTATTTTACATTGGCAAAGGCGTTGAAAGAGAAAGGTTACAACACCCATACCATGCTGGGTGGTAATGCTTCGTTCTGGAATCAGGGAGTTTTGACCAGGCAATTGGGTTATGACGATCTGATAGCTGTCGATCAATATAATTGTGATGAGTATTACGAGATGGGACTCACCGACAGTACCTTTTTGGCTCAGTCGGTGGAAAAGCTGAAAGCGTTTAAACAGCCTTTTATGGCGCAGATGATTACGTTAAGTTCGCACGATCCCTATAAATTGCCCAATGACCGCATTTACCTGAAAGTGCCGTCCAATTGTCCTGCCGACATGGCTGCTTACCTGAATGCCATTCATTATGTGGATCAATGTATCGGAAGGTTTGTTGATGGACTGCGTAGTAACGGCTTGCTTTCTAAATCGGTATTGATTATTACTGGCGATCACGATTGTACCAAACGTCAACCGGCTCAGTGGCGGGTGTATGCAAAGCGATGGAATGCCGAGACTGCTCTTACTCCCTTTATTGTTGTAAATGGAAACCGGCAACAAACTTATGCTCCGGTTATGGGACAGATTGATATTTATCCGTCTTTAATTTCTATTCTCGGCCTGCAGAAATATCAATGGCATGGTTTGGGAACCAGTATTTTTGCTCCCGAAAAAACTCCGTTTGCCGTCAATGCACGTATGCATGAGTTTGGTGTGGCACAAATAGCAGCTTCTAACGTCCGTGAACATATAAAATCAGCCTGGAATGTCTCTGATTTGATGGTAACCCGCGATTATTTCGGAAAACAGTAGACTGAATGTCAACGAACGGGTATGCCCATCAAGGTGTATTTGTAGAACAATGTTTTACGAAATAATTTCCCGGTTTTGAAATATTTATCTACAAATGCTTTTTGTTCGTTCATTCCGGCGGTAGCCTGCTCCAACGATTTGTTTAACTGAGTAATGGATGCCGCTGTTTGTGCATCCGGCTTTTGAATTTCAGACAATCTACTTTGTGATGCCGAAAGTTCTATGCTAACAGTGTCCACCATTTGCCGGATTTCTTTGTCTTCTTTCTTCGGATTAAATTGGTTATTCCTGTAATTGATAAACTGATTCATCAGGGCAATGCCGTTATTGTAATGAGCGACGGCCTGATTGAAAAGATCAGTCATTTTGTAATTATGCAGATACTCCAACTGTTGGTGAAGGTGTTGCAAATGTTCGTAAATCATGGCATTTTTCACCCCGTTGGCTTCCACTCGCCGGGAGGCATCGCTGAGTTGTTTACTTTCCGGTAACGTTTGATATTCGGATAAAGAATCTTTATAGTTGAATATCTTCTTATTGGCCGATCCCGTTTTTCCTTCGTAGAAATCCTGATTGGTAACGGTATAATCGAGCATTTGCCACAATGGATCGAATGGTATATGCGTATTGATGAACTGGCGTGGATTTGGTTTGAAATTGCGGTTTTCGATGTGGCGGACAAATTTCCCGTTTTGTATATATCCGGCACCCCAGGTGGCATCTATTAGACTCCATTCCAACCCAATCAGAACTGCATTCCACGCGTGTGGCAGTATATCCACTTTGTTGTTCTGTTTTGTGTACCCTTGTACTGCAAATGATTTTAACCCAGTTTTTGCTGCAATGGCATTGAACAGTTCGGTGTAAGACATGCAAATGCCTTTCCGCGTGTTCAGTGTCCGCTCTACAATATCATTTGTGTTTTGGTAGAGGTTGACTTTGTACATGTTCTCCACATCATAGGCAATGTTGTGGGTGATCCAGCAGAAGATAGCACGGGCTTTATCGTCCGGGGTATTGAAATGGCTGTTGATATAAGCCGCAATCCCGTTTATTGTCTTGCTCTCTGATTCGGGAAGCCGGAGCGCTATCTGATCAACGGAGGGATAATCGGTTTGAGCCTGTGAATGTAAAGATATGCAGAGTAAAAGCAGAAAAAGAATTTTGAATCTCATAGGATCGGGTTATATCAATTTTTGAAATACAGATTTGGTCGTTGTGTCGTAGATAAGGATTCCTTCGCTTGTGCCATCGAGTTGACCTGCCAAATTGCCGTCTGCATGCCAAACCGAGCTTTTGCCGGCACACTCATATCCTCCCGATTCGCCCACATAGTTTGCCATAACAGTTGTCATGTGATATTTTCGTGCGATGTCGGATAGTTTTTGTAAGTCCGCATCTACGCCGCTTACTGAATTAAGCACGCTGGCAAGGTAAACGGATGCCTGATTGCGGTATGCATTCTCTGCATGTTGAGAAACCGATAGTTCATAACAGATGGCCGGCGCAACAACTGTTTCGTCAATATGGAGATAAACAGGCGTAGCTCCCGGAGAGAAATAATCGACCTCACTAGGGTAGCGGTGTTGCTTTGAATAAGTGATGGGCTCTTTGTCAGGTTGGAAGATGATCATGCTGATAAAAAGCGTTGCATCCATTTGAGTCGGTAATCCGATACAGATAATGATATTTTGCTGATCACTTATTTTTTGAAAACAACTGAGTCGATCATCATTACTGGTTGTTGCAAGTTCTTTGGCAAGCGTTGGCTCATAGCCGGTAAGAGAGAGTTCAGGAAACACCACCAAATCGCATTGGTTTGCAATGGCAAGATCAAGAAATTGCAGATGTTTGGAAATATTTTTTTCAATATCACCTTTGAAGGCGGATGTCTGGACGATACAAATTTTCATCTTATGCGGGCTGATTTTTCCGTACAAAGTTAAGAAAAGCCGTCGCATCCTAAAATGGGAGTAAAAGAAAAAGGCAGTAAGTAATCTTCTTTACTTACTGCCTTTCCGTTGAGTTTTAGAATTACATCATTGGCATACCGCCAGGAGGCATTCCACCTGGCATACCGCCTCCGGGAGGCATACTACCGGCAGGAGGCATTCCGCCTTTTTCCCACATTTGTTGTCTTTGGCGATTCTGTTTTTGTTGTTGCTGTTGATATTTTTGTCCGCTGAAATTACGTAAATCGTATGTGAAACTCAACATTACAAATGGCTTCATTACATTCGATATTGCATCTTCGTAATAATTGTCGTAAACATTGCGTGTCAACGATTTGTTCTGGCGTAGGATGTCATAAGCCTGTAGCTTGATCTCCCCTCTGTCATTTTTCATGATTTTTTTACCCACACTGGCAGTCCACATAAAGTAGTTTTGAGAAAAACCGCTTGAAAGACTATTCGCAAAACTGCGGTAGTTTTGGTAAGACATGTTGTTTTGGAAGGTCAATCCTTTCCAGAATATCCAGTCGAGCTTGAAACTAGCTGTTTGATTCAAATAGGTATTGTTCGATATTGAGGATACATTGTTACGGGCAATGTTATAGGCTGCACCATAAGAGAGGGTAAAGTCGAGCTTGTCGCTGATGTTACTTCCGAGGATTGCCTTAGGCGCGATAGTGTAGTTTTTAGTCATCTGTTTTACCCCGTTGTAAAGAGAGGGAATCTGATTGAATCCGAAATTGGTCGAAATATTCAGGTTGCTCTTGAGAAAGTCGACCGGAAATCCAAATGTAAACATCGAATTCATGTTCCAGCTACCGGTTAAGTTGACCGGAGAGCTGTATTGAGCACCATTTCGGAGAATAATGCCTTTTTGCAATACACTATCTTTGGTAGCCAAAATAGTTGAATTCCCGATGTAATGCAGGGTGTTACCAGCACTGAACATGACGATCAGGGTTTGACCCGATTTTGGGGTGAAAGTGTATCGGAACATGGCGTTGTTTGATATTTGCTGGTTCAGATTCGGGTTCCCTCCGGTGATAGCAGCCGGATTTGAGTTGTCGATGACATTTTGTAACTGTTGAATTGACGGAGCAGATGTTGACGCACGTAAAAATACTCTTATCGTATTGTATGGGTTGAAACGGTAATTCAACATCATATTGGGTAATATACTGTTATACGACTTATCGGTATTGACCATTAATGGATAGGTCTGATCTCCCTGAAGGGCTGCATGTTGAACATCGACATTAGCCATCAACATTAATCCTTTACTGCTGAGACGATATCCCAAACCACCCGATTGTGTAAGATAGTCGCTGTTGTATAAGTTGGACAATGCGGTGTCCAAAACCATCGTCAAACGATCTCTTGTTTGCTTGTCGATGTCGCGGTGGTTGTAATTGACGCGGTAGGTGGCTTGCAATTGCGATGTTTTACTCAATGGCTCGGTGTATATGGCATTGGCCCCCAGACTATAGCCGTTTGAATTGTTCAGAATCGTTTGATAGTCATCTTCTGTTATTACATTGTTTAGGAAATGTTTTTCGGTATATCCGTCATTGTTGTTTTGGTTGGAACTTCCATTCAAGGTAAGTGAAATGGTTCGTCCAGACTTGCTAAACCGGTGACGATATAACAACATACCCGATAGATTGTTGGCAGTTACATCTCGGCTCGTGGCCGTGTTGGTTTTAGTTGATGAGGCTCCGTTCAGATAGGTGTTATAGAGCATCGAACTATTTCCGTTGTTGGACTGGAAACTTAAGTTCGGCATAAATGTCAACGAGTTGTTCGCGTCGATCTGATAGTCCAGTTTGAGATTGAAACGGTGGTTGATATTCTTTGTTTGAGAAAAATCGTTTTCGTCCGAAGTTTGGAATCGACCCAATGCATCCTGCTTGAAATAGGTATCATTCTTTGATTGGATCAAAGTGTTGTTTGTTATGTTGAAGAAATAACCACCGGTAATATCGATTTTCTTTCCCCATTTATCGGTATAGTTTAACCCACCGGCATTGGTTTTGGTTATACCGCCACCGCCCGAAACCAATGTGGAACCACCGCCGAAGCCTCCGCCACGACCACCTCGTCCCATTCCCATTCCACCGCCCATTATGCCAGCTAAATCGTCCTGCGAAAAGTTTTGTTGATTAATGTTGTTAGACATTCCCAGCAGGGTAATGCGGCGATTGCCTTTGAAGATATTCATAGAGAGTGATCCCTGGTAATCGGTCTTGTTGTCTTCGTTTATTCCGATACCGGCATTCAGTTTTCCGAACACTCCGGTTTGCATGCCTCTTCGGGTGATAACATTGATCGTTTTGACCGAGTTTCCATCTTCAAATCCGGTAAATTCGGCTTGTTCGCTTTTCTTGTCAAATACTTCGATGTTTTGTACAACTTCTGCCGGCAAATTCTTCAAAGCTAAGTTCGGGTCACCGTCAAAAAACGGTTTGCCATCTACCATTACTTTCTGTACTGTTTCACCCTGAGCCTGTATTTTGCCCGATCCGTCCACTACGATACCCGGCATTTTAGAAATCAGCGTGCTTGCATCAGCACCCTGAATGGTTTTAAAGGCATCAGCATTGTATTTAATGGTATCTTCTGTTTGTTGCGCTCTTGTTGCCCGACCTACAGCAGTTATTTCTTTGAGGTCTATCGACTCTTCTTTTAGTGTAAAACTTCCTAAGCGTTGATTGTTTTGTTTTATTTCAATACTCTTGGTCAGAGTCGTAAATCCTACAAACGAAATTTGCATGGTGTATGTACCAATCGATAGCCCTTTGACAGTAAAATTACCGTTGGCATTTGCGACATCACCCAACTTATGGTTTGGGTTGCTTTTGCTAACGAGAGTTGCGGTGGCCCCAACCAGTGGCTGGTGCTTCGAATCAAAAATAGATCCGGTTGCCGTGATGTTTTGAGCCGAAACAGTCGCCGAAAGAATTAGAAACAGAGCGAGAAACAAATTTTTCATTTAGTCTAAAATTTAGCGGTTAAATTATTGGGAAAGGTGTGTTTCAAATAATAATTATTAGTTAGATACAAGAAACGCTAAAAAGTTTAATGTTCGGTTTGGTATTTTTGTGTAATTTTTTCGGTTTAAGAGTCGTGTTTCAGCACATAATGTCCTATGCGGCATTGAAGGCACTTTTTACAATCGCAATAATGTTTTTTGAGATGAATGAGGGCCTGACTGTCAAAAGCGGAGGTTGCAGCGATATTGTATTGCTTCCAGTTTTTGATAATACTGTTTTGCTCGGGAGTAACTTGTTCCAACAATGTAAGTGCTTTTTCCTGCATTCTTTCGTCGTTTTTGTATCGTCCGTAAGCAAATAGGAACGGAGCAGCCGTGTTGATTAATAAAATTTTGATGGTTGATTTACCTATCGCTTTGTTCTTTGAATCTGCGGCTTTGTTGAAGGTATAATGCGATTGCCAGTATTCGGATGTGCTACATTCAAACAAAGACTCCATTTCTTCGATGGATTTTGCATTGACAACTTTTGAGAAGAGTTTGGAGGATTTGTTCGTTAAAGTAGCAAACTGGGCAATCCGGACGTGAGGAAAATTTTGCGGGCGCAAGCGGAGTAGTTTCCAAAGATGGGCGTCAATCGGTTGGAGTTGATATTTGGCTTTCAGAAAGGAGTATTCCTGTTTTAATTTGTCTGTATAATCGCTTGCCGGCGATTGATTTAGTAGTCCGGATTGACCGAATAGCATCGCTTCAATTTGCGTCAGATTGTCTTTGTGTTTTGCTAGGTATATCTGCGGTAAACTCTTGGCTAAAAGTTCAAATGGAATAGAATTGATGCCTGTTCCGAAATTACGCGCCAATGTTATATAAAAAGCTTCTTCCCAATTGTTCTGCGTGTTTTGAAGAAGTGTTTCAATATCGTTTACTTTAAGCTCAAGTCGTTCTGTTAGCAATGCATTTTTCCAGTCGGAAAGAAGAATACGTGGAACTTTATCTAAATGTTCAGCACACGAAACAAACGATTTTTGTCCCATCAATGCTTCGTGTCGTGATTCAAGATCTTCGTAGCAGGGGAGTAGTAATTGTTCGATTTCTTCACCGGAAATTCTGAAAATGTCAGCGTCATGTTTGGCTATAACGTGTAGAATGATATTGTTGTAGGCACTGTCATTGGTATGGTGATGGTCTTTCCAGTCAGACGAATTTATGTGCACTTCAACATTGCCGGCCCACACAGTTTCTCCGATTTTGATTTTTGCGTTAAAAAAATCAGGTCCCGCATCTCTGTTTATTTGTCCGGGATCTATGACTTCGACTCTTTTCCCTTTGATTGTAGCCAGATTGCCAGCGTAGAAAAGTTTATGCTGCCATGCATACTGGAGTAGTGCTTCCTTCATCCGTAAGTAATTTATGTTTAGATTTTTCTCTTTGTGTAGTGACTCAAAGTTAGCAGATTTTGTTTAATTTGAAAAATATGTATTGGTCTGTTGGTAAAATGAACTTCTTATGCGCAGATTTGTTAGTGTAGGTAGTATCTTTGAAGTCAATTGATTGTTTCTCTTTGTTAAGCAAATTTTATTTTTGTAACTACATTAAATCAGCCAGACTATGAAACTCTATTTTTTTAAGAACTGGAACGAAAAGCTAAAGCTGGTGTTAGTTCGTTTCCCTTTATCATTGTTGTTTGTTTTAGGAACAAGCGTGCTGTTTGTGCTGAAAATTCATGACTATAAGGTTGAAATCAGCGAATTTATGTGGCCTTTGTTTTTGGGGGGAGTCTTCTTGTCAATCGCTACCACCCTGTTATGTGAGGAGATGAGAAATAAACTCGCTGCTATATCAGTGGAGATTCTGGTGGTAATAGTCTGGCTTGTTTATTGTTTAACCTTGCCTAAACACATGCAGCCTGTACATATTTATCAGGTGGTTGTTGTCTCGGTCTCATTTGCATTATCCATATTTTTTATTGCTTTTCTGAAAAAGGCCTGCGAAATTCCATTTTGGAACTTTGTGTATAATATTATTGTACTGTTGCTGGTGACGTATCTTTTCGCATCAGTACTGATGGGTGGATTGGGTCTGGCGCTTCTGTCGCTCGATAAATTATTCCATGTTGTTATAAACGAAAAAATATATGGATACCTCAATGTTTTTTGTTTTGTGATTTTTGCCCCGGTTTATTGGCTGGCGTCAATCCCTCATTCGGATGAGAAATTTGATAGTCGAGTCCAATTTAATAAAGTGCTCAAAATACTCGGACTGTATATTCTGTTGCCAATCCTTTGTATTTATCTGTCAATTTTGTATGTGTACATGTTTCAGATAATTGCGAAGTGGGAATTACCCAATGGGTGGGTTTCCATGTTGGTGTCTGCGCTTGGAATCGGAGGGCTGCTTACAATAATAATTCTTTATCCGCTTCGTATTCGGGGGGAAAACCGAACGGTGGTGTGGTTGGCAAAATATTTTCCGTTGGTTCTTCTTCCTTTGTTAGTGTTGATGTTTGTTGCTATTGCAAGAAGGCTGGATGATTACGGCATGACGATTAATCGTCTCTATGTCTTGTTGCTGAATTTGTGGTTGTTTGGTGTCAGTATCTGGTTGTTTATTGTGAAATCAAAATATATTAAGTGGATTGTTGTGTCGTTTGCATTGGTTGCATTTCTATCATCGGTAGGTCCATGGAGCATTGGGAATATCTCCAAATATAGTTTGCGTCATGAATTGAAGAGTCGCCTATCGGGTTTGCATTTTCTGGAAAATGGAGGGACAGTAAAAATGAAGATTCCGGCAATGTATGTAGATTCAACTTCAAAAGACAGAATTACAGAGATCACTAATTATCTCTTTGATACATACGGTGTGGAAAGCTTGCAGTATTTGTTTGCATATCCCGTTAGTAAAATGAGTTCACGGGAAATAGTGAATCGTTTTGGAATACAGGAAACAAACTCTAAAGTCATTCAGCAATTTGATGCCTGGCAACCAGAAAATACCTGGTCGTCCAAAGTGGCTCCTTATTCAAACATTGTGGCGATTAACAAGTCGTTCTCTCCGGATAATCCATACGAGGATGAAAATGTTGTTTTGAAAATTGATGGAGCTGTTGTTTTGGTTCAAATCAAAACGCAGCCATCCAGATATATAACGGTTTCGCTGGGATCCAGGCTACAGCAGTTTGTGAATGCGGGAACTGAAAAGAGAAATAGATGCACTAAAGAAGAAATGACTTTGAACGGGCCTAATTATAGAATGATTATTATCTCTGTGTCTGGAGATTATAATCGCAGGACCCGATCATATCATGTTGGATATTTGAAGGCGTACCTGATGTATTGATCGCTAAAAGTAGCAAGACTGAAATTTGGGGCGGTCTGTCATGGCTCTTTTTTGTATCTTTGTGGTGTAAAAAAGAGTTGTTTGTAAAAATTAATAGGATAAAAATTACTTTGTGTAATATATTTCAGTGAAAATATCACAGAATGAAACCGATATGCAGTTTCGCAATCCCAATAGGTGTGAAAGTGGTTTTTAGTGATACAGTTTCCTGATCTCCTTAAACAAGAAAATTATTAGCAAATGAAATATATTGTAATTCTAGGCGATGGTATGGCTGATGAGCCTATTGCAGAACTCGGGGGCAAAACTCCGTTGCAAGCCGCTCACAAGCCTAATATTGACAGGCTCGCAGCACTGGGTTGTTCCGGTATGCTGAAAACTATTCCGGAAGGTTTCGCTCCTGGTAGTGAGATTGCAAATCTGGCTGTATTAGGATATGACGTTCCGAAGGTCTTTGAAGGAAGAGGTTCTTTGGAGGCTGCCAGTATGGGTATTGATATTGAAGATGGAGAAATGGCTATGCGTTGTAATTTGATTTGCATTGAGGATGGAAAAATAAAAAACCATTCGGCAGGCCATATTTCAAACGAAGAGGCTTCCGAACTGATTGAATTTTTAAATAAAGAACTTAGCGATGATGTTATAAAGTTTTTCCCGGGGGTTTCCTATCGTCATTTGTTGAAGATGAAGGGTGGAGATAAGCATCTTGATTGTACTCCTCCGCACGATGTGCCGGGTACTCCTTTTGAGAATGTGATGATAAAGGCACAGGCGACAGAAGCGGAACAAACCGCTAAAAAATTGAATGAGCTTACCTTGAAATCGCAACAATTACTGGAAAATCATCCGGTGAATCTTAAAAGAAAGGCGGCGGGAAAGGATCCTGCAAATAGTATCTGGTTGTGGTCTCCCGGTTATCGCCCTCAGATGAAAACTATAAATCAGTTATTTGGGGTGAAGAGTGGGGCTGTTATTTCAGCCGTGGACCTCATTAAGGGAATCGGTGTGTATGCCGGATTACGGCCTATTGTTGTGGATGGTGCAACCGGACTTTACAATACTAATTACGAAGGTAAGGCGCAGGCTGCAATTGATGCTTTGCGCACCGACGATTTTGTCTATCTTCATATCGAAGCGAGTGATGAAGCAGGCCATGAAGGAGATGTGGCTCTTAAAGTAAAGACCATCGAATATTTGGATAGCAGAGTGGTGAAGCCGATATTCGAAGAAGTTTCAAAATGGAATGAGCCGGTTACTATTGCTGTTTTGCCGGATCATCCGACGCCGTGCAGTATAAGAACTCACACCGCAGCCCCGGTGCCGTTTGTTATTTATCGTCCGCACCAAGAGCCCGATGCAGTACTTATTTACGATGAATATGAGGCGCAAAAAGGTTCATACGGAATTCTACAAAGCCAGCAGTTTATGCAAATACTGTTGAGTTGATCGATATCTGCTTTTTGTTATTAAAGGAGTCATTTGTTATAATAATAAATGACTCCTTTTTTTTTGTGGCTATTGCTGTCGCTTTGACAATACATTACAATGTTAATTAGGAAAAATTGTTTATATAGTTTTAATTATGAAAAATATAGTATATTTATCCCGATAAAATTTAACATGTAATGTTTTTGCTTTTTATATTTAAAATGCTGCAAAATAGATGTTTAATTTTATTTGCAATAATAACCTTGGATTTACATACTAATTAAAAACATGCTAAAATGAAGAAAATTTTCGTGTGCCTGGTCTGCTGTTTATCTTATGCGTTTATGCTAGCGGCAGAAAAAGATACCAATAAATTTGGTAAAGTATCAGAAGAAGAAGTGAAGATGAGTTCTTTTGCGGAAGATACGAGTGCTGTAGCTGTTGTTCTTTACGAAAAGGGGAGCAGCTATTATCAGGTAAATAATGATAATCTTCAGGTGTGTTTTGATGTTTATGCCAAAATTAAAATTCTCAAACCCGCAGGAGCTGATTGTGCAAACATAAAAATTAGATACGAGGATTATGGACCTAATAGCAGAGAAACTGTGCAAAGTATTGATGGCTATTCTTACAATTATGTAGGTGGAAAGGTTGAGAAGACAAGATTATCAAAAGAATATATTTTCACAGAGAATATTAAAGAAAAGGTTTTTCAGAAAAAAATTACGTTGCCGAACGTAAAAGCAGGTACATTAATAGAATATAAGTATACTATTGTGTCTGATTTTGAGGGAAGTATTCGCTCATGGAGATTCCAGAGAGAGATTCCTGTATGCCAGAGTATCTATGATGTTCTGATTCCTGAATATTTTTCGTTTAATGTCAATACCAGGGGATATTGTCCTATGGAAAATATTCGTGAACCAGAAAATCAAACCTTGCTGCTAAACGGAGGTCCTTTATTATGTACCAGTCAGCATATTTTCTTGAAAGCCAAGAACCTTCCAGCTCTTAAGAAAGATAAATTTGTCGCTTATATGAATGATTATATAACCTCGGTGTCTTTTGAAATATCTGGGGTGCAGATTCCAGGAGCAGTCTATAAATCATTTGCTTATACATGGAAAGATGTTGAAAAGCAATTGATGGATGATAGTGATTTCGGGGGAAATCTTAAAAAATCGGGTTTGCTGAAAGAAGAAGTGAAAGCGATAAAGGATTCAAAAATGACGAATGTCGAAAAAATACAGGCATTATACGATTTGGTCAAATCGAAAGTAAAGTGGAATGAAAAAACATCGATATACAATGCTTCTCTGAAGAAGGCATTGAAAGATGGAGTAGGGAATAGTGCTGATATGAATTTTATTTTGATTAATATTCTTAAGGATGCGGGCTTTGACGCATATCCGATTGTTATGAGTAGTAAGAGTGAAGGAAGGCTTCCGAGAGCTAATCCTTCGATCAATAGCATTAACTATTTTGTTGTTGGGTTAGATGTGGATGACAATAAATATTTTATGGATGTATCCCGAAAAAATGCTCCGATAAATGTGCTGGATGATGAGTATTTGGTAGATATGGCCCGTTCATTCAGAGGTGTGGAAAGTAATTTGTCAGATTGGGTTGATTTGTCGCATATTAATTCGAGCTTAGAGAGAAATGTTTCATTGATTAAATTTGAAAATGATAAAATGATGGTAGAAGTTTCGTCAATGAAAACAAATCAACTGGCCTATGATTTTCGTGAGCAATATAAAAAGTATAAAAACAGGGATGAATGGATTGAGTCTTTGCAGAATAAATATGGTGTGAATATTGATAGTTATGAGATTAACGGGCTTGATAGTATAAATAAACCTATTGTTGAGAAATTTACTTTTAATAAGGCAGCTTCTTTGGCAGACTCAAAGCTTTATGTTAATCTGTTAACGCTATTTCAGGAGAAATCAAATCCATTTACGGCAGATAAAAGAGAATTACCGGTAGAGCTCTCATATCCACGGATAGTAAAAAATGCCATATCCATTCTTGTGCCGAATGGTTTTGCAGTTGAAGAAATGCCCAAATCGGAAAAGGTAGCAATTAATGACAAAGACGCGTTGTATAGTTATCTGGTTCAGAGTGCAGGAGAATCAATACAGCTCGTATCTTCTCTTACATTTAATCAGACTATTTATCCTACAACTGAGTATGTGAACCTTAAAGATTTTTGGTCTCATATTGTGGCAAAAAATAATGAGCAGGTTGTTCTGAAAAAAATGAATCTGTAAAAATCGGTTGTATGTGGAAGTCACACTTTGTTCTAATAGCATTTTTGTTTGGTGTTTTTGTTTCTGTCTCAGGGGCAGAAACCCTGAATTACCCGGTCAGTCAGATTCCGGATTCATTAAAAACGGATGCATATTCAGTAGTGCGGTATGAATCGACACACTTCGAGTATTATGATCAACATAATGGATTGCAGAAAGTGATTCGTGTTGTGACTATACTGGATGAAAAAGGGAAAGATGAAGCGGATTTTTTTGAGGGCACGGGTCAATTTTGGGAACTTAAAAAGTTTTCAGGAGAAGTGTACGATGCCAATGGGAAGTTGGTAAAAAAAATACGGAATTCGGATTTGATTACATCTTCATTTTCTCAGGAAGTGGCATCTGATGAAATTAAAAACATTTACAGTTACAGTCAGCCTAATTACCCATATACCATCAAATATGAGTATGAAATTAAATTTAAGAACGGGATTGTAATGTTTCCTGTCTTTGCTCCTGTACATAATTATAATCAGTCTTTGCAGAATGCGGAGTATTTTTTGCAAATTCCCAAAGGGGTTGAATATAATGTCTTTACGCGCAATTTTGCAAAAGAAGCCGTGAAGACAAGCAAAGACGGGTCCGATGTGTGCCGGTGGGAGTCCGTGGGATTTAAAGCTATTGATGAAGAGCCTGTAATGGCAGGGATAGATAGTTTTGTGCCTTTGATGATGATAAAACCGTGTGAGTTCGCTTATGATAAGTTCATAGGTTCATTGAATTCCTGGAGTGATGTCGGTAAATTTGAATGGAGCCTTCTCAAAGACAGAGATGTTTTGCCGGATCAATTTGTTGAAAAACTTAAAGGTATGGTTTCTGGGCTGGCTTCTGATAAAGAAAAGGTAAAAAAAATCTTTGAATTTTTGCAGAAATCCACTCGTTATGTAAGTATCCAATTGGGTGTCGGCGGATGGCAGCCTATCGCCGCATCTAGTGTTTATCAAACAGGATTTGGTGATTGCAAAGGATTAAGTAATTATTTGAGGGCAATGTTGAAAGCTGTAGGTATCGAATCTTATTTCACGATAATCTATAGCGGAGATAAGAAACAGTTTATGAAAGAATTCGCAACGCCCGCACAGTTTAATCATGCCATTCTTACAGTACCTTTTAAAACGGATACAATTCCCTTGGAGTGCACAAGCCAGTATACTCCTTTTGGGTACGTTCATGATAATATTGCAGGGCATAATGCTCTTTTGGTAACACCGGAGGGAGGCAAGCTATATAAACTACCTCAATATGCAGATACATTGTCTTATACACATAAATGTTTGCAAGTGAGTGTAGACAAGAATGGCATGATGAAGGCGAATGTACAGTGCGGATATGAGATGCATGAGTTTAGAGAAATGCTCGATTTTGAGAAAAATATGAATAATGACGAACGTGTTAAAGATATCAAATCTGATTTTCACTTGCCGAATATGACAATATCCGACATTTCATGTGTGGAAAAAAGAGATGCGCTTCCTCGGATGACTGTAAAATATAAGTTGAATTCAGAAACGTATGCAGCCAAATCCGGTACACGCATGTTTTGTCCAGTCAATCCTTTGAAGAATAGCATGAAGCTATTTTCAAAACGAAGCAGAAAATATCCGTTTGTTTTTGAAAATGGAGGTTTGGAATATGATACAATTCAAATTGCACTACCGGAAGGAGTGCGGATTGAGTCTTGTCCGTCAAACGTGTCTTTGAAAAAACCATTTGGCAGTTTTTATTCTGCTATTCAGCAACACGATGGGAAGTTGATGATAATTCAGAAGATAAACATTAAACGAGGTACTTATCCTGCCAACATGAATAACGAAATGAAAGATTTTATTTTGGCAATAAATAATGCATTCTCTGCACAGATTGTCTTGAAAACTGATTAGTAGTTATTTGTGCGGGATTGTTTGTGGCGGGTTTCCTCGTTGAAAGCGAGTCATTAGATTTATTTTTGCTTGAACAACAATATTTTCTGCTTTTCAAGCAGACTAATCGATAGAATCATTGTATCTTTGCGATTTACAATGAGTGTTTGAATCGCAGTTTTCAAGCGCGTAAAATCTGAATTTATGATGAAACGACTCTTTTTATTTGTAGTGGTTGTTGCTGTTTTGTCATCGTGCGGTAATAATAAAGAAACAGCGCAGAAGTTGATTGATGAAGAGTTATCGCACACTTTAAGTGATTATAAAAGTTATCACCCGATTAGTTTTGGAAGCCTTGATTCTTTATTCTCTTCTTATAAGACTGATTCAGGATATGTTGATCTGGCACGAAAAGCCGAATATTACCATAACTTATTTGTGACAGAAACAGGCAATGCTATTCTGGCTCCTACATCAAAAGAACAGGAGGCTGTACAGGAAAAAGTAAAGCAATACGAAGATTCTGCTGCATTGCTCAAAACACAAGCTGATATTTATGCAAAATCTTTCAGGGGGCAGTATGTCGGATGGAAAATGTCTCATACTTTCAAAACTCCGTCACAAGGAACAGTTACTTATCAGTTCTTTTTTGATATAAGGCTGACTAAAGTTGTTGGGTCAGAAAAGGAATAAAATAGAAAAGGACACAAAAAAGCCACTTGCAAAATTCTTTGTAAGTGGCTTTTTTGTGTGAGACATACTGGATTCGAACCAGTGACCTCTTGCCTGTCAAGCAAGCGCTCTAAACCAGCTGAGCTAATATCTCAAGACAAAAATACCGCCCATAAAAGGCGGTATTTGAGGGATTTAAGTCGGGGTGACAAGATTCGAACTTGCGACCACACGCCCCCCAGACGCGTACTCTAAACCGGGCTGAGCTACACCCCGCTCAATTGTGGTGCAAAGGTAATATCTTTTTTCTTTTTCGCAAATAGTTTCTTCGAAAACTAAAAGAAAAAATGTTGTTCAGATTATTCTTCTATCGACATTAATTCCATTTAAAATTGATCTTGCATTTCGGGTTTAATAGGTGTCCGTGTGATTCTACAAATAGATATTGTTTTCCTATAATCCACTCTCATAATAATATAAAGGTAACATCGCCGTAATAAAATAGCAATGACGAAAGTCTATTTTTAATTTGTAATTACAAATATTGATTTGTCTTGATAATCAATATTTTGCATGTGGTTAATTGCTAAATTATTTACGTTTTGGAACTAGACAAAGACTTTCAAATGATTAATGGATGCGGAGAAACTGTTTCGCAAACCAGATATCGCACTATCGTTCTTTCTGATATTCACTTGGGTTCTAAGCATAGCAAAGTGCATGAAGTGCTTGGCTTTCTCTCTTCATTTTCCTGCGAAAAGCTAATTCTCAATGGAGATATTATTGATGGTTGGCAGTTAAGAAAATCACAAAAATATTGGAGTGAAAAGAATACGCAGTTTATTAAGAAAATCATATCAAAGATTGTCAAAGAACAAACTGATGTGATATATGTAAGGGGAAACCATGATGATTTTCTGGATAAAATAGTTCCTTTTGCGTTTCCCAATATTCAGGTGGTGAAAGACTATATGCTGGAGTCGAATGGTAAACGGTATTTTGTACTGCATGGTGATGTATTTGATAACATCACGGTAAACATGCGGTGGTTGGCTATGATTGGGGATGTCGGCTATAATTTTCTTTTGAATCTGAATCGCATCTACAATTATTTCAGAATAAAGAGAGGAAAGCCATATTCTTCACTTGCTCAGCATATGAAGCAGAAAGTGAAGAGTGCTGTATCTTATATCTCAGACTTTGAAAAAGAACTGGTCAGACTTACCAAGCATAAGCATTGCGGCGGCGTGATATGCGGACATATTCACTCTCCGGCAAATTGTTACTATGGTGATGTTCACTATTTGAATTCCGGCGATTGGGTGGAAAGCCTTTCGGCATTGGTGGAAGACGAACAAGGGAATTGGAGTGTGTTGCATTATCAAACGATTCCTGCCGAAATTGAAGCAGTTTTTGCCTGACATGTCGCCAAAGATATGTTATTCGAAATGAAGATATTTTTGTACTTTTGTGAAAGAAAGGGATCAACAGACCTAAGAAAAAAGTACAATGGATATTGAGATTATTTCAGACGAATTCAAACTTCAACAAGCTAATCGCTATAGTTTATGGTTATACCTTAGCGATAATGATTGCTCGTTTGTTATTTTGGACGATACTTCAAAGCTATTTGTTGGCATAAAGAGGGTTAGCCATATCTCATTGACAAAAACAATTGAATTGTTTGACGAACTATCAGCAATTCCTTTCTCTCGTGTATCTATAGCCCTTGATGCACAGCCCAGCCTGATGATTCCCCGGGCTTTATTCAGGCAAGAAAATAAACGGAATTTATTGGCATTCACATCCGAATTTAACGAAGAACATGAAGTGATTGAGCAGTTTATTCCTTCCTTGTCAATGGTGAACCTTTTTGCTGTTGCTCCTTCTTTCAAATCATTTATTGCTCCCTATTTTCCCAAGGCAAATCTTATTCATACTTCTTCGGCAATGCTGATTGCAGCTGCCAATTTATCACGATCTGTCGATTCAAGTCCCACCATGGGAATTCGGATCACGGATAATTATTTGTATGTCTGTGTATTTGATAATGGGAAATTGATGTTGTCTAACTATTTTGCGATTAAGACTTGCGATGATATAGTTTATTGGCTCTTGCGCCTTTGCGAACAGTTTGGCTTCCAGACGTCAAAAGTGCGTATCTATTTTCAGGGAGTCGATAATTTGCTGGACGAACGGATTGTCGTTTTGAAGCAGCATTTTGCAAAGTTGAATTTACTTCCATTGCCTGATCTGTTTCAGTTGACTCCGGAGATAAAGGCAGAAGCCAAAGAAATTTTTACAGACTTGTTTTACCTTCCTATATGCGAATTGTAAGCGGAAAATTCAAAGGTCGTCGGTTTAGCCCGCCAACCCACATCACGGCACGTCCAACAACGGACTTTGCCAAAGAAGCTTTATTTAATGTCCTGAATAACTACATTAGTTTTGAGGATTGTGTAGTCCTCGATCTTTTTGCAGGTACGGGCAGCATTAGTTACGAATTCGCCTCCAGAGGAGTAAAACGGGTTGTGAGTGTTGAGATGAGCGATAAGCATCTGGATTTTATACATAAAATCAGACAGGAGCTGGGCTTGATGAAGGTCGTTTATCCGATTAAAATGAATGTGTTTCGCTATATTCAACAGGGGAAGGAACAATTCGATGTGATATTTGCTGATCCTCCCTATGAAATGAAAGAATTACCTCAATTACCGGCGTTAGTGCTGCAGGGCAATTTGCTGAGTGATGACGGAATATTTATTCTTGAACATTCAGCCAAGCAGGACTTTAGTCAGGAGCCGAATTTTCTGGAACATCGTCAGTATGGCAATGTGAATTTTTCGCTGTTTACCAGGAAAGTCAATTAAGCCTAAGCTTAACAAGGTCTATCCTGTTGTTTTCTACTTTGAGTATACGGAATGTAAAATGCAGAACTTTTATGGTTTCGTTGGCTTTTGGCAGGTTCTGATAGTGGCTTAATATAAAACCTGCTATAGTGCTGTATTCGTCAGATTCGGGAATCTCAAGGTCAAAAAGCTCGTTAACCTGATCTATTTCCATTCTTCCGGAAAGGATATATTCCCCGTTTTCAAGCTTCTTGGAGATCAATCCACTGCGATCATGTTCATCTTCTATTTCTCCAAAAATTTCTTCAAGAATATCTTCGAGGGTTACAATTCCGGCTGTTCCTCCATATTCATCAACCACTACGGCAATACTCTTTTTTTGCTGGTTGAATAACTTCATCAATTTATTCGCCTGCATCGTTTCCGGAACAATAGGCACGTCATTAATATGTTCTGTCCAGGTATCCGGATGGCGAAGCATTTCTGATGAATGGATAGAGCCTATGATGGAATCTATGTTGTTTTGGTAGATGAGAATTTTTGAATGTCCTGTCTCAATAAAAAGCTGTTTTAGTTGTTGTAGCGATGCTTCAGCTTCATCAATGGCAATGATTTCGGTGCGGGGCACCATGCAATCCCGCAGTTTAACGGAAGAGAAGTCCAGCGCATTCTGGAAAATTTTCACTTCGGTATCCAAATCCTGTTCCTCGTCCTGATGATCTATGCTTTCCTGAATCAAATGGTCTAAATCTATACGGGAGAACACATGATGATGCTTCGAATTCACTTTGACACCAACTGTGCGGAGCAGGAAGATGGAGACCCAGACACTGATTTTGGAAATAGGATAGAGAACAATGTAAAACAGGAAAAACAACGGAGAAAATATTCTCAACCAAAGATTGGGATTTGAACGAAAGATAATCTTCGGAATATATTCTCCAGCCAATAGGATGAAAGCAGTAGCTAATGCAGTTTCGATTAATGTGATAAAAAGGTCGCTGCCTGTGACGGTCAGCAAGAGCGGGTGCATTAGCTGAGCAGTCATTATACTGAAAATGACTAATGCAATATTATTGCCAACTAAGGTGGTTGTAATGAATTGCTCGGGGTATCGATAAAAAATGGAAAGGAAAAAGTTGGTCACATGACTCTGACTTTTTTCCAGTTCAAACCTTAGTTTGTTGGAAGATATATAAGCTATTTCCATTCCCGAAAAGAAGGCTGAAAATAGCAATGAAATAATTATTATAAGGTAAATTTCCATTTATGACCTACATTGCAGAGCTGACCGGAATAATACCCTGCGGCTTTTTGATGACATATTGCGTTAGAGTCTGGTTGGACTCAAAACCTAATCCGGTAATAATCTTTGTGCGTTGTGTGATTTTGATCAGAGAATCAGAATAGATTTTTTGATCCCGCTGGTTCCAGTAGACTTGTTCGCTTTCAAACATATCTCCCTGTAAATTAATCATCCGGACTTTACCGTCAAGTCGCCAAAGCTGACGCACCTGATAGTAGTAGGCTTTCTTACAGTTGATTTCGGCGTCAACATGGAATGACTGGTCAAATCGTTGCAAATGAACGCCTTTTGGAAAAGCCCAGTACGGTTCGGACGATTTGTCGTAAATATACCAAACCGGCGTAGTAATCCTGTATCTTGTAATCCCCGAGTCGGAAATTAACGTGGTTACATTTTCGGCATACATTCTCGGCAGTTTGGTCCTGTCAATAGGTTTTACGGGGATCTCAGATTCCGTTTTTTTGCATCCTGTACAAAAGCACAAAACAACCGCCCCAAGGGCGATTGTTAAGCATTTGATGTTGTATTTTATATGTTGGTTATACATTTATGCGGCCAGCTTCTTCCAATTATAGTTTGCGTTTAAAGAACCAGATTTCATTAAGTGAAAGACCCAGTGTAAATCTGAAATAATTCTCTTTAATTGAGGTGTCAGTCGATTTTCCTTTAATCCCATATTCAAAGGATGTGTTGATCATACTTTTTGAAGAACGCAGAGGAAATCCAAAACCACAGGTTACTGCCATCTGACTAGGTGTATATCCGTTTACATTGATATAAGAGTCAGAATAATACGCCCCGAATCTGAAACTCATACGCTGGAAATATGTCTTACCATATGGGTTATCGATATATTCACCACCAATAGATATCTTAGTGCGGTTTTTCAAAGCTCCGGTCTGACCAAAATATTTTGCGTCGCCCCATTTTTGATACAAGAAATCGGCTCCAAGGGTTAAGCGGTTATCGTAGGTATAGCTTGTTCCAACCCCAAATTGCATGGGAGTTTCAAACGAATGCGAAGTAAGTGCGTCTTTCGTGCTGTCGAGACCCAGAATGACCTTGTCATAAGTGCCGTGTAAGTTCATTTTGGGTTCAAACATTGCACCCACGGTTAAATATCCTTTTTTTGAGATCTTTCCAAACACCTGAGCTCCAAGTCGAACATTGAAAGAGTTGACATCTATGCTAATCTTTTCAGAAGTTGAATGAGTTGTCAGTGATGTGTTGGATATATCAACGATGCTTAATGCTCTGTTATAAGAGTTGCTTCCAAAAAGATAAATGGCATTTGCTCCGAGGGATATATGTTTGAATAAACGAAACGATAATCCACCGTAAATCTGAGAAATACCACCTGAACCATTGTATTGCTGAATATAATTGATAGTGTCGGAAAGGCCGTTAACTGGGGTTATTCCAGACAATGAATAATCGTAACCTGTAAAAGAATATGGAATTACTCCGATGCTTGCTCCCATAAATTTGCTTAACGGCATTTGCATTGCCAGATAGTCCAGGTTCCCATTGTGGGTACTGCGACTTCCGCTTGCGTCATTGAAATGTGAGGCTAGACCGGAAATGCCAAGATCGAACAGAAAAGTCATAGAGTCGATAGCACTGTATGAAGCAGGGTTTGCCGGGTTGATTGAAGCGTGATCTCTTACTCCGAAACCAATTCCACCCATTGCCTGACTACGACCGAAGCCGGGTTCTCGCAATTCTCCAAGTCCATAACGGGTATAAGGTGAATTCGTGTTGTTCTGTGCCATTACGGCAACACCAATGGTTAAGGCAACAAGTGCGCAAACAATTCTATAGCTGTACATTATAAGTTAATATGCGGTTAAGTCCTATCAATACTAAGTTTAACTCTACAAAGATGGGGTTTTTTAGCTTTGCCACAAAAGGAATTGAGCCTCTACCAGTTAAAAAAACTGAAAGGTTTGGATACTTTTGCATAAACAAAGTTATGTATCCTTCTATTTCAAACTCAATGCCTTGCATTACTCCGACCGTAATTGCATCAATTGTATTTTTACCGATTAATAAATCAGTGCTTTTTTCTTCCGCCAATGGCAATTTCCCGGTAAATTCGTGCAATGCTCTAAACCGGATTTGAGCCCCCGGCGAAATAGTTCCGCCCAGAAATGTGTTTTCTGAAGAAACAAGATCGTAAGTAATTGCAGTTCCTGCATCAATGATAAGCAGATTGGCGTTTGGCAGTAACCAATTGGCTCCAACAGCGGCTGCAATTCGGTCTTTCCCTAACGTATCGGGGGTTTCATATTCATTTTTGATCGGGAGAGGCGTGTGGTGTGTGAGTTCCGTAAAATAGACGGGAAGGTTTTGTAAATATTGTTTTGTATGTAGATCAATAGAAATGACAGAGCACAGGATGATAGCTTTGACTGGAAACCGACTCATAAAATCAGCCACAATTGTTGCTGTTAAAAGAGGATATCTTTCAACAACGAGTAGTCTGTCTTGCTCAAATATGGCAATCTTTACAGCGCTATTGCCGTGATCGATAATTAGGTTCATGGATTTTTGCATAGTACTTAATCAAAAAAAGGAAACTCGTTTCGAGCTTCCTTTTTATAGATGATTGCTTGAAAAACAAATCAAACACGTTTTTCTTTGATACGGGCTTTTTTGCCGGTAAGTGCACGCAAGTAGTACAATTTTGCTCTGCGAACTTTACCAACTTTGTTTACTGTGATGCTGTCGATAAATGGAGAATCCATAGGGAAGATACGTTCAACACCAACATTGTCAGACATTTTACGAACAGTAAAACGTTTTTTGTCGCCAGATCCTGTGATTTTGATTACCACACCTCTGTACTGCTGGATACGTTCTTTGTTTCCTTCAATAATACGATAAGCAACAGTGATTGTATCACCACTTTTGAAAGCAGGAAGGCTACGCTCAAGGGCGAAAGCTTGTTCTGCAACTTTAACTAAATCCATTGTTTTTCAATTAATTAATTTAGACTTAGTACGCAACATAACAGTTCTCTCTCTTCTGCCAGCGATTGCGACCAAATGAGCTGCAAAGATAAGTTATTTTCTTGTAATTTCCAAAGAGACAGCGTGTAAATTACTTTGAATTATTTGTTGGGTTCCAGACCATATTCAACTTTTGTCCGGGGTTGGTTTTCTTCTTTGTGGTCGAATGTAACCTCTTCTTTGTAAACTAGTTTGTCGTTTACCAGCTGATAACCGGAAAACGATTCATCGGGTATCTTTTTATCTTTATTACCCTCTTCATGCAGGTGGTTGAAAATAAAGAGGCTGCGTTTTGCATCGTATTGCAATGCTAATGAATGGGCGGAAGAGTAGGGCATGGCAATGCGTAACCTGTTTTCTGTATTAAATATGGGAGCTCCAAACGTGATTGTGCTGTCTTTGAGAGAAAGGACATCTATTATCTTGAAATTCTCGGATTCGGACAGGTGTGACCATCCTAATAAAATATATTGAATCTGATTGTCGCGATTGATGGGAATTGCATTGTAGTAAAGTGCTCCGTACCAATTATTGGCTGTTATCATCTTGTTCTCGTCAGGCAGATAACACGGACGATTCTGAACGAGTTGAATGAGTTGTTTTGTGGCGAACTGAAAATAAGAGAAGAAACGATAGTCACCGTTGTCGGAAATGTAATTCCAGGAATAAATTCTGAGCTTATGATCAGTGGAGTATATCTTGCCAAGATATGCCAGTGAATCAAAGGCATATTGAAACGAAGAATCGTTACGCAGTGTGACGCTGAATTGATGACATATTGAGTCGTTCAGGATGCTGCGGACAGAGTCCGATGAAGCTTTGTATAGTCGTCCGAATAGCCCTTTCAGCAAGATTTCATCTCTGGATATTTTTGTTGCACTGAATAATGAACATAGAGTACATCCAAGGATAATGGCAAGAAATAGACGTCGCATATCATAAGAATAAAAGCCCTTCGGTGTCAACACGAAGGGCTTTGTTATTTTAATTGAAAAGAAAATTATTTCATGTTGTGGAAAACGTTTTGAACGTCTTCATCTTCTTCAATTCTTTCAATGAGTTTCATTACCTGAGCTTGTTCTTCTTCTCCCAATTCTTTTGTGTCATTCGGGATTCGTTCAAACTCGGAACTGATGATTTCGAATCCGTTTTCTTCAAGGTATTTCTGAATTTTATTGAACGATTCAAATTCTCCATAAAGAATGACTTCGCTTTCTTCTGCAAAAATTTCATCAACACCGTAATCGATTAGTTCGAGCTCCAGCTCTTCCAGATCCATTTCGGCTTTCGGTACGATTTTGAAAACACTTTTCCGGTCGAATAAAAATGACAAGCTACCGGTTGTTCCCAAAGAACCGCCTAATTTATTGAAGTAACTCCGAACATTGGCTACAGTTCTTGTTGGATTGTCTGTTGCGGTTTCAACTACTACAGCAATACCATGAGGAGCATATCCTTCATACACCATTTCTTTGTAGTCGGCTTCATCTTTAGAAATAGCTTTTTTGATGGCACGCTCTACGTTTTCTTTGGGCATATTCGCAGCTTTCGCATTTTGAATTAATGCGCGAAGGCGAGGGTTGCTTGACGCTTCAGGTCCACCGGCTTTTACTGCAATAGAAATTTCTTTACCTAATTTTGTAAACACGCGGGCCATGTTGCCCCATCTTTTCATTTTACGTGCTTTTCTGTATTCAAATGCTCTTCCCATATCTTAAAATGACTTGAGGATTGATTCTTCATCAATCTGAACGAATTGATAATATTTTAGTTGTTATTTGCCTGTACGTTGGTGTCCGCCTTTTGTGTGGTTAAAGGACGGTGGATCAACCGATTTTTGGGGTTGTTCGTATGTTTTCTTCTTTCCTTTGGGCATAGGTTCTCCTGAGATGTTCAGGTGCCATGCAGCTTTTACTCCAAATGACATTAGACGGTTAAAGCTGATAGTACCGGAATTCGGAATGCCGATATATTGAGAGGAGGGATAAATCAGGTAAGAAGCTCCCACTGTGCGGCGCAAATCCTTTAATCCATAGTCGCCAAAAACACCAAGGGTTAAATAAGTGGTTTTCTTTAAGCGATGTAGGTATCCGAGTTCAAAAGATGCGTTGTACGATTTGTTGGAAGGAATCATGCCATGTGCACCGCTAATGTCTGTGGACGTAAAACCTAACCAAGGCATATTTGATAATGTCGCATTTAGGTCCTCATATTTTCCTGTAGTTGTGAAGGTTCCTTGGCTGGCATGGTAATATCCCGCCATTGGTAGAGAGATTGTTATACCTCCGGCAGCATAAAGAGCATTGCCTGATGGAAGATAGTAACGATAGTTCAACAAAAACGGAAACTCTATCCGGTACATTATGTCTTGCTCTTTTATCTTGCTGTCTACCTTGATGTTTTCAGTATATGGCAGCCCGTCGCTGTCGTAGGTTGTGTAAGAATATGAAGTTCCGGCTTTGATGCTCGAAAACGCGCTATAGGTGGAGAGGTTTATCCCTGTAGTTATTCCCCAATGCGGAGTTATGAAAAATCCTCCGCCGATACCTACTCGCAAGCCGGGACCATTGAATTGAGAGCCGCTGGTTGGCCAGTAATTGGTTCCAAACATGCCGGTAGCTGCAGTTCCATATAATTCAAAGCCTTTGAAATTGGCTTTCTGAGCAAACATGGAAATGGATAATAGTATTGCTAATAAAGAGACGACTGTTTTTTTCATTTGTCTGATAAGAAAATGGATAAATGGTTTATTTTACAAACAGCTTTTGTGTTGATGTGCTACCATCGGCAAGTTGAATTCGGACCATATAACAACCTGTGGCTGATGGAGCTTCAATGGCTGCACTTGCGTCGGAGGTTGTGTACTGACGCACCATTATTCCACTCATAGTGTAAATTTGAACTTTAGCTAACTGAATATCAGGTGAGATTGTTTCAACATTAAGAGCACTGCTTTTTGAAACCGGGTTGGGGGCAATAGATACTTTTGATGCTGATTGGCTTACGTGAAGTGCGATAGTGTCTGAGGTGACGCTGGTGCCGTCTGCCAATTTAGCAACTACATAATAATAGCCATACAATCCTTGCCCGTTTTTAGAGTAATATTGAGAAGTCGCTCCTTTTATGGGACCAAATTGAGTCGGTTTCGTTTTCGTTAAATCGATTCCTACCGAAGAAAGTGAATCGGCATACCACTGGTAAGATTTATAAATGCTTTGCGGGTCGCTGCATATAATAACACGACCACTCCAACGGGAGTAGATTTGGGGTTTTGTTTGTGCCTGAGCCAAACAAGCAATGAAACCCAAAGCAAAGAAAAGCAATAAAATACGCTTCATCTGAATTTTTTAAATTAATAGAATTGTGTTGTTGCTCTTGTTTACAAGTTTACACCCAGTTTTGCTGCTCGAACTGCACAACGTTTTGACAGGAAAAATGAAATGTGACAACGAGTGTGCAAATGTACATAATTTATTTCAAGTGCTACGATAAAAAAGCTAAAAAGGCCGATCAGTCCTAACAATCAGTCAATTTCCAGCCCGAATTCTTTCTTTAAACGCAGCAAAGCAGGATTGGATTCTGCCATTTTGGCGAATTTGTCCTGAGGTGACATTACTTTGGTGTTTTCCTTTGTGGTGTCGACAATGATTTCCATTTCAACGAAATCATTCATCAAATTACGTCTAAGGAAGGATGTCAGATCGTATAGAACTTCATTCATGGAGCTTTCCTGAAGTTTCTGGTCCAAAATGAGTTTTAGCTTATGCTTACTTTCAATCGTAGGCAGATTGTTCAGCATAATGTTTTTGGCATGAGTCTTTTCAGGAATGATCTCTGTTGCAAAATGTTTCCATGCTTTTTCGAGTGAATCAACAGTAAAGTTGTTGTCTTGTTTCTCGGTTTGTTGACTCCTGACGGTGGTTCTTGTGTCTGTTTCTTCTTTTTTTACAGGTGGTTTTGTAATAGAGATGCTGATGGGCGGTGGTGCCGTGACAACGTTTCTCTTTGTCGGCTGTGCTGCCGGTTGCGAAGAAGGTGCCGGTTGCGCGTTGGATGCAACGGCTCTCTGTATCGGAGCGGTGTTAGCTTGTTGTGCATCAGGTTGCCCAAGATGCATCTCCGGAATAAGTTCAATTGGAGGTAATGCGAATTCTTCGCTTAACTCATTTTTTTTTTTGTCCGTCAATTGGCAGAGACGGATAAGCGTGAGTTCAGTAAGTAATCGTTTGTTTCGGCTGAGCCTGAAATTCATGTCGCAGTCGTTTATGACTGCCAGTGCCGAATAGAGGAAGTCATTGGGGCACTTCTGCGCCTGCGCGGCGTAGGACTCTTTCACCGAATCGGCAACTTCGAGTAGTTGCACTGTTTCGGGGTCTTTGCACATGAGCACATCCCGCAGGTGAGAACTGAGCCCTCCTACAAAATTGTGGGCATCGAAGCCTTTATTCAGGATTTCGTTGAAGATAAGTAATGCCTCTTTTACCTTGTTTTCGAGAAATACATCGGTCAGCTTGAAATAATAGTCGTAATCGAGAACATTCAGGTTTTGAATTACGGACTGATAGGTGATGCTATTTCCGCAAAAACTAACCACCTGGTCGAAAATGGAAAGCGCATCGCGCATACCACCGTCTGCTTTCTGAGCAATTACGTTCAGCGCTTGCGGTTCGGCGTTGATGCCTTCTTTGTTGGCAACGTGCTGGAGATGTTCCACCGTATCGTTTACGCTGATGCGGTTGAAGTCGTATATCTGACAGCGAGAAAGAATGGTAGGTAAAATTTTATGCTTTTCGGTGGTGGCCAAAATGAAAATGGCGTGTGCCGGTGGCTCTTCCAGCGTTTTTAGGAATGCGTTGAAAGCCGAAGCCGATAGCATGTGAACCTCATCGATAATATAAACGCTGTAGTGTCCGATTTGTGGCGGTATGCGCACCTGATCGATCAGTGTCCGAATATCGTCGACCGAGTTGTTGGAGGCAGCATCGAGTTCGTGGATATTATAGGAGCGTTGCTCGTTAAAGGCACGGCATGATTCGCATTCGTTGCAGGCTTCAAATTCCGGGGTCAGATGTGCGCAGTTGATTGTTTTTGCAAAAATACGGGCACAGGTTGTTTTGCCTACTCCGCGGGGTCCGCAGAAGAGGTACGCATGAGCCAAATGATTGTTCCTGATGGCATTTTTGAGCGTTGCGGTTAACGCAGACTGACCCACTACCGACATAAAAGTGGCAGGACGATATTTTCTGGCCGAAACGATAAAATTCTCCATTTGTACAACGAATTAAAACCATCTTCAGTATTTATCATGCTGTGTATTTGCAGCATGGATAATGCCTGAAGACGGAGGCAAATATAGACCAAAAATTTGGAACAACAAAGCGTGTTTGGAAAGTAAAAGTAAGCTTATTTTATTGAGGTCATTTAAAAATGTACTATCTTTACAGCCGAATTCAAACCTAGTATTTATGCTCTACAAATTCCTTATTCTATCGGACGAAGTTGATGATTTTATGCGTGAAATTACCATTGATGCAAGTGCTACATTTTTTGACCTGCACAATGCAATTTTAGACTCCGTCAACTATGAAAAAGATCAGATCACCTCGTTTTTCCTTTGTGATGATGAATGGGAGAAACAACAGGAGATTACCCTGATTGAAATGGAAACCAGTTCCGAATATGATAATTTGGTAATGGATACAACTGCTCTTGAGGATTATGTTACCGATGAGAAGCAAAAACTTTTGTACTATTTCGATTTGATGGGTGATCGTGCCTTTTTTATCACCATGCAGGAGCTGATCCCCCGTCAAAACAGTGATAAAGCCGTGTGTACGCGTTCTGAAGGAACGCCTCCAAAACAGTTTGTGGATTTTAATGAAATGGCTGTTGCGCAGGGAACCGGCGATATTGATGAACAGTTCTACGGTGATGAAGAATTTAATGCTGACGAACTTGATAGTGAAGGATTTGGAGACGTGAACTTTGAAGAAGAATCTCCACGCTGAGAATAATCATCTCTTTTGAGTCAAAAATAAGATAAGGGCAAAACTGAAAATAATTCGGTTTTGCTCTTTTTTATTTTTCAGAATAAGATGTTTCATGCATATAATTTCATAAAAAAGTTTGCCTTTCTGTTTTTTCATTTAACTTTGCACATTAAACCTTAAAATGCTGTTATCCCAAGTGATTTGTGCCGGATAATGGCATTTCTTGTAGAATATTTATTTACATTTAATTTTTCGCGAATGAAAAAATTTGTGATTCTGGCAGGATGTGCCCTCGCACTTTTTACAGCCTCAAAGCCAGTCCCGGCTCCGAATCAGACTTCGGGAATTGATCGTGCCAATATGGACACGACGGCCAATCCGGCTGACGATTTCTATCAGTATGCTTGTGGCGGTTGGATGAAAAACCACCCATTGACAGCTGAATATGCACGTTACGGAAGTTTCGACAAACTAGCTGAAGAGAACCAGTCGAAGTTGAAAGAACTTATTACCGGTTTGGCTCAACAGCAACATGCTGTGGGTTCGATTCCAGACAAAATTGCCACCCTTTACAATATGGGGATGGACAGCGTGAAACTGCAACAACAGGGAGCGGCTCCTATTAAACCTCTGCTTGATGTTATTTCAAAACTGGCTACAAAAAAACAGATTCAGAGTGAGTTGATTACACTGCATAAAAACGGGATTTTTCCATTCTTCGAACTGGCTGCCGAGGCCGATTATACCAATAGTAAAATGACTATTGCCTGGTTGTATCAGGGAGGAATCGGTATGGGTCAACGCGATTATTATCTCGAAAACGACGATCATACAAAAGAAATTCGTGCAAAATATCAGGAGATGATGACCAAGATGTTCGACCTTTCGGGTTACGCCAAACTGACCAAAACTCCGGCAGCTAAACTGACCGAAGAGGTTATGGCACTCGAAACCGAATTGGCAAAAGCATCGTTCGACCGTGTAACTCTCCGCGATCCGCATAAAAACTTCAACAAAATGGAGTTGGCCAAACTGGTTGCAATGACTCCTGATGTAGACTTCAATGCCTATTTCAAAGGTGTCGGTTTGCCGAACATGAAAAGCATGAACGTGGCTCAGCCTGAATTTATCAAGGCGGTTCAGAATGTGCTGAAAAACGGCAAACCCAGTGCCATCAAGGCTTATTTTGCATGGAACGTTATCAATACGGCAGCTCCTTATTTGAGTGAAGATTTCGTGAAAACCAACTTTGCTTTCTTCGGAAAGGCGATGTCGGGTCGTGAAGTGATGCGTCCGCGCTGGAAACGAGTGGTGACTACCATCAATGGTTCGTTGGGCGAAGCTGTCGGCCAGATGTACGTGGAAAAATATTTTCCGCCCTCAGCTAAAAAACGTATGGTGGAACTGGTACACAATCTGCAGGATGCCTTTGCACAACGCATTCAGGCTTCGGAGTGGATGGATCAGCAGACCAAAAATACAGCTGTTGAAAAGCTGAAAGCTATTCACGTGAAGATCGGTTATCCTGACAAATGGCGTGATTATAGCAATCTGAAAGTGTCGACTGATAGCTATTTTGCAAATATCCTTCGTTCCAATCAGTTTGATTTGGCTTACATGCTTAACAAAGTGGACAAACCTACCGACGTGAACGAATGGTTGATGACTCCGCAAACCGTAAATGCTTATTACCAACCGACAACTAACGAAATTTGTTTCCCGGCAGCTATTCTGCAACCTCCTTTCTTCAACCAACAGGCTGACGATGCTACCAACTATGGTGCTATCGGTGTGGTAATTGGTCACGAAATGACACACGGTTTCGACGACGAAGGTCGCCAGTACGACCTAACAGGTAACCTGAAAGATTGGTGGCAGCCCGAAGATTCTAAGAAATTTGATACCCGCGCTTCTGTGTTGGTTGACTATTTTAACAACATCGAAGTGGTTCCCGGTACCAAAGCTAACGGTAAACTGACACTTGGTGAAAACCTTGCGGATAACGGAGGTCTTCATATTTCATACGTTGCTATGCAGAATGCTATGAAAAAAGGCGATGTCAACGCAAATAAAATGGACGGCTTTACCCCTGCTCAACGTTTCTTCCTCGGTTATGCTACAGTTTGGGCAAGCAATATTCGTGAACAGGAAATGTTGCGTCTCACAAAGCTCGATCCTCACTCATTGGCTAAATGGCGTGTTGACGGTACCTTGCCGCATATCGACATGTTCCTCGAAGCTTTCGGCGTGAAACCGGGCGACAAAATGTATTTGCCAAAAGAAAAACAGGCCTTGATCTGGTAAGTTTAGAGCAAAGAACAAAGAATAAAGAGCAAAGAAAGCCCTGTCGGATGTATTCCGGCGGGGCTTTGTTAGTGATGAAAGAGGATTTGTTTTGTCGTCAAGACTAAACCGAAATGCGATCAACTTTGAATTAGCTTCGCCTTTTTAGACGGAGCTATATAAATATGGATAATTCTATCTTTGACTATCGGATATATTGCCTACTTGTATTTCACATCGTCTGAAAGGCGTTATTTTCATAACCGTATGCCAATGGCTTACGGTTGGATAAAGCTCCATTCTTCAATGCCTGAAAGGCATCACTTTTAGTATATATGGTCTGACCTTTCAGGTCGTGATGATTGAAGGTTATATTCACACAGGTCACAGACCTGTGGTTATGCAAATAGGTTTTTTCAAGCCATTAGATCAAATATAAGACACTCATATTATATTTTTAGATTTTGCAAAACAAAAACACCCCGCTCTCGTTTTCGAAAGCGGGGTGTTTATTTAGTTGTTAACTATTAATTGATTATCTGATATTTGCAATGCTGATGATGTCGGCAAACACCCCAGCAGCAGTTACGCTGGCTCCGGCACCATATCCTTTGATAATCATCGGATAGTCGTTGTAGCGTTCGGTGGTAATCATCAGGATGTTGTTGCTTCCTTCTAGGTCGTAAAGCGGATGACGCTGATCGACCTCCTGCAAGCCTACGCTGCATTTTCCCTCTTCCATGGTAGCCACAAAACGGAGACGTTTGTGCTCGGTTTCGAGGCGTTGGCGGTGTTGCTCGAACTGCGCATCCATTTCGCCTATGGTGTTCCAGAAATCTTCCAGCGAACCTTTGAAATACTTTTCGGGGATAAACAGGTTGCACTCTACGTCCGATTGTTCCACCCGGTAACCGGCTTCGCGTGACAGGATAATCAGCTTGCGAATCACGTCTTTGCCGCTCAGGTCTATGCGGGGATCAGGTTCGGAGTAACCGGCTTCTTTTGCCATGCGGATGGTCTTGCTCAATGTGTTTTCGGCACTCAGCGTGTTGAAAATATAGTTGAGTGTACCCGAAAGTACGGCCTCCATTTTCAAAATACGGTCGCCCGAGTTAATCAGGTTGTTGATGGTATTCATAATCGGCAGCCCGGCACCTACGTTCGTCTCGAAGAGGAATTTGATGCCGCGTTTGCTGGCAATCGATTTCAGTTCGGCATAGTTTTCGTATTCCGACGAAGCAGCAATTTTATTGGCAGCCACCACCGAAACGTTGTTCGACAACAGATCTTTGTAGATGGTTGCCACTTCGGGGCTCGCCGTACAATCGACAAATACCGAGTTGAAGATATTCATGCCCAGAATCTCGTCGCGCAACAGTTGCGGAGAGGTTGGTTTGCCTTTTGCTTCGATTTCTTCCTTGTAAGTTTCCAGATCGATGCCTTCGCGGGTAAAGAGCGCTTTTTCGGCATTGGCAATACCTACCACGTTAAGCTTTAAGCCTTTTTTTGCCATCAGTTTGGGTTGCTGCTGACGGATCTGGTCGAGCAGGCTACCACCCACGGTGCCCGTACCTGTGAGGAATACGTTGAGCACCTGATAGTCGGAAAGGAAGAACGAATCGTGGATTACGTTCAGCGCTTTGCGCAACGATTTCAGGTCGGTAACGAACGAAATATTTGTCTCCGAAGCACCCTGCGCACAGGCAATCACGTTGATGCCGTTGCGCCCCAGTGTGCCGAACAGTTTTCCGGCAATACCGGGAATGCGTTTCATATTTTCGCCCACGATGGCCACGGTAGCCAGATCTCTTTCTGCCACGGCACGATTCATTTCGCCCAGTTCGATCTCACGGGCAAACTCTTCGTCGAGCGCTTTCACGGCCAGGTCGGCATCGCTGTTTTTAACGGCAAACGAGGTGTTGTTTTCCGAAGCTGCCTGCGAAACGAGGAATACACTGATTCCATTTTTTGCCAGTGCTTTGAAAATGCGATAATTCACGCCGATTACACCTACCATGCCCAATCCCTGAACGGTAATCAAACAGGTGTCGTTGATGGATGAAATACCCTTGATTGCTTTTACCGTATCGGTGGTGCGGTCGTTGGAGATATAAGTTCCCGGAGCAGACGGATTGAACGTGTTTTTGATCCGGATGGGAATATTTTTGTGATAAGCAGGATAGATAGTCGGCGGATAGATCACTTTTGCACCGAAGTTACACAACTCCATGGCTTCGATAAACGACAGTTTATCAATAACGTAAGTGTTGCTGATAATGCGCGGGTCGGCAGTCATAAAACCGTCTACGTCGGTCCATATTTCCAGCACGTCAGCTTTCAAAGCAGCCGCCAGAATAGCCGCCGTGTAGTCGGAACCGCCGCGACCGAGGTTGGTCACCACATTGGTGCGGGTGTCGGAAGAGATGAAACCTCCGCACACAACCACTTTCTGCTCGTTGGCAAACTGCTGTTTGATAAGCGTGTTGGTGGTATGGAAATCGACGATATGTTTGGTAAACTGCGGAACAGTTTTGATAAATTTACGAGAGTCGTACGTAACGGCATTGTCAATCACCTGTCCGACAATGGTCGAAGAGGCACGTTCACCATAACTTACAATAGAATCGGTGATTTTTTGGGTAAGGTCTTGAAGCAGGAAGATACCTTTCATAATGTTGGTGAGTTCTTCCAGTAAGTCGGTGATAGTTGTTGTGACCTGAGTTCGTTTTTCGGCAGGAACAACGCCATTTACCACATCGATATGCCTTTTTACAATTGCCTGCATGGCATCGATGTAGGTCGGGTCGCCATTAGCGGCTAAGTTAGAAACATGGTAGAGTTGATCGGTGATACCACCCAGTGCGGAAACTACTACGATTACCGGCTCCTGCTGGGCTTCAACGATTTTTTTTACCTCCAGAATGCTTTCGATGGAACCTACGGATGTTCCACCAAATTTTAAGACCTTCATTTGTTTTGTTTTTTAAGTAAATAAATAGATTTGGTGATGATTTTCTTCTTCCAACAAGGAAATGGTTACAAATCCATTCCCCGGCCTGCGCAAAGAATAAATGCAGACTAATGGCTTCGGATAAATCTCAGTACAAAGATACGTTTTTGCCTTACTCCTTCCAAAATAACGGTAATCTGTTTATTATAAACAATATGATGTTGAAATAAGGCAAAAAAGCGGATACCCGAATGAGTATCCGCTTCCGGAAAAGAGATAGAAAAATCAGGTTGTCTGGAATGAAGGAAATTTTGATGCAGCTCGTTGCAGGTCGCTTTCGTAGAGGTATTGGTAAATATTCAACAGCTTTTCGCGTATTTCATGCTTGTCGAATTGCCGTATTAGTGCCTGCGAAATGGATTTCCCTTCCTCTA